>NZ_JBUDXE010000005.1:0-342467 GCF_054956735.1 Ramlibacter sp. bp-362
AAAACACCCAAAATTTTTTCCTACGGGGTTCCTGGCCCCCCAAGGAAAGGTAGAAACACATGTGGAGGAAGGGGGGGGGGGGGGGCCCCCCCCCCCCCCCCCCCCCCCCCCCCCTCCCCGCAACGTGTCCGAGTCGACCGACCTGTTAGGCATCAAGCGGCCGGTCCTTCCGGAAGCCTCCCAGCCATTCACTGTTCGGGCGCGCCAATAAACGTGCATGTCGGTATGCCCAATCTGGGTATAGGACAGTTGCCCCCCGGTACCACTCCCCGTGGCGCTCCAGCGTCAAGGCAAGGTCGACGGTATCGGAGTCACGCATGTAGAGAGGCAGAAGCAGTTGCACATGACCACGATGAAATTGAGGAACTGCGATCCGGTAGCTTCGCTGGGCTAGGCGAATACTGTGTTTCATGGCCCCTTCGAGTGCATTTCGCAGCGCCAACGGGACCCTCACATTTTCCGACGCGTTAGCGTTCTCTCGGATCTCTTCATCGGGGTCTAGGTCTTCCGCTGCAGGAACGCCATCTTGCCCCAGCTGCCCCCCGAGCTCCACTGGGAACCGATTAAGGTTGTCTCGGATAATGTGATCAAGATTCAGTTCGACATGAAGGGCCGGGTTGAAGATGAGATTGCCAGGATCGTCCCAATACGTGGGAAGTGGAGGAAGCTGCGCAAATCCCGTCAAGAGCCTGTCTCCAGCGCGTGCCCATCCCTTCAGGAACCATTTCTTGTTGCCCGGGCCAGTTGGCTGAGCGTTGTCGAAGCGCGTTGCGACACTGAACACACCGAAGATCTGCTCCTGCGACGGCGTCAGCAATCCAGTGTTGAACGCCGCTGTTGTGGCAGTCGTCAGCACCTTGTCTTGTTCAGAGAGACGCGCGAAAGTGTGTCTGATGTAGCTATCCAAGACGGGCAGGCGTGATTCCGAGGGCACGCGCAAGTACGTCCAGCGCTCCGGCTCCGCAAGCCGCGCCAAGTCGTCCAAACGAGACTCCCACTCAGTGACCAGTGCGAAATCGAAAATCCTCACAAACGTCTCCTCCTGAATTCTTGATGCCTAACGTAGAGGTGACCGGCCCCTTGCCGCAACGTGTCCGAGTCGACCGACCAGTTAGGCATCACTCCCCCACTCCGCTGGCACCCTCTATCGCGTCAAGAACATAGCTCACGTCAGTTCCGAGTACAACTTTGTCGTGCACCCGATAGGTGGTGGCGACCGCGACTACTGGGAACACCTTGGAGTGGCTTGACCCGTCGTGGTTGTAGAGGACGACGATCGGGGCGCCACTCATCCCCTGCGGCTTGGGAAACACAGTGCGGCTTCCACTTGGGTCATAACCTTCCTTCAGGTCGAGCCGGAGAGCAACATGCGATTTCGGCTCCAGACCCATTCTGGAATAGTCGTCGTCGCTGATGGGACTGCACCTGAATGCGTACGGCGAGGTAGTCACCGTTAGACTCGCTCCGCTCGTCTTGCTCCTTGTTCCGGGGAAACCGACAAACACATAGCTGCGGCCTGCGCGGGGAAGATATTCAGGGAGCAAGTATTCCGGGAGCATCGGATGCTTGTTCACCGCCGGATAAGGCGGGGTGTTGTCGGACGTAAGACGGAGTACGCCGACATCAATTTGGTCTTTCAGGCGATCGCCGCCGGCAGGCCAGAGAAGCAGTCGCCCAGACAACTTGCGAATGACGCTGGGCTCAACGTAATAGAAGAGTCCTTTCGCCGCTGCGTCGTCTAGGACATGCGCTGCCGACACTAGGAAATGACCGCCACCCTTTGCCACGAAGAATCCTGTCCCATGCAAGATTGGCCGACGGTTGTGATCCGTCCGATAGATCGGGACGGAGAACGCAGCTAAGGTCTCCAGCGCCTCTTCTACGACCTTCGAAAACTCACTGTCCTTCAAGAGTGCCGCCTAACGTAATGTAGACCGCACGCCGAGACCTCTTATCCCGCACGCACCCGATACATCCATCGACTCGACTCCGGATTTAGCCAGCTCCATCAAGGACTTCCTCCCATTCATGCCGGATAAACAGGCGACCACTTCGCAAGTCATATCCCGCATCCCTGCAAATTGGCCGCCCTGCGGGATAAATCATCGGTGCACCCCAGTTCTCCGGCACCCTCATCCCTACGGTCCTTGCGCAGAGCGCCTTTCCGCCACATACTGTATGCACTCACAGTATAAATACGCGATGCCCCAGGCCGCCCTGCCCCCGCTGCAATCCACGCGCTTGCTCGCGCAGGTGCGCGAGCGGGCTCGCTACTTGCACTATAGCCAGCGGACGGAAAAGGCCTATGTGTATTGGGTCCGCTTCTTCATCCGATGGCATGGCCTGCGGCATCCACGCGACATGGGCGCGCCGCAGGTCGAGGCGTTCCTCACCATGCTGGCCACGCAGCGACACGTCTCCGCGTCCACGCACAACCAGGCGCTGAGCGCCATCCTCTTTCTGTACCGCCAGGTGCTGGGCACCGAGCTTCCCTGGATGGAGGACCTGCAACGTCCCGGGTACGCCCGCCGCATCCCCACCGTGCTCACTCCAGCCGAAGTGCAGGCGCTCCTTTCCGCGCTCGACGGCGTGACCAGCCTCGTGGCTCGGCTCCTCTACGGCACGGGCATGCGGCTGATGGAAGCTTTGCGCCTGCGGGTGAAGGATGTCGATTTCGACCGCAACGTCATCGTTGTCCGTCAAGCCAAGGGCAACAAGGATCGCGTCGTGATGCTTCCACAGTCGCTGACCTCCGCCTTGCATTTTCAACTGGCCGAAGCGCGAAAGCACTGGCAGCAGGACCACCAGACCGGCCACGCCGGAGTCGACGTGCCGCATGCCCTCGAGCGCAAGTATCCGCGCGTCGGCCAGACCTGGAGCTGGTTCTGGCTGTTCCCCTCCCCCACGCTTTCCATCGATCCAGCCACTGGGGAGGAACGCCGCCACCACCTGCACGAAGAACGCCTGCAGCGCGCCCTCAAGCGCGCGGTGGCGGCCAGCGGCTTGGATCGCCGCGTTTCGGCGCACACACTGCGCCACAGCTTCGCCACGCACCTGCTGCAGCGCGGCACCGACATCCGTACCGTGCAGGAGTTGCTGGGCCACAGCGACGTGAGCACGACCATGATCTACACCCACGTGCTGAAGCTCGCCGCCGGCGGCACTGCGAGTCCGCTGGACAGCCAGCTCCCGGCAGAACCCTCCGCGCCCGGGGCCACACCCGCGCGCGACCATCCGCAACCGGCTACTCCGTCGCCGCCAACATATTCGCATCCCGCGCCAGCAATCACCTCCCTCCCTGCTTGCGCAATACCGTGAGCGTGTACCCCGCCCTCACCATCGCCGCAGCCCCATCCTGCGGCGTCGCGGATCTGTTCTTCGTCGCTGGCCATCGTCGTTCCTTCGCTCAGCGCTGCGCCCGGTCCTTCGCGTTCTGCGCCTCGATCCGCTCGCGTGCAGCCCGCCAGTCCGCGTCGGTCCACTCGCGCAGTTCGTAGAAGTTGCCGCCGGTGGCCAGCGCGTTGCCGCCGTCCATCATGATGCTCTGGCCCGTGAGCCAGTCGCACTGTCCCGGCGCCATCAGGAAGGCGGCGAGGTTCTGCAGTTCCTCCATCTTTCCGGTGCGCGCCATCGGGTTGCGCGCGCGGCTGCGCTCGCCCGGCTGCTCGCCGGGGTTGAGCCGCTTGCTCATGCCCTCCGTCGGGATCTCGCCCGGGCCCACCGCGTTCAGGCGCACGCCGTAGCGCGCCCATTCCACCGCGAGCGACTTCGTCATCACGTCGATGCCGGCCTTGCTCATGGCCGAGGGCACCACGTAGGGGCTGCCGTTGTCGACCCAGGTCGTCACGATGCTCATCACGCTGCGGTACGGCTGCTTGGGCGTCCACTCGCCGTCCTTCGCCTGCGCCACCCAGCGCTTGCCCACGGCCTGCGTCACGTAGAAGGTGCCGTGGAAGACGATGTTCGCCACGGCGTCGAAGCCGCGCGGCGACAGGCTTTCGGTCGGCGCGATGAAGTTGCCCGCGGCGTTGTTGACGAGGCCCGTGAGGCCGCCGCCGTCCCACAGCGAATGCACCATCTCCTCCACCGCCTGAGCGTCGCGGATGTCCACGCCGAAGGTGTCCACGCGACGTTCGGGGAAGCGCTCGCGCCAGATGTCGGCCGTCTGGTCGCACACGGCCTTGCGCCGGCCGCAGATCGCGACGTCGGCGCCCAGCGCCAGGAAGCGCTCGGCCATGGCCCGGCCCAGGCCGGTGCCGCCGCCGGTGACCAGGATGCGTTGCCCGGTGAACAGTTGCGCTGCGTACATGGCGTCTCCTTTGCCTGGTTGCACTCGCGCGCGCCCCCGGCGGCGCTGCGTCTCGCTACAATTTTTTCAGAGGAGCCGAGGAAGGCGGCGGGCACACCGCCGTCCCTCGGCTTTGCTTTTGCCGCTCACCAATCTAGCAGGGAAGGACGTCCGGGTCATGCACCACCACTGGCCACTGGTTCTCGCGCGCGGCGCCGTCGCGCTGGCCGCCGCATCGGCGCTGGCCGCGCACGCGCAGCCGGTGCAGCTGCGGCGCGCCAACAGCCTGTGCACGAGCATGACGAGCGCGGCGCTGCAGAGCCAGCTGGTCCCGCCACTCGCCTCCGATGCGAGCCCGGGCAACTCGGTGCAGGCCGCGATGGCGCAGCGCCTGGAGCAGCAGCGCGACAGCTACTTCAACCGCCTTGACAGTCTCGTTCCGTTCAGCGGCCTCTACGCCACCGGCATGGCCGACCAGACCTTCAGCGAGAACCATGGCGGCCGCTACGCCTTCGGCCTCGAGTGGGAGCTGTTCAACGAAGGCCGGCGCGAGGCGCGCCAGAACCTCGAGCGCCTGAAGCTGGAAGGCCGCACGCAGTACGTGCAGCTGCAGCGCGACATGGAAGACCGCCACCTGCAGGAGAACCTGCTGGCCATCGAGCAGATGCGCAACAAGCTGCTGGCCACGCTGTACCAGCGCGAGGCGGCCGCGATCCGCCCCGTGCTGGAGCGCAAGCGCCAGGACATGGCCGCCGGCCGCATCACCCGCGCCGACCTGGCGGAGATCGAATACAAGGCAGAACGCGCGGCGCTGCGCGGCAGCCACTACGCCGGCGTGGGCGACGTGCTGGTGTACCCGCAGTCGCAGGAGCTGATCAACCGCATCGAGGACGTGCAGCTGGAGCCGGACTCCGAGCTGCTGGAGCGCGCCGCCGCGCGCTCGCCCGAGATCCAGCTGCAGGCCCTGCTGGCCGAGCGCAGCGCCTTCCTGCCCTCGGTGAAGGACACGACGTCCGTGCGGCTGTACCTGGAGCGCCAGAAGGACCTCGACCGCGGTCCGTACCACGCGGCCGGCGTGCGCGTGCGCATCCCCCTGGGCAACGACCAGGTGCGCGACGCCATCGCCGAATCCAGCGCCGGCCTGTACCGCGAGCAGAAGGAGTCCCTGCGCGCGGCGCTGGGACAGCAGCTCGCGCTGCTGTCGCAGCGGCTGCGCCTGAAGCAGAACGACATGCGCCTGCTGCAGGCGGAAAACCGCATGGTGCGGCAGAAGGCGGAGCTGGCCTGCTATCGCCTGGACCACCCCGTGACTTCCCTGCCCGACGCCGACCGCGACGTCGAGGAGCAGACGCTGCGCCTCTACGAGCTGCAGCGCGAGATCCTCTCGGCGCGCCTGGACGCGCTGGAGGTGCTCACGCAGATCAGCGCACTGGTGAAGCCGCGGTCACCGCAGGAGCTTTACTCGCTGCCTGCTCCGAGGCATTGAGCACCACGTTGTCGGGCCCGTCCGGCGGCGCCCAGCGCGCGTCCTTGGGCGTCACGAACACCGGGCCCCAGGGGTGCTCGGGCGGGATGGCGAAGCGCACGTCGCGCACCGTGTTGTCGTGGCTGAAGCCGCCGTGGAAATTCACGTCCACTTCGCTCGCGATGTCCCGCAGCGTGTTGAAGGCCGAGCTCCATTGCAGGGCGATGTGGCGGATGCCGCGCACCCGGCAGCCCTCCACCGTGCCGCGGTAGCTGCGGGCGATGCGCAGGTAGCCGCTGCCGCCGTCCCCCTTGTTCCAGGCGCCGTCCAGCAGGCAGTCGCGCAGCACGAAACCGTGGCTCTGCTCGAACGAGACCGGGTGCCTCCCCGCATTGCGCACGTCCACCCGCTCGATCACCGCGTCCTGCGTCCACATCAGCGAGATCGCGTCGACGGCGAACTGCGGCAGCGCGTTCTCGTAGCGGTGCCGCACCGACGCGATGTCACGGTCGCCGGCGCGCTGCTCGATGCTGAAATCCGCCAGGTGCAGGCCGCGCACCGGGTGCACGACGCGCAGCTCGGCCCGGCCGGCGTCGAAGGCCACGCCGGTCGGCTGGTCCAGGCGCACGCCGCCGGCGTCGGCGCCCGCCACCTGCACCAGCGCCTGGCGCAGGTAGGGATACTCGCGGTGCCACTTCCGGCTGCCCAGCGCGCGCAGGAAGGCATCGTCGTTCGGCTGGCGCAGCCACAGCAGCGTGCCCGGCGCGGCCCGCAAGCCGCTCGGCACCTGCAGCAGCTTTGCGTCGGCAGCCAGCGACGCGCCGAGGATCTGCTTGCGCTTCTCCGCCTCGCCCTGCACGCGGATCACGGCCGGCGCCGGTGCGCGCAGGTGCGAGACGATGCGCGTGCGCGCCCGCCCCGCGCCCAGGAGCGCGACGCCGTCGCGACGGATCACGAGCGGCTGCTCGAAATCGACCTGGCCGGCCGGCAGGCGGATGGTGACCGGGCCCGGCGGCGCCTGGTCGATCAAGGCCTGCAAGGCGGCGGCATCGTCGCGGCCGTCGTCCGGCACCACGCCTTCGGCGGTGGCGTCCAGCGCCGAAGGCGCGGCCGCCGCCGTCCGCTGCGCCGCCAGCAGCTCGGTGCCGGGCAGGCGCAAGGCGCTGTGCATCAGCAGGATCGCGAGCGCGAAGGCCAGGTAGGCCAGCAGCATGCGCCCCGTCGGCGCCAGCCGGGCCAGCACGCCGCCCCCGCTGTCCGCCCGCTGGCTGGCTTCGCCCTTGCTCCAGTTCTGGTCCGCCAGGTGGTGCCAGGCCTTGATCTTCACGATGGCGCCCACCCACTGCGTGTACAGCATGATGGGG
The DNA here is from genome assembly GCF_054956735.1 of Ramlibacter sp. bp-362. Lineage (NCBI taxonomy): Bacteria > Pseudomonadati > Pseudomonadota > Betaproteobacteria > Burkholderiales > Comamonadaceae > Ramlibacter > Ramlibacter sp. bp-362. The sequence goes on from NZ_JBUDXE010000005.1 coordinate 7,118, forward strand.
ATGGTGCGCATGGACACCGGGTGGCCGTGCCAGGCGATCACGCCCATCTGCACGCTGCGCACCAGCACCGCCCACGACAGGTAGATCGGCAGGTACAGCGCCGACTTGGTGGCCGCCAGCACGCTGGCGCCGGCGATGCCCACCAGCGAGGTCCACATCGAGATGCGCTGGTCCAGCAGCACCAGCCAGATGAACCAGCCGGTGCACCCGGGCCCCAGCGCCAGCGCGCGCGGGTTGTTGCGCAGCGTGTTGCCGAACCAGCGGTAGGGCAGCGAGATGCTGGCCTTCAGGAAGGGCTCGTTGCGGCTTTCCAGCGAGACGCAGGTCACGTCCGGCAGGTACAGCATCTTCCAGCCGCTGCGCAGCAGGTGGTACCAGGAGCTCTTGTCGTCGCCCATCAGGAAGCGGAACCTGCCATGCAGCCAGTGGTCGATGGTGTCGTTCTCCATCAGCCGCAGGAAGTCCTCGGACACCACGATCGACGTGCGGAACACCGAGAAGCGGCCGGTGAGCGTCAGCACCCGGTGCGACAGGCTGTGCGACTGGAACAGCACCTGGCGCTGGCCGAACTTCAGGTCGAACCAGTCGCGGTACCAGGCGCCGCCGTTGGGGATGCAGGCCACCTCGTTGGTCGTCACCGCCCCGAGGTCGCGGAAGGCCAGGAAGAAGGGCAGCACGCGCGCGATCGCCCGCGGCTCCAGCCAGGAGTCCCCGTCCAGGAAGATGGTGATGCTGTCGGGTTCGTCCTCGTAGCGGCGGGCCACCGCCCGCAGCGCATGGCCCATGGCGATGCGCTTGCCTTGGCTTTGCCGCTGGAAGACCAGTTCGATGCGGCCGCTGGAAAGCCAGGGCCGGCAGGCCGTGGCGATCACCTGCTCGTCCTCGTCGCTGCCCGCGGCCACGATGATGGTGGAGCGGCAGGGCACGGACAGCAGGTTGGTCATCAGCGCCTGCATCGCCTGGTGGCTCACCCAGGCTTCCTCCAGGTAGGAGGGCACGACGACGAAGATGCGCTCCGGCCAGTCGCGGTCGCGCGCCACCTGCTGCGCCGTGTGGCGCAGGCGCGGGTAGTGCCAGCCCGCGTACCAGCCCGCGCGCAGGTAGTGCAGCATCTGCCAGCCGTAGCGCCAGAACGCGAAGGCGCTGATCAGGATCAGCACCTGGTGGTGGATCGAGTGCAGCGCGTGGCGGCCCCACATGAACACGGCGAGCGCGGCGCCGCCGTACAGCAGCAGGGGCGCGATCGCCGAGCACAGCGCCTGCACCCGGGTCGGGCGAAAGCTCATGACCAGGGCAGCGCCGGGTTGCGGATCCAGACGTTGACCCGCGCGTTGGCGGGCAGCCGCACCTTGCGGTCCTGGAAGTCCAGCTTCACCAGCGTCTCGCTCTGGTCCACCTCCTGGTTCAGGACGGCGGCGGACGCGGTGGTGGACGCCAGGCCGACGGCGGACACGCGCGCCGTGTACTTCCTGTCCTCGAAGGGCACGTAGACCTGCGCCGGCATGCCGATCTTGAGCTTCACGGCGTCGTCGTTGGGCACGCGCAGCAGCACGCTGGGCGTCACGTCGGCTTCCAGCAGCACCACCGGGTCCTGCGCCGAGACGAACTCGCCCGGCTGCCGGTCGACGTGGTAGACCTTGCCGCGCACCGGCGCGCGCACGATGCGCTCGGCCTCCTCGCGCGCCAGCAGCACCTTCTTGGCGGCGAGCTCCAGGCGCAGGCGCTGCAGGCCGTCGGAGTTGTCCAGGGTCTGCGTGCGGGTCGCGCCTTCGGCCACCTGGCGCAGGTAGTTCACGCGCAGGTCCTGCGCCTGGTTCGCCACCATCAGCAGGTCGCGCTGCGTGATCGCGCCGGAGGCGTACAGCTGGCGGGCATTCTCCAGCTCCCGCTGCCGCGCGGCGTAGTCGCTGCGCAGCGACTGCAGCAGGCCCGCCTCGGCGCGGCGCCGTGCGCTGGCCAGCCGCCCCTCTTCCGCCGCGAGCTGCGCCACGTGCTGCTCCAGCGCCTCGATCTCGTTGCGCAGCGACGGGTTCTCCACCGAGAACAGCGGCGTGTTCGGCTCCACCGTCGCGCCCTGCGCCACCAGCAGGCGGCCCATCTGGCCGTCGTGGTTGGCGGTCACGCGTGCGATGCTCCCGCTCACGAACCCCGTGCCTTCGAGCTGGTAGGTGAGGTTGTAGTACAGGATGCCGGCCGCCGCGCCCAGCACCGCCAGGCCCGCCAGCAGGCTGCCGGCGATGCGGCCGGCGCGCGATCCGCGCTGCTGCACCAGCGGCGAGGGGCTCCCGAGCGCCAGCGGCGCCTGCACCGGCGCGTCGGTGGCGGGCAGCGCGGCGACGGCCACGATGTCCTCGACGTCGCCCAGCTTGCCATCGAGCGACAGCTCGATGTAGTGGCGCAGGATGCGGCGGTTGCGCGGCGAAAGGTCGTGGAACTCGAAGCCGTGCACGCCGTCGTGGCTGCTGCGGTAGGCGAGCTGCGCCGGGATCAGCAGCGTCGACTCCAGCATGGGGAAACTCAGCTTGGCCTGCAGCACTTCGCCCTCGCGCGGCGCGGGATCGAGTTCCGCCAGGCCCACGCCGGTGGTGGACCAGTCGCGCGCCGGATACGTCCTGCCGGCGATCTCGACGAACAGGGGAATGGCCACGCGCATCGCCTTGCGCGGCAGGTTCGCTTCTCGCGAGATCATGGTGTGCGCCCTCGTTTCGTACTGCGCAGCCATGGTCACGATTGCAACATCTGGAGAGGCAGCGTAAACCCCCCGAGAAAACGTAGGAAAGTACCTACGCGGGAACGGGAGGCGCGAGCCGCACGCCGGAAGCGCAGAGCCACTACGCTGCACGCAGCCCGCAACAGCGGAGGGAGCGCGAACAATGAACGTCACGATCGTCGGCACCGGCTACGTCGGTCTCGTCACCGGCGCCTGCCTGGCCGAACTCGGCAACAACGTCTTCTGCCTGGACCTCGACCAGACCAAGATCCACCTGCTCAACGCCGGCGGCATGCCGATCCACGAGCCCGGGCTCGAGGAGATCATCCAGCGCAACGTCGAGGAGGGACGGCTGCAGTTCTCCTCGGACGTCGCCGCCAGCGTCGCCTTCGCCGACCTGCAGTTCATCGCCGTCGGCACGCCGCCGGACGAGGACGGCAGCGCCGACCTGAAGTACGTGCTGGCCGCGGCCCGCGCGATCGGCCGGCACATGGAGGGCTTCAAGGTGATCGTGGACAAGTCGACCGTGCCGGTGGGCACGGCGCAGAAGGTCGCGAAGGCCGTGCGCGAGGAACTCGCGAAGCGCGGACGCGGCGACGTGGAATTCTCCGTCGCGAGCAACCCCGAGTTCCTGAAGGAAGGCGCGGCCATCGAGGACTTCATGCGCCCCGACCGCATCGTGCTGGGCGTGGAGGAGGACGCGAACGGACAGCGCGCGCTGGCGATGCTGCGCGAGCTGTACCGGCCCTTCAACCGCAACCACGAGCGCACGCGCGTGATGGACGTGCGCAGCGCCGAATTCACCAAGTACGCGGCCAACGCCATGCTGGCCACCCGCATCAGCTTCATGAACGAGCTGGCCAACCTGGCGGACCGCGTCGGCGCCGACATCGAGCTGGTGCGGCAAGGCATCGGCTCCGATCCGCGCATCGGCTACAGCTTCCTCTACGCCGGCACGGGCTACGGCGGCAGCTGCTTCCCCAAGGACGTGGACGCACTGTGCCGCACGGCGCAGGAGCACGGGCTGCCGCTGCAGGTGCTGGACGCCGTGCAGCGCGTGAACCACGCGCAGAAGCAGGTGCTGCTGGACAAGATCTGGGCGCACTTCGGCCGCGCACTGGCCGGGCGCAGCTTCGCGCTTTGGGGCCTGGCCTTCAAGCCGGGCACCGACGACATGCGCGAGGCGCCGAGCCGCCTGGTCATCGAGGCCCTGCTGCGCGCCGGCGCCAAGGTGCGCGCGCACGATCCGGTGGCGCAGGAACAGGCGGCGCGCGCGCTGGCCGGCGACCTGCAGGACGCGCCGGAATTGCTGCGCAACATCACCTTCGTCGCCAAGCCGATGGACGCCGTGCGCGATGCGGACGCGCTGGTCGTGCTGACCGAGTGGAAGAACTACAAGAGCCCCAACCTGCGGGCGCTGAAGGACGCGATGCGCACGCCGCTGGTGCTGGACGGCCGCAACCTGTACGAACCGCATGCGATGGCGGCGGCGGGACTCACCTACCTGGGCATCGGGCGCAACAACCTGTCGCTGCTGCGGCCGGAGGACCGGGTGATGCCGAAGCTTGCTGCTTCCGAACGGGCCACCACGTCGTAGCCTGGCGGTGAGCGCAGCGAACCCCGGCTACCGCCGGTAGAGGGCCAGCGCCAACCCGCTCGCGCAGCACGCCATCGCGGCGAGCTGGTACGGCCCGAGCGGCTCGCCCAGCGCGATCGCGCCGGTCACCATCGCCACGATCGGCACCATCACCGAGGACAGCCCCGCCACGCTCGGCGGCAGCAGGCCCACGATGGAGAACCAGGCGACGTTGCCCACGGCCATCGGCACGATCGTGATGTAGCCGACCACGAGCACGGTCTGCCAGGACGGCAGGAACAGCCCTTCGTGCGCCATCGCGACCGCGGCGATCCACAGCGGCACGGCCGCCACCAGCAGCTGCCACGCCGTGAGCACCAGCGCGGGCACCGGCACCGCCGCGCGCTTCAGCAGCACCGTGCCCAATGCCCAGCCGATCGCCGCGACCAGCCCGAGGACGAAGCCGGCCGGCGCGTTCCGGTAGGCGTCGCGGCCGGCGGCGGCCAGCAGGCCGACCCCGATCGCGGCGAGCACGATCGCGAGCAGCATGCGCGGCGCGGGCTTCTCGCGGTGCAGGATCCACACCACCAGCACCGTCCACAGCGGCATGGTGAAGCCCAGGATCGCCGCCTGGCCCGAGGGGATGAGGATGGCCGCATAGGTGCTCGCGACGTTCCAGACCGCCAGGTAGATGATGGCCGCAGCCGTTACCGCGCCCCAGTGGCGGCGTGGGATGGCTGTCGGGATGTTGCGGGCGCGGGCGAAGGCCAGGAGCAGCAGGCCGGCGCCAGTGAGGCTCACCGCGCGGAAGGTCCAGACGGAAAGCTCACGGACGGCCAGCGGGAAGAGCGCCCAGGTGGTGCCCCACACGAGCGTGAGCACGACGACGAGGGGAAGCGCCTTGGCGGCCGCGCTGCGGGGCATGGAGCCGGGATGATAGCGGGGCGTGGGGCAGGCCCTGCCACGCATCCATGGATCCCGGGTCAAGCCCGGGATGACAAGCTTTGAATGTCATTGCGGGCTTGACCCGCAATCCACGGTGGCGCGCCGCCCCCCCGCTTCAGTGGTGCTGCGCCGGCGTCACTTCCCAGTGCTGCATCACGCGGTCGTGGGCGTCCACGCTTTCCAGGCGCACGCGGAAGCCCCAGAGGCGGGCGACGTGCTTCACGACTTCCTCCGCGCTGTTGTCCAGCGGCCGGTCGCTGTGGCGGATGTGCCGCAGCGTCAGCGACCGGTCGCCGCGGGCATTGACGTTCCACACCTGGATGTTCGGCTCGCGCCAGCCGAGGTCGTGCTGCCGCGACAGCGACTCGCGCAGCCGCCGGTAGCCCTGCTCATCGTGGATGGCCGAGACTTCCAGCTCCGATTGCGCCGCGTCGTCGAGCACGGCGAACAGGCGCAGGTCGCGCATCAGCTTGGGCGACAGGTACTGGCCGATGAAGCTTTCGTCCTTGAAGTGGCGCATCGCGTAGTCGAGCGACTTGATCCAGTCGGTGCCCGCGATGTCGGGGAACCACTCGCGGTCCTCGTCGGTGGGGTTCTCGCAGATGCGGCGGATGTCGCTGAACATCGCGAAGCCCAGGGCATAGGGGTTGATGCCGCTGTAGGCCGGGTGCGTCACCGGCGGCTGGAACACCACGTTGGTGTGGGAGCTCAGGATCTCCATCATGTAGCCGTCCGAGAGCATGCCCTCGTCGTACATGGTGTTCAGCAGCGTGTAGTGCCAGAACGTGGCCCAGCCCTCGTTCATCACCTGTGTCTGCCGCTGCGGGTAGAAGTACTGCGCGACCTTGCGCACGATGCGCACGATCTCGCGCTGCCAGGGCTCCAGCAACGGGGCGTGCTTCTCGATGAAGTACAGGATGTTCTCCTGCGGCTCCTCGGGGAAGCGCTTGTTCTCCTTCTTGGCCTGCTTGCCCGCCTTGGTGGGCAGCGTGCGCCAGAGGTCGTTGACCTGCTGCTGGAGGTAGGCCTCGCGCTCCTTGCGCCGGTTCTCCTCCTCCACCATCGAGATCTTCTGCGGCCGGCGGTAGCGGTCCACGCCGTAGTTCATGAGCGCGTGGCAGGCGTCGAGCGTCGCCTCCACGGCGTCGATGCCGTGGCGTTCCTCGCATTCGGCGATGTAGCTCTTGGCATAGACCAGGTAGTCGATGATCGAGCTGGCATCCGTCCACATGCGGAACAGGTAGTTGCCCTTGAAGAAGGAGTTGTGCCCGAAGCAGGCGTGCGCCATCACCAGCGCCTGCATCGGCATCGTGTTCTCCTCCATGAGGTAGGCGATGCAGGGATCGGAGTTGATCACGATCTCGTACGCCAGCCCCATGTGGCCGCGCCGGTAGCTCTTCTCGCTCTGGATGAAGTGCTTGCCGTAGGACCAGTGCCGGTAGTTCACCGGCATGCCCACGGAGGCGTAGGCGTCCAGCATCTGTTCGGCCGTGATCACCTCCAGCTGCGTCGGGTAGGTGTCCAGGCCGAAGCGCTCCGCCGTGCGGCGGATCGCCTGGAAGTAGGTCTCGATCAGCTCGAACGTCCAGTCCGAGGGATTGGGCAGGCGCTTGCCTTCGCCGCGCGCCGCGTCGGAAGGGGTCAGGAGTGCTTCTTCCATCATGCCGCCTGGGGTGTCTTCTTGAACAGGTCCCGGAACACCGGGAAGATCTGCGAGGGCGTGCAGATCTTCTGCATCGCGAAGTGCGGGTTGGAGTCGCGCACGCGCGTGTACTCCTCCCACAGGTTCTGGTCCTCGTCGGCCACCTGCACGTACGCGTAGTAGCGCACCAGCGGCAGGATCTTGTTGTCCAGCAGCTCCCGGCACTTGGACGAGTCCTGCTGCCAGTTGTCGCCGTCGGACGCCTGCGCGCCGTAGATGTTCCACTCGCTGCCCATGTAGCGCTGGCGGATGATGTCGTTCATCAGCGTGAGCGCGCTCGAGACCACCGTGCCGCCGCTTTCGGTGGCGTGGAAGAACTCGTCCTCGGTCACTTCCGCGGCCTGCGTGTGGTGGCGGATGAACACGACCTCGGTCTTCTCGTAGTGGCGCGAGAGGAACAGGTACAGCAGGATGAAGAAGCGCTTGGCGAGGTCCTTGCGCGATTCGTCCATCGAGCCGGAGACGTCCATCAGGCAGAACATCACCGCCTTGCTGGTCGGCTTGGGCTCCCGCACGCGATTGCGGTAGCGCAGATCGAACGGGTCGAGGAAGGGGACCCGCTTCAGGCGCTCGCGCAGTTCGACGATGCGCTTGCGCAGCATCTCCACTTCCGGCGGCGCGGCATCCGGCCGGCGCTCCAGGTCTTCCAGCTGCTCCTCGGCGCGCTTGAGTTCCAGCCGCGCGTCGCCGCCCATGGCAATGCGCCGGGCCAGGCCGACGCGCATCGAGCGCACCACGTGCAGGCTGGTCGGGTTGCCTTCGGAGATGAAGCCGGCGCGGCGCAGCTTCCATTCCGGCACGTCGGCCAGCAGCTGCGTGCGGATCATGCGCGGCAGGGCGAGGTCGTCGAAGAAGTAGTTCATGAACTCTTCGCGCGAGATCCGGAAGACGAAATCGTCTTCCCCCTGCCCGTCCGGCGAAGCGCCGCTGCCGCCCGAGCCGCCGCCACCGCCGCCCTGCGGCCGCTGGATGCGGTCGCCGCGGACGTATTCCTCGTTGCCGGGGTGGACCAGCTCGCGGCTGCCGCCCGGCGCGTGGCCGAAGACGGGCTCGGACACGTCACGCTTGGGCAGCGTGATGTCGGCGCCCTCTTCCATGTCGGTGATGCTGCGGTCGCCGACGGCCTTGCGCACGGCTTCCTTGATCTGCTCCCGGTAGCGCCGAAGGAAGCGCTCGCGGTTGCCGATCGACTTGTTCTTGCCCGAGAGGCGGCGGTCGATCACCTGGTGGAGCATGGACCGCTCGCCACCGCTGCTGTTGCTCACTGGGCGGCCCCTCCTCTGTTGGTCGAACTGCCGCTGTCTGTCAAGAACTCTTCCGGACGCGGAGGTACCACTCGCACAGCAGGCGGACCTGCCGGCGCGTGTAGCCCTTCTCGACCATGCGATTGACGAAGTCCTCGTGCTTCTTCTGCTCGTCGGCGCTGGCCTTGGCGTTGAAGCTGATCACCGGGAGCAGCTCCTCGGTGTTGGAGAACATCTTCTTCTCGATGACCGTGCGCAGCTTCTCGTAGCTGGTCCACACCGGGTTCTTGCCGGCGTTGTTGGCCCGGGCCCGCAGCACGAAGTTGACGATCTCGTTGCGGAAGTCCTTGGGGTTGGACAGGCCGGCGGGCTTCTCGATCTTCTCCAGTTCCGCGTTCAGCGCGGCGCGGTCGAAGATCTCGCCGGTGTCGGTGTCGCGGTATTCCTGGTCCTGGATCCAGAAGTCGGCGTAGGTGACGTAGCGGTCGAAGATGTTCTGGCCGTATTCCGAGTAGGACTCGAGGTAGGCCGTCTGGATCTCCTTGCCGATGAATTCCGCGTAGCGGGCGGCCAGGTGTTCCTTGATGTAGGCCAGGTACTTCTGCTCGGTCTCGGCCGGGAACTGCTCGCGCTCGATCTGCTGTTCGAGCACGTACATCAGGTGCACGGGGTTGGCGGCGACCTCGTCCGAGCCGAAGTTGAACACCTTCGACAGGATCTTGAAGGCGAAGCGGGTGGAGATGCCCGTCATGCCCTCGTCGACGCCGGCGTAGTCGCGGTATTCCTGGTAGCTCTTGGCCTTGGGGTCGGTGTCCTTCAGGTTCTCGCCATCGTAGACCAGCATCTTGGAGAAGATGCTGGAGTTCTCCGGCTCCTTCAGGCGGGTGAGCACCGAGAACTGCGCCATCATCTTCAGCGTGCCGGGCGCGCAGACGGCGTCCTTCAGCGAGGAGTTCTGGATCAGCTTCTCGTAGATCTTCACTTCCTCGGTGACGCGCAGGCAGTACGGCACCTTGACCACGTAGATGCGGTCCAGGAAGGCTTCGTTGTTCTTGTTGTTCTTGAAGGCCTTCCACTCGCTCTCGTTCGAGTGGGCCATCACGATGCCGTCGAAGGGGATCGCGCCGAAGCCTTCGGTGCCCTTGAAGTTGCCTTCCTGGGTGGCCGTCAGCAGCGGGTGCAGCACCTTGATCGGCGCCTTGAACATCTCCACGAATTCCAGCAGGCCCTGGTTCGCGAGGCACAGGCCCCCGGAATAGCTGTAGGCGTCCGGGTCGTCCTGGGCGAAGGTCTCGAGCTTGCGGATGTCGATCTTGCCGACCAGCGAGGAGATGTCCTGGTTGTTCTCGTCGCCCGGCTCCGTCTTGGCGATGCCGATCTGCTTGAGGATGGACGGGTAGCGCTTGACGACCTTGAACTTGCGGATGTCGCCGCCGTATTCCTCCAGGCGCTTCACGGCCCAGGGCGACATGATGCGCTGCGTGTAGCGCCGGGCGATGCCGTACTGCTGCTCCAGCAGGGGGGCGTCCTCGTCGTTGCTGAACAGGCCCAGCGGCGACTCGTTCACCGGCGAGCCCTTGAGCGCGTAGAACGGCACCTGCTCCATCAGCTGCTTCAGGCGCTCGGCGATCGAGGACTTGCCGCCGCCCACCGGGCCCAGCAGGTAGAGGATCTGCTTCTTCTCTTCCAGCCCCTGCGCGGCGTGGCGGAAGTGCGAGACGACCTGCTCGATCGGCTCCTCCAGCCCGTAGAAGTCCTTGAAGGCAGGGTAGACCCGGATCACCTTGTTGCCGAAGATCCGGGACAGGCGGGGGTCGTGCCGGGTGTCGACCATCTCGGGCTCGCCGATCGCGGCAAGCATGCGTTCCGCGGCTGTCGCGTACGTCAGCGGATCGCGCTTGCAGAGGTCGAGGTACTCCTCGATCGACAACTCTTCCTCGCGCTTGGTCTCGTAGCGCGTGAGGAAATTGCGGACCACGTCCATGAAGCCTCCTTCGTTTGCGCACCGCGCGGTGTCTGCAGTGCGTTGTTCACTGTACTCCGACACCGGCCTTCTGACTCAACGTGCCATGTAGGTCAAGCGCCGACTTCACTGTAGGTGAACGCTAGGTAAAAACCAAGCACTGAAATCGGCGCGTTGCGAGCGGCAGACATGTGTCGACCAGGGTCGCCGCACTCAGCTCGTTCGCGTCACCTTCTTCAGGTGCGGCGGGCTGTCCGGGTCGTTGCCGCGCGCGCGCGCCAGCGCTTCCACCATCGGGTAGAAACTCTGGATCGCGCAGACCGTGTCGAGTTCCGCGACGCGGGATTCCACCAATGCCAGGTTGGCCTGCGGCGTGCCCGCCGGCGCCGCCAGCAGCACGCGTGCACCGCGGGTGCGCATCGCCTCGGCGAGCTGCAGCAGCCCGGCCTGCGCCGGCCCGCGCGGCGCGAACACCAGCAGCGGATAGCCCTCGTCGATCAGCGCCATCGGGCCGTGCTGGATCTCGGCGCCCGAGAAGGCCTCGGCCTGGATGCCGCAGGTCTCCTTGAACTTCAGCGCGGCCTCCATCGCCGCCGGCAGCCCGAGGCCGCGGCCGACGACGAACAGCCGGTCGGCGTCGCGCAGCACCTCCACCGCCGGCGACCAGTCGGTGTGGACTGCACGCTGCAGTGCGTCCGGCAGGTCTTCCAGCGCGGCCGCGAGTGCGGCATCATCCTGCCAGGACGCCACCAGCCGCGCGCCCGCGACCAGCTGCGCGATGAAGCTCTTGGTGGCCGCCACGCTGCGCTCCGCTCCGGCGTGCAGGGGGAAGAGCCACTCCGCCGCGCGCGCGAGCGGCGAGTCGGGGTCGTTCACGAAGGCGCAGGTGAGCGCGCGGCATTGCCGGAAGTACTGCGTCGGCGTCACCAGGTCGGGGCTCTGGCCGGATTGCGAGAAGGCGAAGGACGCGAGGCCGTCGCAGCGGATCTCCGACTGGTACAGCGTCAGCAGCGACATCGGCATCGAGGTCACCAGCCGGCCCAGGCGCGCCATCACCAGGTACGCTGCGTAGTGGGCCGCATGGTCGGAACTGCCGCGCGCCAGCGTGAGCAGCGAGGCGGGCGGGTCCTGCCGCAGGCGTTCGCCGAAGGCGCGCCAGCGCTCGCCGTCCTGCGCCAGCTGGCGGGCGACGGCCTCCGGCGCCTCGCGGGCCTCATCGAGCATGCGCGACATCGATGCCTCCTCCTTCGATCAGGACCTCCTGCACCTGCAGGTCGCGGTCGAGCACCACCACGTCGGCCCAGGCGCCCACCGCCAGCCGCCCGCGGTCCGCCAGTTCCAGGAAATCGGCCGCATGGGTGGCGACGCGGCGCGCGGCGTCTTCCAGCGGCAGGCCGACGACGTCCACCAGGTTGCGCAGCGCGCGGTCCATGGTGAGCGTCGAGCCGGCCAGCGTGCCGTCGGCCAGCCGCACGCCGCCCAGGCACTTGGTGACGGCCTGCCGCCCCAGCCTGTATTCGCCGTCGGGCATGCCGGTGGCGGCCGTCGAATCGGTGACGCAGTACAGGCCGGGAATGCTGCGCAGCGCGGCGCGGATCGCGCCCGGGTGCACGTGCAGCAGGTCGGGGATGATCTCGGCGAAGCGCGCGTGCGCCAGCGCGGCGCCCACCATGCCCGGCATGCGGTGGTGCAGCGGCGTCATGGCGTTGAACAGGTGGGTGAAGCCGCGGGCGCCGCGCTCCAGCGCCTGCACGCCGTCCTCGTAGGTGCCCAGCGTGTGGCCGACCTGCACGCGGAAACCGGCGGCCACCAGCTGCGGGATCGCATCGAGGTTGCCGGGGACTTCGGGCGCCAGCGTCAGCAGCCGGATCGGCGCGAGCGCGTGCAGTTCGCGCAGCTCGGCCAGCGAGACGGGACGGGCGAAGTCGGGCTGGGCGCCCAGCTTGCCGGCGTTGATGTAGGGGCCCTCGAGGTGCATGCCCAGCACGCGGGCGGCGCCCGGCGCGCCGGCGCGGCACAGCTCGCCGATCGGCGCGAGCGAGGCGCGCAGGTCGTCCATCGGCGCCGTCATCGTGGTGGCCAGCAGCGCCGTCGTACCGTGTTCCGCGTGCTTGCGCGCCACCTGCAGCGCGGCGTCGCCGCCTTCCATGATGTCGCGGCCGGCCGCGCCGTGCACGTGCAGGTCGATGAAGCCGGGCAGCAGCAGCGGGGCGCCGGCTTCGCGGGCGCGTTCGGCGTCGACGGGCGTGCCCTCGATGGCGGCGATGCGGCCGTCGGCGGCGAAGGCCAGCGTGCCTTCGACCAGGCCCGCGGGGGTGAGGATGCGTCCTTTCAGGCTGCGCGTCACAGGGCGGCTTCCGGCTCTTCCTGCAGCGCCCGGCGCGCCAGCATCAGCGCGCCTTCGGCGGCGCCGGCCTGCGCCGCGACGATGCGGCTGCGGACGAAAGGCCGCATGCGCGGCACGAGGCGCTCGCCGATGCTGCCGTGCACGGCCAGCGGCAGGCGCCCCCGCGGGTCGATGGCCAGCGCCAGTTCCTCCAGCGCCGCGGTGGCCTGCGCGAGCAGGCCGGCGGCCACGGGGTCGCTGCCTTCGCAATCGAACACGGCGCGCGCGAGCTGGGCGAATTCGAACTGGCCGGCGCGGCCGCACCATTCCTGCAGCGTGGCGCGCTCGTCGCCGCAATGCATCCACACCCGGCGCGCGAGCGGGCCCGGGTTGGCGCGCCCGTCGAAGGCGGCCAAACCGTGGCGCACGGCCTGCAGCCCGAGCCAGCCGCCGCTGCCTTCATCGTCCACGCGGAACCCCCATCCGCCCACTGTAGCGCGGCTCCCGTCCGCGCGGAGGGCTTCGGCGACGCTGCCGGTGCCGGCGATGAGGATCGCGCCCGGCTGGCCCCCGTGCGCGCCGAGCAGCATCGTGTAGGAATCGGTTTCCGCCTCCAGCCGGGCGAAGCCCGGGTTGCGCGACAGGAAGGCTTCGCGCCAGGGCGCATGGCTCACGCCGGACAGTCCCGCTGCGAGCACGCAGCGCTGCCACGGCGGCGGCGCGACACCGCCGGCCTCGAACGCGCGGCGGATCGCCAGCAGCACGTTCTGCCAGGCCTGCGGCACGCCTTGCTGCAGCGCCGACGGCCCGGCTTCGCCGGCGGCCACCACGTCGCCGCGGACGCGGTGGACCAGCGCACGGGTGCCGCTGCCACCGCCGTCCACGCCGATGAGGTACTCCGCCATCAGGAAGGACCCCTCCCTCCGCCGGCTTTCAGCTGTTCCATGGCGGTTGGACCGCGCCGCGCGCCGCGAGTTGCAGCGGGGGTGGTCGGCGCGCAGCGCTTCGCCGCGTAGTCCCCATGCGCATGGACGAGCACCGGGCTAAGCTCGGGGCCATGGCAGCCCCGCTCGCGTTCCATTTCGACTTCATCTCGCCCTACGGCTACTTCGCCAGCCTGCGCATCGAGGAGCTGGCGGCGCGCCATGGCCGCACCGTCGACTGGCGGCCCATGCTGCTGGGCGTGGCCGTGCTCAAGGTGATGGGCCTGAAGCCCCTGCTCGACACGCCGCTGAAGGGCGACTACATCCGGCGCGACGTGCTGCGCCATGCGCGGCGGCACGGTATCCCGCTGGGGCGCGACCTGAACGCCTCGGTCGGCAATCCCCTGCCGCCGGCGCGCGCCTTCTACTGGGTGCGCAAGCACTACCCGGAACTTGCGCCGGCAATGGCACACGCGCTGTACCACGCCTTCTGGGCCGAGGGGCGCGACCTGTCCACGCCGGAAGCGGTGGGCGCGATCGCCCTGCCCTCCGGGCTGTCGGCAGCCGAGGTGGTCGCGGGCGCGGCGAGCGACGAAGCGGCGACGCTGCTGCGCAATGCGGTCGGCGCATCCATCGAGGCGGGCATCTTCGGCTCGCCCACGGTCGTGGTGGACGGGGAGCCGTTCTGGGGGGCGGACCGGCTGGGGGACGTGGATGCGTGGCTGACGACAGGGGGCTGGTAACGCGCTTTCTCTCGTCATCCTCGCGAAGGCGAGGACCCAGGGCTCCCGCATCCGGCTGCGCGCTGCGCGCGCAGTTTTCAAAGCCCTGGGTCCCCGCCTGCGCGGGGATGACGACGGTTCAGGCGCTGAACCGGAACGTCGTTTCGGTGGCGATCGCCCCGAGCGCATTGCGCAGTCGCTGCTCGAGCGCCGCATCACGCGCCGCTTCGACCTTCACCTCGGCCACGCACGCCGCGCCCTTCTCGCTCGCGCTGACCTCCAGCGCCACCCCCGGGGCCGCCGCGACCAGCACTTCCTGCAGCTTCAGCTCGGTCGCGCGCAGCCGCAGCGCCGGCTTGTAGACCTTGCCGACCGCCGTGGTCGGCAGCGCGTCCAGCACGACCACGCGCTTGGGGACGGCGGGACGCTCGTACACCTTGGGCGCGACCTCGGCGAGCACGGCCTCGCCGCCCGCCTGCACGCCCGGCTTCAGCGTGACGAAGGCCGCCGGCACCTCGCCGGAATGCGGGTCCGGCTCGGCGACGACGGCGCACATCGCCACGGCCGGATGCGCGAGGAAGGCATCCTCCACCAGGCCCGGGTCGATGTTGTGCGAGCCACGGATGATCACGTCCTTGGCGCGGCCGGTGACGTGCAGGTAGCCCTGAGCGTCGGCATGGCCCAGGTCGCCCGAGACCAGCCAGCCCTGCTCGAACATGCCGGCGTTGCGCGCCGCATCGGTGTAGCCCGGGCTCATGTGCGGCCCGCGCAGCACGAGCACGCCGGTGTCGCCGGTCGCGCATTCGCCATCGAGCTGCACCTCGCCCTGCCAGGGCGCGATCTTCACCTCCGTGTACGGCAGCCGCAGCCCGGCCGAACCCGGCACGCGCGGGGCGTGGAAAGGCTCGATGGAGACCAGCCCCGCGCACTCGGTCATGCCCAGGATGTTGCGCACCGCGATGCCCAGCGTCTTCTCGAAGCGCACGGCCAGCTCGGTCGGCAGCGGCGAGCCGCCGGTGTAGGCCACCTGCACGCGCGAGATGTCCGCGTCCACGGGCAGGTTGCACAGGTTCGCAAGGATGGTGGGGACGCAGGCGAGCGCCGTCACGCCCTCGCGCTCGCAGAACTTCCAGTAGTGGCGCAGGAACGCGGCGTTGCGCATGCCGGTGACGGTGGGAAGGACCTGCATCGCGCCGATCGCCAGCAGCGCAAGGCCGTAAACGAAGGCGCCGGCGACGTGGAACAGCGGAAAGCCGTTGATCTCCACCGTGTGCTCGTCGAAGCCGTAGAAGCGGTGCGCGAACCAGCTCGTGTGCGCCTCGTTGCCGTGCGTGTGCTGCACCAGCTTGGGCGCGCCGGTCGTGCCGCCGGTGTGGAACAGCGCCGCGATGCGCTCCGGCGCCAGCTGCGGATCGAACTGCAGCGTGTCGGGCTCCTGCGCGAGCGCCTCCTCGAAACCGTCGCCGATGCGCAGCACCGTGCGGCCGGCGAGCCCCGGCACCTTCTGCACGGCCGACCAGACGTCCAGCTCCGGGTTGGGCCCCAGCGCGACGACGACCTTGGCGCCGCTCGCTTCCAGCAGCGCGCCGACGTGCTCGGGCTGCAGCATGAAGTTGATCGGGCAGGCGCGGCCCGCGAGCTGGGCGCCCCACAGCGCGTACTGCGTGGACGGGATGTTGGGCGCGAGGATCGCCACCGCGTCATCCGGCCCGACGCCCTGGCGGCGGAACAGGTTGGCCGCGCGGTGGATGTTCGCGAGCAGCTGCGCATACGTGATGCGCTCGGGCGCCGTCGCGAGCTCGCCGTCGGGCAGGTACGTGAACGCCGTGCGTTGCGCAAAACGCTCCGCCGCCCGCGCGATCAGCCCGTACGTGGTGCGGGCCGGGGTCGCCTGCTCGTAGGGCGTGCGCTCCAGCGCCTCGATGTCGGCGAGGCCGCGGAAGAACGAGGGCGCGCTCACGCCAGCCCCAGCAGCCGCACGGCATTGCCCTTGAGGATGCCGGGCATCACCTCGGGCTTGAAGCCGGCTTCCTCGAAGTCCTTCATCCAGCGCTCGGGCGTGATCAGCGGGTAGTCGCTGCCGAACAGGATGCGGTCCTTCAGCAGCGTGTTGGCGTACCGCACCAGCTGCTTCGGGAAGTACTTCGGGCTCCAGCCCGAGAGGTCGATCCACACGTTCGGCTTGTGCGTCGCCACCGAGAGCGCCTCGTCCTGCCAGGGAAAGCTGGGATGCGCCATCACGATCTGCATGTCGGGGAAGTCGATGGCGACGTCGTCCAGGTGCATCGGGTTGCTGTACTCCAGCCGCAGGCCGCCGCCGCAGCGCATGCCGGAACCGATGCCGCTGTGGCCGGTGTGGAAGATCGCCGGCATCTTGTGCGCATTGATCACCTCGTAGATCGGCCACGCCATGCGGTCGTACGGGTGGTAGCCCTGCACCGTCGGGTGGAACTTGAAGCCCTTGACCCCTTCTTCCCTGATCAGGCGCTCGGCCTCGCGCGCGCCCATCTTGCCCTTGTGCGGGTCGATGCTGGCGAAGGCCATCATCATGTCGCTGTTCTCGCGCGCGGCCTGCGCGATCTCCTCGTTCGGGATGCGGCGGCGGCCCAGCTTGGACTCGCTGTCGACGGTGAACATCACGAGGCCGATCCTGCGTTCGCGGTAGTAGGCGATGGTCTCGGCGATCGTCGGGCGGCGGCTGCTGCGGAAGTACTTGTCGGCCGCGCGGTCGTACTCCTCGCCGTAGTTGTCGAAGGGGTTCCAGCAGCTGACTTCCGCGTGCGTGTGCACGTCGATGGCGATGAGGTTGGCGTGGTCCATGGGCGTGTGCGGTGGCGGGGAGGGACCTAGGGTAAGCCCTAGGGTGGTGTGCTTGAGTTCGTTATTGTTTATAACAAATAATCCCCGGACTCCGCAAACGCTTCATGACCTCCAGCAAAGACATCCAGCTCGAGATCGATGGTGACGTCGCCATCGTCCGACTCAATCGCCCCGCCAAGCGCAACGCCGTCTCCGACGGCCTGGTGCTCGCCGTCCGCGACACCTTCCAGAACCTGCCCTCCACCGTGCGCGCGGCCGTCCTCGACGGCGCGGGCGAGCACTTCTGCGCCGGCCTCGACCTCTCCGAACTGAAGGAGCGCGACGCCGGCGCCGGCCTGCACCACTCGCGCATGTGGCACGGCGCGCTGGAGGAAGTGCAGTACGGCCCGGTGCCCGTCGTCGCGGCGCTGCACGGCGCCGTCGTCGGCGGCGGCCTGGAGCTCGCCGCGGCCTGCCACATCCGCGTGGCCGACGCCACCACCTTCTACGCGCTGCCCGAGGGCGCGCGCGGCATCTTCGTGGGCGGCGGCGGCGCCGTGCGCATCCCGCGCCTGATCGGCGCCGCGCGCATGGCCGACATGATGCTCACCGGCCGCGTCTACCAGGCCGAGGAAGGCGAGCGCGCCGGCTTCGCGCAGTACCTCGTGCCGGCCGGCCAGGCCTTCACCAAGGCGCTGGAGCTGGCGAAGCGGGTGGCGCAGAACGCGCCACTGACCAACTACGCGCTGATGCACGCGCTGCCGCGCATCGCCGAACAGCCGGCCGACCAGGGCTTCCTGACCGAGGCGCTGATGGCGGCCATCGCGCAGAGCGCGCCCGAGGCCAAGCAGCGCGTGCGCGATTTCCTCGAAGGCCGCGCCGCCAAGGTGGGCAAGGAGTGAGCCCCGTGAGCACCGCAGCCTCGCCGCGCTACCGCCCGCTTCGCTTCGGCATCACCCGCGGCATCGTGCGCCAGGGCACGGGCGGCACCGTGTACCTGCGCTCCGACCAGGACCTGCAGGAGCACGCGCGCCGCATGACGGACCGGCTGGTGCACTGGGCCGAGACCGTTCCCGACCGGATCTTCATGGCCCGCCGCGAGCGCAACGCCGACGGCAGCACCGGCGACTGGAAGAAGATCACCTACCGCGAGGCCCTGGAGACGGCGCGCCGCGTCGGCCAGGCGCTGCTCGATCGCGGCCTCGGCCCCGAGCGGCCCGTGGCCATCCTGTGCGAGAACAGCCTCGAGCACGCCGAGCTGGCGCTGGGCTGCCTCTACGTGGGCGTCCCCTACTCGCCCGTGTCCGCCGCCTACTCCACCATCAGCCAGGACTACGACAAGCTGCGCCACGTGCTGAAGACGCTCACGCCAGGCCTGGTGTTCACCACCGACGCGGCACGCTACGGCAAGGCGATCCAGGTGAGCGTGCCGGCGGACGTGGAAGTCGTGCTGGCCGAGGGCGAGATCGAAGGCCGCAAGACGACCCGCTGGTCGGAGATGCGCGCGACCCGGCCCACCGCTGCCGTCGAGAAGGCGATGGCCGCCGTGGGCCCGGAGACGATCACCAAGTTCCTCTTCACCTCCGGCTCGACCAAGCTGCCCAAGGCGGTGATCAACACGCACGCCATGTGGTGCGCCAACCAGCAGCAGATGCGGCAGTCCATGCCGGTGCTGGCCGAGGAGCCGCCGGTGCTGGTGGACTGGCTGCCCTGGAACCACACCTTCGGCGGCAACCACAACGTCGGCCTGACGATCTACAACGGCGGCACGCTGTACATCGACGACGGCAAGCCGACGCCGGCGCTGATGGGCGAGACGCTGCGCAACCTGCGCGAGGTCGCCCCCACCATCTACTTCAACGTGCCGACCGGCTTCGAGGCCATCGCCCACGCGATGAAGTCCGATGCGGTGCTGCGCAGGAACCTGCTGTCGCGGGTGCGCATGTTCTTCTACTCCGGCGCGGCGCTGGCCCAGCCCGTGTGGGACCTGCTGCACGAGGTGCAGGAGGCCGAGATCGGCGAGCGCATCGTCATGGGCACGGGCCTGGGCATGACCGAGTCCTCGCCCTTCGCGGTGTTCGTCACCAGCCCGGAAGTGAAGTCCGGCTACCTGGGCCTGCCCACGGCCGGCATGGAGCTCAAGCTCGTGCCCGTCGACGGCAAGACCGAGGTCCGCTACAAGGGCCCCAACGTCACGCCCGGCTACTGGCGCAACCCGGAAGCCACGGCCGAGTGCTTCGACGAGGAAGGCTTCTTCCGCACCGGCGACGCCGTGCTGTGGATCGACGAGAAGGACCCGAACAAGGGCCTCAAGTTCGACGGCCGCATCGCCGAGGACTTCAAGCTCGCGACCGGCACCTTCGTGAGCGTCGGCCCGCTGCGCGCGAAGATCATCGCCGCCGGCGCGCCCTACGTGCAGGACGCCGTCATCACCGGCCTGAACCGCAACGAGGTCGGCGCCCTGCTGCTGCCCACGCCCAAGATCCGCCAGCTGGCCGACCTGCCCGAGAGCGCCTCGCTGAAGGACGTGCTGGAAAGCGCGCCGGTGCAGCAGCACTTCCAGCGCGTCGTCGACCAGCTGGCGGCACAGGCCACCGGGAGCGCCAACCGCGTCGCGCGCCTGCACCTGATGCACGAGCCGCCCGACATCGACAAGGGCGAGGTCACCGACAAGGGTTCGATCAACCAGCGCGCCGTGCTCAAGGAGCGCGACGCCATGGTGCAGGCCTTCCACGAGGATCGCCTGCCCTTCACGCTCAAGCCGAAGGAGAAGGCATGAAGATCCAGGGACAGGCCGCGCTGGTGACCGGCGGCGCTTCCGGCCTCGGCGAGGCGACGGCGCGCGAGCTCGCGCGCCTGGGCGCCAAGGTCGCCGTGCTCGACGTCAACCTGGCGCAGGCGCAGAAGGTCGCGTCGGACATCGGCGGCGTGGCCTTCCAGTGCGACATCACCAGCCCCGACAGCGCCGCCGCCGCCATCGAGCAAGCCGCGGCGAAGAACGGTCCCGCGCGCATCCTGATGAACATCGCCGGCATCGGCACCGCCAAGCGCGTGGTGCAGAAGGACGGCAGCCCGGCGCCGCTGGAGGACTTCGCCCGCGTGGTGAACGTCAACCTCATCGGCGCCTACAACATGAGCCGCCTGTTCGCCGCCGCCTGCGCCAAGCTGGCGCCGCTGGAGGACAACGAGCGCGGCGTGATCCTGTTCACCGCCTCGGTCGCCGCCTTCGACGGCCAGGTGGGCCAGCAGGCCTACAGCGCGTCCAAGGGCGGGCTGGTCGGCATGACGCTGCCGATGGCGCGCGACCTCGCCCAGCACGGCATCCGCACCTGCACCATCGCCCCGGGCCTGTTCGCCACGCCGCTGATGCAGCAGCTGCCCGAGCCGGTGCAGCAATCGCTGGCCGCCTCCATCCCCTTCCCGCAGCGCCTGGGCAAACCCGGAGAGTTCGCGGAGCTCGCCTGCCATATCGTCACGAACACCCACCTCAATGGCGAGGTGATCCGCCTCGACGGCGCCCTGCGCATGGCGCCGCGCTGAACCCTTTCACCACAACGACCCCGGAGACCGCAAGCATGAAACTCGCACGCACCCTGATCGCCGCCGCCGTGGCGCTGTCCGCCGCCGGCGCCGCCCTCGCCGACATCACCATCGGCGCGGTCCTGCCGCTCACCGGCCCGGGCTCCGGCCTGGGCATCCCGATGCAGAAGCAGCTGCAGCTGTTCCCCAAGGAGATCGCCGGCGAGAAGGTCAACCTGATCGTCCTCGACGACGCCTCCGACCCGGGCAAGGGCGTGAGCAACACCCGCCGCCTGATCACCGAGGACAAGGTCGACCTGATCTACGGCTCGGGCCTGACGCCCGTGGCCGCCGCCATGGCGCCCGTGACGGCCGAGGCCAAGGTGCTGCAGATCGCCGGCTCACCGGTGGGCACGCCGCCCGGCGCGGACCACTGGCTGTTCCGCCTGCCGCAGGGCAACGACGTGATGGCGCACGCGGTCGTGGAGCACATGAAGGCCCACGGCGTGAAGACCATCGGCTTCCTGGGCTACACCGACGCCTACGGCGAGCTGTGGCTCAAGGCGCTGACGCCCCTGGCCGAGAAGAACGGCATGAAGATCGTCGCCGTGGAGCGCTTCGCCCGTACCGACACCAGCGTCACCCCGCAGGCACTGAAGCTCGTGTCCGCCAACCCGGACGCGATGGTCGTCGTGGCCTCCGGCTCCGGCGCCGCGATGCCGGAGATGGCCATCGTCGACCGCGGCTACAAGGGCAAGATCTACCAGACGCACGCCGCGGCCACGCCCGACCTGGTGCGCATCGGCGGCAGCAAGGTCGAAGGCACCTACGTGGTTTCCGGCCCGGCCGTCGTCGCCGAGCAGCTGCCCGACAGCCACCCGTCCAAGAAGGTCGCGACCGACTTCGTGACGAAGTTCGAGAAGGCCTACGGCCCCGGCTCGCGCAACCAGTTCGCCGGCCACTCCTACGACCTGGCCATCGTGCTGGAGAAGATCGTCCCCGTCGCCCTCAAGAAGGCCAAGCCCGGCACGCCCGAGTTCCGCGCCGCCCTGCGCGACGCCATGGAAACCATGGGCCGCACCGTCTTCGCCCACGGCGTGATGAACTGGACCAAGGACGACCACTGGGGATACACGAACGAAACGGGCGTGATGCTGAAGGTCAGCGGCGGCAAGTTCGTCGTCGAGAAGTAAGCGCCTCGCGTCGTTCCCGCGAAGGCGGGAACCCGCACCCCGTCATCCCCGCGGAGGCGGGGACCCAGGGAGGACGCGCGGCGCGCGTCCTTTTCCGCAAGCCCTGGGTCCCCGCCTTCGCGGGGATGACGACAAGTACAACGATTCGATCCCTCCCATGGACCTCTCCATCGCCGGCATCCTCGCGCTGGACGGCCTCACCAACGGGGCCGTCTATGCGCTGCTCGCGCTGGCGACCGTGCTCGTCTTCGCCGTCACGCGCGTGATCTTCATCCCGCAGGGCGAGTTCGTCGCCTTCGGCGCGCTGACGCTGGCCCTGTTCCAGACCGGCAAGGTGCCGGGCACCGTGTGGTTCCTGCTGGCGCTGGCCGTCGCCGCCGCGCTGGCCGACCTCGTCACCGGCTGGCGCCAGCGCCTGCCGGCCCGGCGCATCGCGAAGCAGGTGCTGCGCACCCTCGCGTGGCCCCTGATCGCCTCCGCGGTCGCCATCTGGGCCGCGCCACGCGGCCTGCCGCTGCCGTTGCAGGCGCTGCTCACGCTGGCGCTCGTCACGCCCTTCGGCTTCCTGATCTACCGCCTCGCGTACCAGTCGCTCGCCGAGGCCTCGGTGCTGGTGCTGCTGATCGTCTCGGTCGGCGTGCACTTCGCGCTGGTGGGCCTGGGCCTGTTCTTCTTCGGCGCCGAGGGCTTCCGCAACCCGAGCTTCTGGGATGCGCGCTTCTCCGCCGGCGCCGTCGCGCTCTCGGGCCAGGCGGTCATCATCTTCCTGGCGACGGTGGCGCTCATCGTGCTGCTGTGGCTGTTCTTCGAGCGCACGCTCACCGGCAAGGCGCTGCGGGCCACGGCCGTGAACCAGGCCGGCGCCCGCCTCATGGGCATCTCCTCGACCGGCGCTGGCCGCCTCGCCTTCACCATGGCGGCGCTGATCGGCGCGCTGTCCGGCCTGCTGATCGGACCGACCACCACGGTCTTCTACGACAGCGGCTTCCTGATCGGCCTGAAGGGCTTCGTCGCCGCCGTGTTCGCCGGCCTCTCCAGCTACCCGCTGGCGCTGGTGGGCGCGCTCGCCGTCGGCCTGCTGGAAAGCTTCGGCTCCTTCTGGGCCAGCGCCTTCAAGGAAGTGATCGTCTTCTCCGCCATCCTGCCGGTGCTGCTGTGGCGCTCGCTGGCCGACCCGCACGCGGAGGAGCACTGATGCCGCGCCTGCGCAAGTTCGCCTTCCCGCTGTTCGCGCTCGCGATGCTGGTGCTGCCGGCGCTGCCCGTGCCGGACTTCTGGATCACCCAGAGCAACTACATCGGCCTCTATTCGCTGGTCGTGCTGGGCCTCGTGCTGCTGACCGGCGTGGCCGGCCTGATCTCCTTCGGCCAGGCCGCCTTCGTCGGCATCGGCGCCTACACCGCCGCCTACATGACGGTGAAGCTCGCCGCCTCGCCCTGGCTGGCGCTGCCGGTCGGCATCGTGCTCGCCATCCTGGTCGCCCTGGTGCTGGGCGCGATCACGCTGCGCATGTCGGGCCACTACCTGCCGCTCGCCACCATCGCCTGGGGCCTGGCCGTCTACTACTCGCTGGGCAACATGGAGTTCCTGGGCAAATACGACGGCCTGCTGGGCGTGCCGACGCTCAAGATCTTCGGCATGGACCTGGGCACCGGCCGCGGGCTGCACGTGCTGATCTGGGTGATCGCCCTGCTCGCGGCCTGGGGCTGCGCCAACCTGCTCGACTCGCGGCCGGGCCGGGCGATCCGCTCGCTGCGCAGCGGCGCGACGATGGCCGAGGCGATGGGCATCTCCACCTTCCGCTACAAGCTGGTGGTGTTCGTGCTCGCAGCCGTGCTGGCGTCCGTCTCGGGCTGGCTGTTCGCCTTCTTCCAGCGCACGGTGAATCCCTCGCCCTTCTCCATCGGCAAGGGCATCGAGTACCTGTTCATGGCGGTGCTCGGCGGCATCTCGCAGGTGTGGGGCGCCTTCGCGGGCGCCGCCGTCGTGAAGCTGGTGGAAGACCAGCTGCAGGTCCTGCTGCCGCGCCTGATCGGCACCAGCGGCAACTTCGAGACCATCGTCTTCGGCATCGTGCTGGTCATCGTGCTGAAGTACGCGCCCGACGGCCTCTGGACCTTCGTCGTGCGCAAGCTGCCGCGCGCCGACCGGCCGCGCGACTGGGCCGACGCCGAGCCGCTGCCGGTGCGGCAGAAGCCGGCTCGCGGCGAGCCGCTGCTGCAGGTGCAGGCGGTGCGCAAGCAGTTCGGCGGCCTCACCGCCGTGAACGACGTGAGCTTCGAGCTGGGCGCCGGCGACCTGGTGGGCCTGATCGGCCCCAACGGCGCGGGCAAGTCCACCACCTTCAACCTGATCACGGGCGTGCTTTCGCTCACCGCCGGCCAGGTGCGCTGGCGCGGCGAACCCATCGGCGGCCTGCCCTCGCGCGAGATCGCGCGGCGCGGCATCTCGCGCACCTTCCAGCACGTGAAGATGATTCCCGAGATGACCGTGCTGGAGAACGTCGCCCTGGGCGGCTACATGCGCACGTCCTCCGGCACCACCCGGGCCATGCTGCGGCTGGACCGCGACGAGGAACGGCGCCTGTTCGCCGAGGCCGAGCGCCAGCTCGCCCGCATCGGCATGGCCGACCGCATGCACGAGCTCGCCGGCAACCTGGCGCTGGGCCCGCAGCGCCTGATGGAGATCGCCCGCGCGCTGTGCACCGACCCCGCCCTGCTGCTGCTGGACGAACCGGCGGCCGGCCTGCGCCACAAGGAGAAGCAGGCGCTGGCCGAGGTGCTGCGCCAGCTGAAGCGCGAAGGCATGAGCCTGCTGCTGGTGGAACACGACATGGAATTCGTCATGGGACTCACCGACCGCATCGTGGTCATGGAGTTCGGCACCCGCCTGATGGAAGGCACGCCCGCCGAAGTGCAGGCCAGCCCGCAGGTGCGCGCCGCCTACCTGGGAACGGAGCACTGATGGCCGCCTTGCTGCAGGTGCAGGAACTGCACGCCGGCTACGGCCGCGCCGAGGTGCTGACGGGCCTGAACTTCGAGCTCGCCGCCGGCCAGGTCGTCACGGTCATCGGCCCCAACGGCGCCGGCAAGTCGACGACGCTCAACGCGCTGATGGGGCAGCTGCCCTCGCGCGGCCGCATCCTCTTCGACGGCGAGGACCTCGCCGGCAGCACGCTGGAAGAGCGCGTGATGCTGGGCCTGGCCCTCGTGCCGGAAAAGCGCGAGCTGTTCGGCACCATGCCCGTGGAGGACAACCTGGTCCTCGGCGGCTTCCGGCCCATGAAGCTGCGCATCCCGAACTGGCGCGCCGGCCTGGAGCGCGTGTACGAGCTGTTCCCGCGCCTGAAGGAAAGGCGCACGCAGCTGGCCGGCACGCTCTCGGGCGGCGAGCGCCAGATGCTCGCGGTGGGCCGCGCGCTGATGGCGCAGCCCAAGCTGCTGATGCTGGACGAGCCGAGCCTGGGCCTCGCGCCGCTGGTCGTGCGCGAGATCTTCGCGATCATCGAACGGCTGCGCGCGCAGGGCGTCTCCATCCTGCTGGTGGAACAGAACGCCCGCGCGGCGCTGCAGGTGGCCGACTACGGCTACGTGCTGGAGACCGGCGAGATCAGCATGCAGGGGCCGGCGCAGCAGCTGGCCGGCGATCCGCGCGTCATCGAGACCTACCTGGGCGCGAACCGCGCGAGCCGGCCGGAGGAACACGCCTGATGGCCGACTACCGTCCCGATGCCGCCGACCACCTGTTCCTGCTGCAGGAGGTGCTGCAGGCCGGCGAGACGCTGCGCGCGCTGCCGGCCTTCGCCGAAGCGGACGACGCCCTGCTCGCGCAGGTACTGGAGGAAGCGGGCCGCTTCGTCGGCGAGGTCGTCGCCCCGCTGCAGGCGACGGGCGACAGCGTCGGCTGCCGTTTCGTCGACGGCCGCGTCATCACGCCGCCGGGCTTCGCCGACGCCTACCGCGCCTTCTGGCAAGCCGGCTGGCCGGCGCTCGCCTGCGCGCCCGAGGACGGCGGCCAGGGGCTGCCCTGGGTCCTGGAAGGCGTGCTGTACGAGATGCTCAGCGCCGCCAACCACGGCTGGACCATGGCGCCGGGCCTGCTGCACGGCGCCTACGAGTGCCTGAAGCACCACGGCAGCGACGCGCTGAAGGAAGCCTGGCTCGCGAAGATCGCCAGCGGTGAGTGGCTCGCGACCATGTGCCTCACCGAACCGCACGCCGGCAGCGACCTGGGCCTCGCGCGCACGCAGGCCGTGCCGCAGGCCGACGGCAGCCACGCGATCGGCGGCACCAAGATCTTCATCTCCGGCGGCGAGCACGACCTCACCGACAACATCGTCCACCTGGTGCTCGCCCGCGAACCGGGCGCGCCGCCCGGACCGAAGGGGCTTTCGCTCTTCCTCGCGCCGAAGTTCCTCCCCGACGGCAGGCGCAACGCGATCGCCTGCGAACGCATCGAGGAAAAGATGGGCCTGCACGGCAGCCCCACCTGCGTCCTGCGCTTCGACGGCGCGACCGGCTGGCGCGTCGGCGAGCCGGGCCGCGGCCTGAACGCGATGTTCGTGATGATGAACGCGGCGCGGCTGCACGTCGCGCTGCAGGGCATCGGCCTGCTCGACGCCGCCTGGCAGAAGGCCCATGCCTACGCGCAGGAGCGCACGCAGATGCGCGCGCCCGGCGCCCTGCGCGGCGAAGGCGCCGCGGACCCGATCATCCGCCACCCGGCGATGCAGCGCATCCTGGACACCGAACGCGCCTGGGTCGACGGGCTGCGCGTGCTCGCCTATCGCACCGGCATCGAGCTGGATCGCGCCCGCCACGATCCCGACGCGGAGCGCCGCGCGGCGGCCCAGCAGTGGTGCAGCCTCGTCACGCCCGTGCTCAAGGCCATTTCGACCGAGCAGGGCTTCGGCGGCGCGAGCCGCTGCCTGCAGGTGTTCGGCGGCCACGGCTACGTGCGCGAATGGGGCGTCGAGCAGATCGTGCGCGACGCCCGCGTGACCATGATCTACGAGGGCACCAACGAGATCCAGGCGATCGACCTGCTGGTGCGCAAGGTGCTGCCCGACGGCGGCGCGGCGCTGGGCGCGCTGCTGGACACGCTCGCCGACGGGCTCGACGCGCAGCGCGACGCGCCGCTGCTCGCCCGCTTCGCCGCGCTGCGCTCGCTCACGCGCGAGCTCGTGGCGGCCGCGCAGGACCATCCGACCCTGCCCTACGAGGCCGCCGACGACTACCTGCGCGCCGTGGGCCTGGCCCTGTTCGCCTGGGCCTGGCGGGCGATCGAATCCGCGCCCGGCGCCGATGCTCCGCGCTGGCGCGCGCCGGCGGCCGCCGCCCGCCTGCGCATCCTGCCCGAGTTCGAGCTGCGCTCGCAGATCCTGCAGGCGCAGTGCCGCGCCGCCGTCGCGCCGGACGCGCGCCCCTCCTTCGCCTGATCATGGCCCGCACCGCAACGCCTTCCCGCACCGCCCCCACCGCGTCCGTCGAGGAGGTCGACACCAGCTTCCTGGAAACCCTCCTGGGCTACAACGCGCGGCGCGCCGCGCTGGCCGTGATCGACGTCTTCCTGGAGCGCATGGCGCCCTACCAGCTGCGGCCCGTGGACTTCTCGGTGCTGTCGCTGGTGGCGCACAACCCGGGCATCACCTCGCGCCAGCTGTGCGCCACGCTGGGCATCCTGCCGCCCAATCTGGTCGGCATGGTGGGCGCGCTGGAAAAGCGCGAGCTGATCCGCCGCCACCCGCATCCCCGCGACGGCCGCGCCATGGGCCTGCACCTGACCGCGGCCGGGCAGAAGCTGATGCGCGACGCCGAGAAGACGGCCGCCGCGCTGGAAGCCGACGTGGCGGCGCGCCTGAGCCCGGCGGAGCTGCGCACGCTCATCGGCCTGCTGAAGAAGGTGTACCAGCCCGCCTGACGTTGCGGCCGCGTCACGCCTGCTATTTTTTGTGTAGCAGGATCGCTTAAACTCCCCGTCCCGCCCCGCCCCAGGAGTGCCGCGCGAATGAGTACCAGGGAGAATGCCGCCATCCACCAGCTGCTCGCGCTGCTGGAGGCGCGGTATGCCGTGCGGGTGCTCTGGGCCCTGCGCGACGGCCACCCGCAGACCTTCCGCCTGCTGCAGGACAGCGTGGGCGGCATCACGCCCAACACGCTGAACACGCGCATCAAGGAATTGCGCGAGGCCGGGCTGATGCAGCACAACGGCGAAGGCTACAGTGTCACCGCGAGCGGCGCCGACCTGCTGAAACGGCTGGCCGACCTGCAGCCCTTCGCCGCCAGGTGGGCGGCGGCCCAAGCGAAGAAGAAACAGGCCGGCTGATGCGATCCTTCCTCCAGGCGACGCTGCCCGCCGATGCGCAGCAGGCGACCCTCGTCGGTCGCGTGTGGATGCCCTCCCAGGGTGCCGTGCTGGTGCGCGTCGACCCGGACGGCATCCACGATCTCTCCGAACTCGCGCCGACCAGCAGCGCGCTGATGGAACTGCCCGACCCGGCCGCGGCCGTGCGGGCGCACCGCGGCCGGCGGCTCGCCGCGACCGCCGAGGTGCTGGCCAACAGCAGCGCCGACGCGCGCGTGGACGAGACGCCCTGGCTGCTCGCGCCCTGCGACCTGCAGGCCATCAAGGCCTCGGGCGTGACCTTCGTCGCCTCGATGCTCGAGCGCGTGATCGAGGAGCAGGCGCGCGGCAACCCGGCGCTGGCCGAGGCCGTGCGCAAGGAAGTGGTCGCCGTGATCGGCGAGGACCTCTCCAAGGTGCGTCCCGGCTCGCCGGAGGCGGCGCAACTGAAGCAGGTGCTGCTGGCGAAGAACCTGTGGTCGCAGTACCTGGAGGTCGGCATCGGCCCCGACGCGGAGATCTTCACGAAGGCGCAGCCCATGAGCGCGGTGGGCACCGGCGCCGAGATCGGCATCCACCCGAAGAGCGCGTGGAACAACCCCGAGCCCGAGATCGTGCTGGTGGTCAACAGCCGCGGCGAGACCGTGGGCGCGACGCTCGGCAACGACGTCAACCTGCGCGACTTCGAGGGCCGCAGCGCCCTGCTGCTCGGCAAGGCCAAGGACAACAACGCCAGCTGCGCCATCGGCCCCTTCGTCCGCCTGTTCGACGCGCACTTCGGCATCGCCGACGTGCGCCGCGCCGAACTCGCGATGAAGGTCGTGGGGCCGGAGGGCTTCACCATGGACGGCGCGAGCAGCCTGTCGATGATCAGCCGCGACCCGCTGGAACTGGTCGAGCACGCGATCGGCCCCAACCACCAGTACCCGGACGGGCTGGTGCTCTTCCTGGGCACCATGTTCGCGCCGACGCAGGACCGCTTCGGCCCGGGCCAGGGCTTCACGCACGCCGTGGGCGACCTCGTGGCCATCTCCACCCCGGGGCTCGGTACACTCGTGAACCGCGTCAACACCAGCGACCGCATCGAGCCCTGGCGTTACGGCGCGCTCGCGCTGATGCGCGACCTGGCCCGCCGCGGCCTCCTCTGAACCCTCCAGCGAGAACACACATGATCACCACTCCCAGCGGCCTGCAATACGAAGACGAACTGGTGGGCAGCGGCCCCGAGGCGAAGTCCGGCCAGGACGTGCGCGTGCACTACACGGGCTGGCTCTGGAACAACGGCGTGCAGGGCGCGAAGTTCGATTCCAGCCGCGACCGCAACGACCCCTTCTCGTTCTCGCTGGGCGCCGGCATGGTGATCCGTGGCTGGGACGAAGGCGTGGCCGGCATGAAGGTGGGCGGCAAGCGCACGCTGCTGATCCCGCCGCAACTGGGCTACGGCGCCCGCGGCGCGGGCGGGGTGATCCCGCCGAACGCCACGTTGAAGTTCGACGTCGAGCTGCTCGAAACGCGGTGATTCGTCGGCGGTGGGGTTCGCTGTGCTCACCGCCACCCTACGGGGGTCCTGTTGCCGGCAGTTCGTAGGGTGGCGGTGAGCGCAGCGAACCCCACCGCAACCCGGTATTTTTCAAGCCCCCGGCTTGAAAACCCCCTCCCCGCCCCAAGCTCCAGCGCGTCCCCCAGAGAACACGAAGCCCCCCTATTGCCCATGTCCAACGAAGTGCCCACCGACAGCGACCAGCCGCAGGAGACCGCTCCCGTCCAGGACGCCGCCGCGAACGACACCGGCGAGCAGGACTGGCAGGCCCAGGTCGCCAGCCTCAGTGCGAAGAACGCCGAGCTGGCCGACCAGTACCTGCGTTCCCAGGCCGAGATCCAGAACGTGCGCCGCCGCTCCGAGGAGGAGCTGGCGAAGGCCCGCAAGTACGCCGTGGAAGGCTTCGCGGAAAGCCTGCTGCCGGTCTGCGACAGCCTCGAGGCCGGCCTGGCCCACGCTGACCAGACGGCGGAGCAGATCCGCGCCGGCGCCGAGGCCACCCTGCGCCAGCTGAAGCAGGCCCTGGAGCGCAACAAGGTCGTCGAGATCAACCCGGCCGCCGGCGAGCGTTTCGATCCGCACCAGCACCAGGCGATCTCCGTGGTGCCCGCCGAGCAGGAGCCCAACACCGTCGTGACGGTGCTGCAAAAGGGCTACTCCATCGCCGACCGCATCCTGCGCCCGGCCCTCGTGACGGTGTCCGCCCCGCGCTGAGGCGCGGAAGCGCGGCCTTGAATCGATGGAACTTATCCACAACTGACGCACAGACGGTTCACAGCCTTTCGAGGGCGGAACGAGACAGAGACAGACAAGGAGAGAGATATGGCAAAGATCATCGGCATCGACCTGGGCACGACCAACTCGTGCGTTGCCATCATGGAAGGCAACAACGTCAAGGTCATCGAGAACTCCGAGGGCGCGCGCACCACGCCTTCGATCGTCGCGTACCAGGAAGACGGCGAGATCCTGGTGGGCGCTTCGGCCAAGCGCCAGGCGGTCACCAACCCCAAGCACACCTTCTACGCGGTGAAGCGCCTGATCGGCCGCAAGTTCACCGAGAAGGAAGTGCAGAAGGACATCGACCTGATGCCCTACAAGATCGTCGCGGCCGACAACGGCGACGCCTGGGTCGAGGAGCGCGGCCGCAAGCTGGCGCCGCCGCAGATCTCCGCCGAGGTGCTGCGCAAGATGAAGAAGACCGCCGAGGACTACCTGGGCGAAGAGGTCACCGAGGCCGTGATCACGGTGCCCGCGTACTTCAACGACTCGCAGCGCCAGGCCACCAAGGACGCCGGCCGCATCGCGGGCCTGGACGTCAAGCGGATCATCAACGAGCCTACCGCCGCAGCCCTGGCCTTCGGCCTGGACAAGCACGGCAAGGGCGACCGCAAGATCGCCGTCTATGACCTGGGCGGCGGCACCTTCGACATCTCGATCATCGAGATCGCCGACGTCGAGGGCGAGAAGCAGTTCGAGGTGCTCTCCACCAACGGCGACACCTTCCTGGGCGGCGAGGACTTCGACCAGCGCGTGATCGACTACATCATCGGCGAGTTCAAGAAGGAACAGGGCGTGGACCTGTCCAAGGACGTGCTCGCCCTGCAGCGCCTGAAGGAAGCCGCCGAGAAGGCGAAGATCGAGCTGTCCAACAGCACGCAGACCGACATCAACCTGCCGTACATCACGGCGGACGCGTCCGGTCCCAAGCACCTGAACATCAAGCTGACGCGCGCCAAGCTCGAAGCGCTGGTCGACGAACTGATCGCCCGCACGATCGAGCCCTGCCGCACCGCGATCAAGGACGCCGGCGTGTCGGTCAACGACATCAACGACGTGATCCTGGTCGGCGGCATGTCGCGGATGCCCAAGGTGCAGGAGAAGGTCAAGGAGTTCTTCGGCAAGGAGCCGCGCAAGGACGTCAACCCCGACGAGGCCGTCGCCGTCGGCGCCGCCATCCAGGGGCAGGTGCTCTCGGGCGAGCGCAAGGACGTGCTGCTGCTGGACGTCACCCCGCTGTCGCTGGGCATCGAGACCCTGGGCGGCGTGATGACGAAGATGATCAAGAAGAACACCACGATCCCGACCAAGTTCGCGCAGACCTTCTCGACGGCCGACGACAACCAGCCGGCGGTGACGATCAAGGTCTACCAGGGCGAGCGGGACATGGCGTCCGGCAACAAGCTGCTGGGCGAGTTCAACCTCGAAGGCATCCCGCCGGCGCCGCGCGGCCTGCCGCAGATCGAGGTCACCTTCGACATCGACGCCAACGGCATCCTGCACGTGTCCGCCAAGGACAAGGGCACGGGCAAGGAGAACAAGATCACCATCAAGGCGAACTCGGGCCTGACCGAAGGCGAGATCGAGAAGATGGTGAAGGACGCCGAGCAGAACGCCGCCGAGGACAAGAAGAAGCTGGAGCTGGTGCAGGCCCGCAACCAGGGCGAGGCGATGGTGCACAGCGTGCGCAAGAGCCTGGCGGAGTACGGCGACAAGATCGACGCGTCCGAGAAGTCGAAGATCGAGGCCGCCGCGAAGGAGCTGGAAGAGACGCTCAAGTCCGAGGACAAGGAGCAGATCGAGGCCAAGACCAACGCGCTGATGGCCGCCAGCCAGAAGCTGGGCGAGCAGATGTACAAGGCCCAGGAAGCCGCCGGCGGCGCCGGCGCCGCGCCGGGCGCGGAAGCCCAGGCGGGTGCTTCGTCCGGACCGGCGAACGACGACAACGTCGTGGACGCGGAAGTCAAGGAAGTCAAGAAGGGCTAAGGGATAGCCGGGGGACCAGGGGCCACGACGGCCCCTGGTCCCTTTTCAAAAGAACACATGGCCACGAAACGCGATTACTACGAAGTCCTGGGCGTTCCCAAGAACGCGTCCGAGGAGGAGATCAAGAAGGCTTATCGCAAGCTGGCGATGAAGTACCACCCTGACCGCAACCAGGGGGACACGGCCAAGGACGCCGAGGCGCGGTTCAAGGAGGCCAAGGAAGCCTACGAGATGCTCTCGGACCCGGAGAAGCGCGGGGCCTACGACCAGTTCGGCCATGCGGGCGTCGACCCGAACATGCGCGGAGGCCCGGGCGCGGAAGGCTTCGGCGGCTTCGCGGAGGCCTTCGGCGACATCTTCGGCGACATCTTCGGCCAGGCGCGCGGCGGCGGCCGCGGCGGCCGGCAGGTCTATCGCGGCAGCGACCTGTCGTACGCGATGGAGATCAGCCTGGAGGATGCGGCCAAGGGCAAGGATGCGCAGATCCGCATCCCGTCCTGGGACGAATGCGAGACCTGCCACGGCAGCGGCGCCAAGCCGGGCACGCAGGCCAAGACCTGCTCCACCTGCCATGGCGCCGGCGTCGTGCAGATGCGCCAGGGCTTCTTCAGCGTGCAGCAGACGTGTCCGCACTGCCGCGGCACGGGCAAGATCATTCCGGAGCCCTGCCAGACCTGCCACGGCCAGGGCAAGGTGAAGCGCCAGAAGACGCTGGAAGTGCGCATCCCCGCCGGCATCGACGACGGCATGCGCATCCGCAGCGCCGGCAACGGCGAGCCGGGCACCAACGGCGGCCCGCCCGGCGACCTGTTCATCGAGATCCGGCTCAAGAAGCACCCCATCTTCGAGCGCGACGGCGACGACCTGCACTGCGTGGTGCCGGTCAGCATCGCGCGCGCCGCCCTCGGCGGCGAGATCGAGGTGCCCACGCTGGACGGCAAGGCGGCCATCGACATCCCCGAGGGCACGCAGGCCGGCAAGCAGTTCCGCCTGCGCGGCAAGGGCATCAAGGGCGTGCGATCCAGCTACCCCGGCGACCTGTACTGCCACATCGCCGTGGAAACGCCGGTGAAGCTCACCGAGCACCAGCGCAAGCTGCTGAAGGAGCTGGACGACTCGCTGAAGAAGGGCGGTCCCCGCCATTCGCCGAACGAGGAATCCTGGGCCGACAAGCTGAAAGGCTTCTTCTCGGCCTGACCCGGGTGTGGTGGGCGGGGAACACTGCCCCGCCCCGCGCTAGGCCCCGGCCAGCGCCAGCGCGACAATCCCGACATGGCCCTGCGGCTGTTCCGGACCACCGGTTACTCGACCCTGCTCATGCCGGGCGAAGCCCGGGTGCGCCCGCATCCGGCGCGGCTGGTGGTCCTGGCCAGCCTGTGGCTCGCGCTGGCCTGCAACGTGGGCTTGTGGCGCCTGCTCACCGGCGCCAGCAGCGACGTGCGCGGCGCCCTGGCCTCCATCCTGGTCATCGCCGGCGCGAGCGGCCTGGTCTTCAGCCTG
Organism: Ramlibacter sp. bp-362; assembly: GCF_054956735.1. NCBI lineage: Bacteria > Pseudomonadati > Pseudomonadota > Betaproteobacteria > Burkholderiales > Comamonadaceae > Ramlibacter > Ramlibacter sp. bp-362. The sequence continues at coordinate 40,885 of NZ_JBUDXE010000005.1, forward strand.
CTCGGCTGGCGGCGCACGCTCAAGCCGGTCATCACGCTGGCGCTGATCGGCGCCGGCCTGTTCGCGGCCGGCCTCTGGAGCCAGCAGCTGCCCGTGGAGACGCTGTGGCAGGGGCCGCCCCGCACCTGGATGCCGGCCTGGACCAGCTTCATGCGCTGGCAGCCGCTGGTGCTGGTCGCGGTGCTCGCGGTCGTGCCCATCGTCGCCGTGTGGAACATGCAGGTGCGCCGGCTGACGGGGCCGGCGCAGCTGAGGGCGAACCTGTGGGGCGCCTTTCTCGCGGCGCTGGTGTTCGGTGCGGGCTTGCTGCTGCTCGCCTGAGCCCTCACCCCGGCCTCTCCCGCGAGCGGGAGAGGGATCAAGCCAGCTAGAACAAGGCGCCCTGGCCGGCCGCGCCCGGCGGGCGGAACAGGTCGGTGCGGAAGTGCAGCCGCTTGCCGTTGAAGCCCAGGCGCCTCGCGGTCTTGTCGAAGCGCTGCTTGAGCAGCACGGCCCAGGTCCCCGAGCCCTTCATGCGCGTGGCGAAGTCACTGTCGTAGTCCTTGCCGCCGCGCATCTCCTGGATGCGGTGCATCACGCGCTGCGCCCGCTGCGGATAGTGCAGTTCCAGCCACTGCCGGAACAGCGGCGCCACCTCCCAGGGCAGGCGCAGCACGTGGTAGAAGGCCTCGCGCGCGCCGGCGTCCCAGGCGGCTTCCAGCACCTGCTCCATGTCGTCGTTCAGGAAGGGGATCTGCGGCGCCAGGCTCACGCCGCAGGGCACGCCGTGCTCGGCCAGCGTGCGCAGGATGCGCAGGCGCCGGTGCGGCGCCGCGGCGCGCGGCTCCAGCCGGCGCGCGAGCTCGGCGTCCAGCGTGGTGATGGTCACGTAGACGGCGGCCAGCCCCTGCTGCGCCATCGGCGCGATCAGGTCGAGGTCGCGTTCCACCCCGCTCGACTTGGTGACCAGCGCGAAGGGATGGCGCGCTTCCTGCAGCACCTCGATGATCCCGCGCGTCAGGCGCAGCTCGCGCTCCACCGGCTGGTAGCAGTCGGTGGCGGTGCCGATGGCGATCATGGCCGGCTCGTAGGCCTTCCGGCCCAATTCCGTGCGCAGCAGCTCCACCGCGTTGCGCTTCGCGATGATCTTGGTCTCGAAGTCCAGCCCGGGCGAGAGGTTCAGGTAGCTGTGGGTCGGCCGGGCGTAGCAGTAGATGCAGCCGTGCTCGCAGCCGCGATAGGGGTTGATGGAGCGGTCGAAATGGATGTCAGGCGAGTCGTTGCGGGCGATGACGCTGCGGGCGGTCTCCCAGATCACCTCGGTCTGCGGGATCGCGGCGGCTTCCTCCTCGCTGCGCTCCCAGCCGTCGTCGAAGTCCTCGCGGGCGTCGCGCTCGAAGCGGTGCGCCAGCCGCGTCGCGCTGCCCCGGCCCTTGATGGCCTCCAGGGGGATGCGCTGCTCGGCCACCCGGGTGTCCGTGCTGCGGTCGATACTGTCCATCCATCCAGTATCGCGCAATTCCGGCCGGGGCGGTAGACGGCCACCCCGAAATCCCGCGATCCGCCCAGAATCGCGGCCATGGACACCTTGATGCTGTCGCGCATCCAGTTCGCCGCGAACATCGGCTTCCACATCCTCTTCCCGACGATCAACATCGCGCTGTCGTGGTTCCTGCTGTACTTCCGCTTCCGGCACGACCGGGTGCGGGGCACGCAGCAGGCGCAGGAGTGGGAAGAGGCGTACTACCTGTGGACCAAGATCTTCGCCCTGACCTTCGCCGTGGGCGTGGTCACGGGCGTGTCCATGCACTTCCAGTTCGGCACCAACTGGCCGGGCTACATGGAGCACGTGGGCAACATCGCCGGGCCGCTGCTGGGCTACGAGGTGCTCACCGCCTTCTTCCTGGAGGCGACCTTCCTGGGGATCATGCTGTTCGGCCGCTCGCGCGTGTCCGACCGCGTGCACCTGTTCGCGACGCTGATGGTCGCCACCGGCACCACGGTCTCGGCCTTCTGGATCCTGAGCCTCAACTCCTGGATGCAGACGCCGGTGGGCTACACGGTCGTGGACGGCGTCTACCACGCGCAGGACTGGATCGCGATCCTGTTCAATCCCTCCTTCCCCTACCGGCTGGCGCACAAGCTGCTGGCTTCCGCCGTCACCACGTCCTTCCTGATCGCGGGCCTGTCGGCGTGGCAGCTGCTGCGCGGCACGGCCAACGGCGGCACGCACAAGGCGCTGCGCGCGGGCATCCTCACGGCGGCGGTCGCGGTGCCCCTGCAGATCTTCGCCGGCGACCTGCACGGCCTCAACACGCTGGAGCACCAGCCGGCCAAGATCGCCGCGATCGAGGGCATCTGGCACACGGAGAAGAGCGCGCCGCTCACGCTGTTCGGCTGGCCGAACGAGAAGGAGAAGCGCACCGACTACGCCGTGCAGGTGCCCAAGCTCGCGAGCCTGATCCTGGCGCACGACTGGAACGCGGAGCTCAAGGGCCTGGACGAATTCCCCGACGCGCACCCGCCGGTCGCGCCCGTGTTCTGGGCCTTCCGCATCATGGTCGGCATGGGGCTGCTGATGCTGGCCGTCGCCTGGTGGTCGGCGTGGACGCTGCATGGCCGGCGCCGCGCGGGCGCGCACGACGGCACGCCCTGGCCGCGGCGCCACCTGCAGGTGCTGATGCTCATGACATTCTCCGGCTGGGTGGCCACCATCGCCGGCTGGTGCGTCACCGAGATCGGCCGCCAGCCCTTCCTGGTGTACGGCCTGCTGCGCACCTCGGAGCTGGTGGGCGACCACGCGCCGGGGCTGGTGCTGTCCACGCTGGTCGCCTACATCGCGCTCTACGTCTTCCTGCTGATCGCCTACGTCGGCGTGCTGATGTACATGTCGCAGCACCCGGCCATGCCCACGCAGGACGCGCCGCACCTGCCCAAGCCGGGCGAGCCGGTCGGCGGGCCGGCCTGAGGAAGGACCGATGGAACTGGACTGGACCCGCCTGCTGCCGCTCGTGTTCATGGCCATCATGGGCCTGGCGCTGCTCGCCTACGTGGTGCTCGACGGCTACGACCTCGGCGTCGGCCTGCTGCTGCCGCTGGCCGACGAGGCGCAGAAGGACGTGATGGTCTCCAGCGTGGGGCCGTTCTGGGACGCCAACGAGACCTGGCTGGTGCTGGGCATCGGCGTGCTGCTGATCGCCTTTCCCTATGCGCACGGCGTGGTGCTGTCGGCGCTGTACCTGCCGGTGGCGGTGATGCTGGTCGGCCTGGTGCTGCGCGGCGTGTCCTTCGACTTCCGCGTGAAGGCGCGGGACGTGCACAAGACGATGTGGAACTGGCTGTTCTCCGCCGGCTCGCTGATGGCGGCCGCCGCGCAGGGCTGGATGCTGGGGAGCTATCTCACCGGCTTCGACCGCGGCGCCTGGCCGCAGCTGTTCGCGCTGGGGATCGCCGTGACGCTGCCGACCGGCTACGCGCTGCTGGGCGCGGGCTGGTTGATCATGAAGACCGAGGGCGAGCTGCAGTCCCGCGCCGTGCGCTGGGCGCGCTGGGTGCTGTGGCCCATGGGGCTGGCGCTGGTCGGCATTTCGCTCGCGACGCCGATGGTGAGCCCGAACGTGTTCGAGCGCTGGTTCGCGCTGCCGCAGCTGATCGGCCTGCTGCCGATCCCGGTGGCCTGCGCGGCCGCCTTCTTCGCGATCTTCCACGTCGCCACGCACGAGAACGTCGTGCGCGCCGGCTACGGCTGGGTGGTGTTCGCGGCGACGGTGCTGATCTTCGTGCTGTCCTTCCTGGGACTGGCCTACAGCATCTACCCCTACATCGTGATCGACCGCATGACCGTGTGGCAGGCGGCCGCCGCGCACGACTCGCTGGTGGTGATCTTCGTCGGCCTGGCCGTGACGCTGCCGGCCATCATCGCCTACACGGTCTTCATGTACCGCGTGTTCTGGGGCAAGGCCTCGGCGCTCAGCTACGGACCGGGCTCGTGAGCCCCAGGCGCTCGCGCGCCTCGTCGTATTCGCGCTGCAGCCGCGCGACGAGGTCGGCGGTGCGCACCACGCCCTTCACGGCGCCGATGCCCTGGCCCGAACCCCAGATGTCCTTCCAGGCCTTCCTGGCACCGTCCCCCCCGAAGCTCATCTTGCTGGGATCGCTTTCCGGCAGGTTGTCCGGGTCGAGGCCCGCCGCGCGGATGCTCGCCTTCAGGTAGTTGCCGTGCACGCCGGTGAACAGGTTCGAGTAGACGATGTCGTCGGAACTGCCCTCGACGATCGCCTGCTTGTAGCCCTCGCTGGCGCGCGCCTCCTCGGTGGCGATGAAGGCCGAGCCGACGTAGGCGAAGTCCGCGCCCAGCGCCTGCGCCGCGAGCACGGCGCCGCCGTTGGCGATGGCGCCCGACAGCGCGATCGGCCCGTCGAACCACTCGCGGATCTCCTGCACCAGGGCGAACGGGCTCTTGATGCCCGCATGGCCGCCGGCCCCGGCCGCCACGGCGATCAGGCCGTCGGCGCCCTTCTCGACCGCCTTGCGCGCGAAGGTGTTGTTGATGATGTCGTGCAGCACGATGCCGCCGTAGGAGTGGATCGCCTCGTTGACGTCGGGCCGCGCGCCCAGCGAGGTGATGACGATCGGCACCTTGCGGCGCACGACCACTTCCATGTCGTGCTCCAGCCGGTCGTTGCTCTTGTGCACGATCTGGTTGATCGCGTAGGGCGCGGCCGGCCGGTCGGGGTGGGCGCGGTCGTGCGCCGCGAGCGTTTCCTCGATCTCGTGCAGCCACTCGTCCAGCTGCGCCGCGGGTCGCGCGTTCAGCGCCGGCATGGAGCCGACGACGCCGGCCTTGCACTGCTCGATCACCAGCTTCGGGTTGCTGACGATGAACATCGGCGAGGCGATCACCGGGAAGCGCAGCTGCGCGAGCACCGGGGGCAGCTTCGAAGCGCGCATCAGAACGCCTCCAGCGCCAGCGCCGTGACGCTGTCGGCGCCCTCGACGATGCTGTCGCGCACGCCGGGCGCGCGCGCGAGGACGTGGTCCGCGTAGAAGCGGGCGGTGGCGATCTTCGCGCGCATGAATTCGGCGTCCTCGCCCTTCTTCAGCAGGTCTTCCGCCACGGCGAGCGAGCGCGCCAGCTGCCAGCCGGCCACCAGGTTGCCCGCCAGCAGCAGGTAGGGCACGGAGCCGGCGAACACGGCGTTCGGCGAGGCCTTGCCCTGCTGCACGATGAAGTCGACGACGTCGAGGAAGGCCTGGCGCGCGGCGCCCAGGCGCTTCGCGACGGCCCGGGCGTCGTCGCTGCCGCGCTCGGCCAGCTCGCGCTCCGTGCGCTCCACCTGGGCGGCGATCGCGCGCGCCACCTGGCCGCCGTCGCGCGCCGTCTTGCGGCCCACGAGGTCGTTGGCCTGGATCGCCGTCGTGCCTTCGTAGATGGTGAGGATGCGGGCGTCGCGGTAGTACTGCGCCGCGCCGGTCTCCTCGATGAAGCCCATGCCGCCGTGCACCTGCACGCCCAGCGAGGTGACCTCCACGCTCATCTCGGTGCTGCAGCCCTTGACCAGCGGCACCAGGAATTCGTAGAAGGCCTGGTTCTCCTTGCGCGCCGAGGCGTCGGGATGGTGGTGCGCCGCGTCGTAGGCGGCGGCGGCGACCGTCGCCATCGCGCGGCAGCCCTCCGTCTGCGCGCGCATGGACATCAGCATGCGGCGCACGTCGGGGTGGTGGATGATGGCCGCGGGACCGGCGACGGAGCCGTCCACGGGGCGCGACTGCACGCGCTCGCGCGCGTACGCCACCGCCTTCTGGTAGGCCCGCTCGGCCACCGCGATGCCCTGCACGCCCACGGCGTAGCGCGCGGCGTTCATCATGATGAACATGTACTCGAGGCCCCGGTTCTCCTCGCCCACGAGGTAGCCGGTCGCGCCTCCCCGGTCGCCGTACTGCAGCACCGCCGTCGGCGAGGCCTTGATGCCCAGCTTGTGCTCGATGCTCACGCACTGCACGTCGTTGCGCGCGCCGCGCGTGCCGTCGGCGTCGACCAGGAACTTGGGCACGACGAACAGGCTGATGCCCTTCACGCCCTCGGGCGCGCCGGGGATGCGCGCGAGCACCAGGTGGACGATGTTGTCCGCCATGTCGTGCTCGCCGTAGGTGATGAAGATCTTGGTGCCGAAGACCTTGTAGCTGCCGTCCGGCTGCGGCTCGGCGCGGCTGCGCACCAGCGCGAGGTCGCTGCCGGCCTGCGGCTCGGTCAGGTTCATGGTGCCGGTCCACTCGCCGGTGACCAGCTTCTCCAGGTAGACCGACTTCAGCTGGTCCGAGCCCGCCGTCAGCAGCGCCTCGATGGCGCCGTCGGTGAGCAGCGGGCACAGCGCGAAGCTCAAGTTGGCGGAGTTGAGCATCTCGCCGCAGGCGGCGCCGATGGTCTTGGGCAGGCCCTGGCCGCCGAACTCCACCGGGTGCTGCAGGCCCTGCCAGCCGCCCTGGGCGTACTGCGCGTACGCCTCCTTGAAGCCGGGCGTGGTCGCCACGCGCCCGTCCTGCCAGCTGGAGGGGTTGCGGTCGCCTTCGACGTTGAGCGGCGCCACCACCTGCTCGTTGAAGCGCGCGCATTCCTCCAGCACGGCCCGCGCCGTCTCGAGCCCGGCTTCCTCGAAGCCGGGCATCTGCGCGATGCGTTCGATGCCGGCGAGGTGCTCGATGTCGAACAGCATGTCCTTGACGGGAGCGCGGTAGGTCATGGCTACAGCGCCTTCACCAGTTCCGGCACGGCCTGGAACAGGTCCGCTTCCAGCCCGTAGTCTGCCACGCTGAAGATCGGCGCCTCGGGATCCTTGTTGATCGCGACGATCACCTTGGAATCCTTCATGCCGGCCAGGTGCTGGATGGCCCCGGAGATGCCCAGTGCGATGTACAGCTGCGGCGCGACGATCTTGCCGGTCTGTCCCACCTGCAGGTCGTTGGGCGCGTAGCCCGCGTCCACCGCGGCGCGCGAGGCGCCGATGGCGGCGCCCAGCTTGTCGGCCAGCGGCTCCAGGACTTCCTGGAACTTCTCGCTGGAGCCCAGCGCGCGGCCGCCCGAGACGATGATCTTGGCGGCGGTGAGCTCGGGGCGGTCGCTCGCGGCGATCTCCTGGCCCACGAAGCTGCTCTTGCCGCTGTCGCCCACCGCGCTCGCGCTCTCGACGGCGGCGCTGCCGCCCGTGGCGGCCGCCGGGTCGAAGGCGGTCGTGCGCACCGTGATCACCTTCACCGCGTCCGCGCTCTGCACGGTGGCGATGGCGTTGCCGGCGTAGATCGGCCGCTCGAAGGTGTCGGGGCTGTCGACCTTGGTGATGTCGGAGACCTGGGCGACGTCGAGCTTCGCGGCGACGCGCGGGGCGACGTTCTTGCCGCTGGCCGTGGCCGGGAACAGGATGTGGCTGTAGTTGCCGGCGATGGCCAGCACCTGGGCGGCCACGTTCTCGGCCAGGCCGTGCTCGAACTGCGCGCCGTCGGCGTGGATCACCTTGGCCACGCCGGCGACCTGCGCGGCGGCCTTGGCCGCTTCGCCGCTGTTCGCGCCGGCCACCAGCACGTGGACTTCACCACCGCAGGCCGCAGCGGCCGTCACGGTGTTCAGGGTCGCGGGCTTGATGCCCGCGTTGTCGTGTTCTGCAATGACGAGCGCTGCCACTTAGATCACCTTCGCTTCGGTCTTGAGTTTCTGCACCAGGGTCGCCACGTCGGGCACCTTCACGCCGGCACCGCGCTTGGGCGGCTCGGTGACCTTGAGGGTCTTCAGGCGCGGCTTGACGTCCACGCCCAGGTCCTCGGGCTTCACCGTGTCCAGCTGCTTCTTCTTGGCCTTCATGATGTTGGGCAGCGTCACGTAGCGCGGCTCGTTCAGGCGCAGGTCGGTCGTCACCACCGCCGGCAGCTTCACGGAGATGGTCTCCAGGCCGCCGTCGACTTCGCGCGTGACCCTGGCCTGGCCGTCGGCCACTTCGACCTTGCTCGCGAAGGTCGCCTGCGGCAGGTCGGCCAGCGCCGCCAGCATCTGGCCGGTCTGGTTGCAGTCGTCGTCGATCGCCTGCTTGCCCAGGATCACCAGCCCCGGCTGCTCCTTGTCCACCAGCGCCTTCAGCAGCTTGGCCACGGCCAGCGGCTGCAGTTCCTCGTCGGTCTGCACCAGGATCGCGCGGTCGGCGCCGATCGCCATCGCCGTGCGCAGGGTCTCCTGGCACTGCTGCACGCCGCAGGACACGGCGATCACCTCGGTGGCCACGCCCTTTTCCTTCAGGCGCACGGCCTCTTCCACCGCGATCTCGTCGAAGGGGTTCATGCTCATCTTGACGTTCGCGATGTCCACACCGCTCTGGTCCGACTTGACGCGGACCTTCACGTTGTAGTCCACCACCCGCTTCACCGGGACAAGGACCTTCATGCTGGGCACTCCTGGAGTTATCGAATTGACGTGTACGTAAACGGGAAATTCTATGCGGGGGCGCCGGGCCCCCTCGGGTTCGCCCGGGGTCGGGGCAAAAAAGAACGACCGTTCGCTTTTCGATTATAGGGTTCGCGAGGGACCGGCGCGGCGAAGTTCCCGCCGATTCATGCGGGTAACTCAGGACCGGCGCGTGGCTCAGCCGGTCGTACAGTCGGCGCACCGAAAAATCAGGAGTTCGTTGGCATGAAACACTCTCTCGCCTGGCTCGCCGCCACCACGCTGCTCTGCGCTGCCGCGCCCGTGCGCGCGGACACCGTCCTCACCACCTCCAGCTGGGTGCCGCCCACGCACGCCCTGACGCTCGCGCAGAAGGAGTGGTGCGACCTGGTCACGAAGAACAGCAAGGGCAAGATCCGCTGCAACCAGCTCCCGCGCGCCGTGGCCGGCCCCCCCGGCACCTTCGACGCCATCAAGAACGGCCTCGCCGACGTGTCCTTCACCGTGCACGGCTACACGCCCGGCCGCTTCGTGCTGACGCAGATGGCGGAATTCCCCTTCCTCGGCGACGCCGCCGAGCCGCTGTCCGTCGCCTTCAACAAGGTGGCGATGCAGCACCCCGAGTTCCTGAAGGAGCACGAGGGCGTGCACGTGCTGGCCTTCTTCACGCACGGCCCCGGCATCGTGTTCAACACCAAGCGCCCCGTGACCAAGCTGGAAGACCTGCAGGGCATGAAGTGGCGCGTGGGCGGCGGCATGGTCAACGAGATCTCCAAGGCGCTGGGCATGAACGTGACGCTCAAGCCCGCCCCCGAGTCCTACGAGCTGCTGTCCGGCGGCGTCATGGACGGCACGCTGTTCCCGTCCGAGTCGATCGAGTCCTTCAAGCTCGACAAGCTGATCAAGTACGCGACCACCTTCCCCGGCGGCCTGTACAACACCAGCTTCGTGTTCATGATGAACCCGGCCAAGTACAACAGCCTGAGCCCCGACGAGAAGAAGGTGATCGACGCCGCCTCGGGCGAGGTGGCCGCGCGCATCATCGGCCGCCACTGGGACAAGGTGGACCGCCGCGCCTTCGCGCTCATGCAGGCGAACAACGTGCAGGTGACCAAGGCCGATGCGAAGTTCGTCGCCGACGTCAAGGCCAGGACCGCCCCGCTGGAAGCGCGCTGGGAGAAGGAAGCCGAGGCCAAGGGCCTGAAGAACGCCGCCAAGGTGCTCGCCGACCTGCGCGCCGAGATCGCGAAGCAGTCGAAGTAAGTCCTTTTCGCCCTTCTGGTACAAAGGCGGCAACCGGGGAGGTCCCCGGGGTGCCGCTTTTGCCATGGGCACCCCTGAAGACAAGAAGGACCGAGATTGATCTACAAGCTGCTGGACCTGCTCTGCGGGCTCCTGTCCGGGATCGCGCTGTTCGCGATCATGACCCTGACCTTTTTCGACGTGCTGGGGCGCAAGCTGCTCTCGCACTCGATCACCGGCTCGCTGGAGGTCACCGAGCTGCTGATGGTGGTGGTGATCTTCGGCGCGCTGCCGCTGGTCTCGCGCCGCGGTGAGCACGTCGAGTTCGACTCGCTCGACCCCTACCTGCCCGCCTGGGTGCGCCGCGCGCAATCCGTGCTGGTGAACCTGCTGTGCGCGGTGATGCTGCTGGGCCTGGCCTGGCTGATGTGGCGCACCGGCGGCCAGTTCATGGAAACCGGCGAGACGACGGCGCAGCTCACCATCCTGAAGGCGCCCTTCATCTACGGCATGGCGGTGCTCTGCGGCATCACCGGGCTGGTGCACCTGGCGCTCGTGGGCAGGAAACCCGTCGAACGCGCCGAGGGCGAGGGGGTGGCGCTGTGACCGAAGCACTGATCGGATTCGCCGCCATCTTCGGCCTCGCGATCCTGCGGGTGCCGCTGGCCTTCGCCATGGGCCTGGTCGGCTTCGTGGGCATCGGCCTCACGCGCGGCTGGGTGCCGGCGCTCGCCAGCACCGCGCAGGTCGTGCACGAGACCGGCTTCGCCTACACGCTGTCAGTGATCCCGCTGTTCATCCTGATGGGCAACTTCGTCGCCCGCGCGGGCCTCGCCCACGAGCTGTTCCAGGCGGCCTACGCCTTCCTGGGCCACGTGCGCGGCGGCCTTGCGCACGCGACGGTGGCGGCCTGCGCCGGCTTCGGGGCCATCTGCGGCTCCTCGATCGCGACGGCGGCGACCATGAGCAAGGTGGCCTATCCGTCCATGCGCAAGCTGGGCTACAGCGACTCGCTCTCCACCGGCGCGATGGCCGCGGGCGGCACGCTGGGCATCATGATCCCGCCGTCCACCATCATGGTGATCTACGGGATCATCACCGAGACCAACATCGGCAAGCTGTTCGCCGCCGGCGTGATCCCGGGCGTGCTGAGCGCGGCCATGCTGATGCTCGCGATCGTGGTCGTCACCTCGCGCGACCCCGAACACGCGCCGCCGGGCGTGTTCACGCCCTGGCCGGAACGCTGGCGCGCCCTGCGCGGCATCTGGGGCGTGCTCGTGCTGGTGGTCGTGGTGCTGGGCGGCATCTACGGCGGCTTCTTCACGGCCACCGAGGGCGCCGGCTTCGGGGCCTTCGGCGCCTTCCTGTTCGCGCTGCTGCGCGGCCGGCTGTCCTGGCGCGTGCTGTACCAGGTGCTGGTGGAATCGGCGCGGACGACGGCCATGCTGTTCACGCTGCTGATCGCCGCGACGCTCTTCGCCAACTTCGTGAACTTCACGACCCTGCCGATGGACCTGAAGGACTGGATCACGCACCTGGGCCTGTCGCCCACGATGATCATCGTGGCGATGATGGCGATCTACGTGGTGCTGGGCACGGTGATGGAGGAACTGACGATGGTGCTGCTGACCATCCCGCTGTTCTTCCCCATCGTCACCTCGCTGGGCTTCGACCCGATCTGGTTCGGCGTGCTGATCGTGATGATCGTGCAGATCGGCCTGATCTCCCCGCCCGTGGGCATGAACCTCTTCGTGATCAACGCCCTGCTCCCGGGCGTCGGCCTCGCCAGGATCTTCCGCGGCTGCTGGCCCTTCGTGCTGGTGATGGTGGTCATGCTGGCGGTGCTGATCGCGTTCCCGCAGCTGAGTCTCTGGTTGCCGTCGTTGATGAAGTAGGCCGGATCGCGCAGAGGAGAACGCAGAGGGCGCAAAGGTTACGCAGAGAACGCAGAGAATTTCCTGATTCGTTTTTCCTCTGCGCCCTCTGCGAAACTTCTGCGTCCTCTGCGTTCTCCCTGGGCGCCCGCCGCAGCCTCGGTCAGCGCTGCTCCTCGCCGACGATCCGCACCACCCTCTGCGGATACGGAATGTCCACCCCCGCCTCCCGCAAGGCCTTCAGCACCCGCAGGTTCACGTCCGACTTGACGTTCAGCTGGCCGTTCTGCGGGTCGTCGATCCAGAACAGCAGGCGGTACTCCAGTCCGTCGGCCCCCAGCTTCACCAGGCGCGCCGAGGGTGGCGGGTCGGCCAGGACGCGCCGCGTGCCGAGCGCCGCGTCGGTCAGCAGGCGCTGCACCTGGTCGACGTCGCTCTCGTAGCCCACGGTCACGTCGGTGCCGATCACCATGCGCGGGTCGGCGATGGAGAGGTTCTCCACCCGCTCGGAGATCAGCTTCTCGTTCGGCACCACGGCCGCCCGGCCGTCGCCGGCGCGGATCAGCGTGTAGCGGGTCTTGATGTCCGCCACCACGCCCTCGAAGCCGTCCACCTTCACGGTGTCGCCGATGCGCAGGCTGCGCTCCGCCAGGATCACGAAGCCGCTGACGTAGTTGGCGGCCAGCTTCTGCAGGCCGAAGCCGATGCCCACGCCCAGCGCGCCGCCCAGCACCGACAGCGCCGTCAGGTCCACGCCGGCGGCCGAGAGCGCGAACAGGAAGCCGACGGTGAGCAGCACGGCGCGCACGGCGTTGCCCGCCACCTTGCGCAGGGACAGGTCGGTCACCGCGTCGCGCAGCACGTTGCGCTCCAGCGCCGCGGAGATCCACAGCACCAGCACCATCACCAGCCCGGAGGACAGCAGGCCCTGCACGATCGAGAGCAGGCTGATGCGCGTCTTGCCGAAGTTGAAGCGGATGGCCTCCATCTCCGCCAGCACCGGCGGCAACAGGCCCAGGATCCACAGCACCGCGCCGATGCCGACCAGCCACGACACGCCCTGCTCCAGCCGGCGGGCCGGCTTCCAGCGCGGGAACACGAGCGGCATCACGCGGGCCACCAGGCGGATCACGGCCACCGTGACCAGCACGGGCACGGCCAGGCGCAGCAGCGGCACGAGCTGCAGCCCGCCGAGCGCGACGCGCGCGGAATAGGTGAAGGCCAGCGCCAGCAGCGGGAACAGCACGCCGTCGACGAGGTGGCGGCCGAACAGCACCGAGTCCTCCGCCTTGCGCCGGCCCGTCAGCCAGCAGATACCGTAGGCGGCGGCCAAGCAGGCCAGGAGCGTGAACGCTTCCCAGCCGATGCCGCGGTGTCCCAGGTTGTCGAGGAGCTGTTCGAAGTCCCTCATTTCCCGGCGGCCGCCCAACCGGGTTTGCGCTTCTCGGTGAACGCGGTGACGCCTTCCAGCGCGCAGCCGTCCATCATGTTCGCGGCCATGGTCTGCGCGGCCAGCTGGTAGGCGGCGGCGATGCCCATCTCGCGCTGGCGGTAGAACAGCTCCTTGCCCATGGCGAGCGCGACGCGCGGCTTGGCGAGGATGCTCGCGAGCAGGCGCTCGATCTCCGCGTCGAGCTGCTCCGGCGCCACCGCGCGGTTCACCAGCGCGCGCTCCTGCGCCTCCTGCGCCGAGATGAACTCGCCGGTCACCAGCATCTCCATCGCCTGCTTGGGCGCCACGTTGCGCAGCAGCGGCACGCTGGGCGTGGAGCAGAACAGGCCGTAGTTGACGCCGCTCACCGCGAAGCGCGCCTCCGTGGACGCGACCGCCAGGTCGCACTGCGCGACCAGCTGGCAGCCGGCGGCGGTGGCGATGCCGTGCACGCGCGCGATCACCGGCACGGGCAGCGCCTGGATCGCCAGCATCATGCGGCTGCACTGCGCGAACAGCGCCTGGTAGTAGTCCAGCCGCGGCTCGGCGATCATCTCCTTCAGGTGGTGCCCGGCGCAGAACGCCTTGCCAGCGCCGGCCAGCACCACGGCGCGCAGCGATGCGTCGCCGGCCAGCCGGTCCAGCGCGGCCTGCAGGGCGGCCAGCATCTCCTCGCTCAGCGCGTTGAAGCTCGCCGGCCGGTTCATGGTCAGCGTGACCACGCCGCGGCCGTCGCGCGCCTCGATCAGCGGCTCCTCCATCTCGGCTCCTCTCCGTCTTCCCGTGTTCTTCGCGCGGCGCTCAGACGCCGGCCAGGGCGCGCACGTGCGCCTCGACGCTGCGTCCCAGCGCGTCGAGGTTGTACCCGCCTTCCAGGCAGGACACGATGCGGCCCTGCGCGTGGCGCTGCGCCACGTCCTTGAGCCGCTCGGTGATCCAGGTGTAGTCCGCCTCCACCAGCCCCAGCTGGCCGAGGTCGTCCTCGCGGTGGGCGTCGAAGCCGGCGCTCACGAAGAGCATCTCGGGCTTGAATTCCTCCAGCCGCGGCAGCCAGTGCTTCTCGATCAGCTCGCGGATCTGCGGGCCCTTGGTGTACGCGGGCACGGGCAGGTTGACCATGTTGTCCGCGTGCGCGCCGAAGCCGCTGTAGGGGTAGAACGGGTGCTGGAAGATGCCCACCATCAGCACGCGCTCGTCGCCCGAGAGGATGTCCTCGGTGCCGTTGCCGTGGTGCACGTCGAAATCGACCACCGCGACGCGCTTCAGGCCGTGGCGTTCCAGCGCGTAGCGCGCGGCGATCGCCACGTTGTTGAAGACGCAGAAGCCCATGGCGCGCTCGCGGCAGGCATGGTGGCCCGGCGGGCGCACGGCGCAGAAGGCGTTCTCCAGCTCGCCGGCCATGACGGCGTCGGTCGCGGCGATGGCGGCGCCGGCCGCGCGCAGCATCGCGTTCCAGCTGTGGCGGTTCATGGCCGTGTCGGGATCGATCTGCATCAGGTCGCGGCCGCCCGCTGCCTCCTGCGCCTCCAGCTCCTCGGCCAAGCCCAGGATGGAGGCGACGTGCATGCGGCTGTGCGCCAGCTCCAGCAGGTCGGGGCTGGCCAGCGGCGCCTCCCGCCGGTCCACGGCGTCGGCCAGGCGCGAGGCGATCATCCGGTCCTCGATCGCATCCAGCCGCTCCGGGCACTCGGGATGGCCGCGGCCCATGTCGTGCTTCCTGCAATCCGGATGCGTGAAATAGCCGGTCTTGTGCATCGCTCGCCTCGGACTCGCCGAAATTTCGGATAAGGTCGTGCTTCATGGAAGCACGACAAAAACTCAAAACGCTCCTCGACCAGCTTAACACGGTGATCGTCGGCAAGCCCGCGCAGGTCCGGGACTGCGTGGCCTGCCTGCTCGCGGGCGGGCACCTGCTGATCGAAGACGTCCCGGGGGTGGGCAAGACGACCCTGGCGCACGCGCTGGCGCGCGCCTTCGGCCTGCAGTTCTCCCGCGTGCAGTTCACCGCCGACCTGATGCCCAGCGACCTCTCCGGCGTCTCCGTGTGGGAGCGCGGGAAGGAGACCTTCGTCTTCCATCCGGGCCCCATCTTCGCCCAGGTGCTGCTGGCCGACGAGATCAACCGCGCCAGCCCCAAGACCCAGAGCGCGCTGCTGGAAGCCATGGAGGAAAAGCAGGTGACGGTGGAAGGCGAGACGCGGGCCCTGCCTTCGCCCTTCTTCGTGATCGCCACCCAGAACCCGCACGACCAGCTGGGCACCTTCGCCCTGCCCGAGTCGCAGCTGGACCGCTTCCTGATGCGGATCTCGCTGGGCTACCCGGACCGCGCCGCGGAGCGCGACCTCTTCGCCGGCGCGGACCGGCGCGAGATGGTGGAGCGGCTGGACAACACCTTGTCGCCGCTCGAGCTGCAGGCGCTGCAGCAGCAGGTGCTGCAGGTGCACGCGGCCGACCCGCTGCTCGATTACGTGCAGGACCTCGTGGCGGCCACCCGCTCCGGCCGCTGGTTCCTGCAAGGCCTGAGCCCCCGGGCCGGCATCGCCGTGATCCGCGCGGCCAAGGCCCAGGCCCTGTTGTCGGGCCGCGACTACGTCGCCCCCGACGACGTGCAGGCGATCCTGCCGCAGACCGTGGCGCACCGCCTGGTGCCGGTGGGCGACGCCGGTCGCGGGCCGGTGGAGCAGGTGCGGGCGATGGTCGAAGCGGTGCCGCTGCCCTGACAATGACGAAATGACCCCGCCTTCGGCTTCCATGACGCGCTTCGCGCATGAGATGGGTCATTTCGTCATGCCGGGCGCAGCCCGCGTCATTCCGTCATGAACCCGTTCGCCTTCGTGCGCCGCCGCTTCCGCGCGTGGTGGCAGGCGCGCCTGCCGCTCACCGACACGCTGGCGCTGACGCAGCGCAACGTCTACATCCTCCCCACGCGCGCCGGCTTCATGCTGGGGCTGACGCTGCTGGTGCTGCTGGTCGCGTCGATCAACTACCAGCTCAATCTGGGCTATCTCCTCACCTTCCTGCTGGCCGGCTGCGCCGCCGTCGGCATGTACGTGAGCCATGCCACCTTGCGCGGGCTGACGCTCGCCCTCGTGCCGCCGCCGCCGCAGTTCGCCGGCGCCAGCGCGCCGCTGCCGGTGCTGCTGGGCAACGGCCGCCGGCGCCCGCGCTGGGGCATCGGCCTGGCCGTGCTGGACGCGGCGCGCGAGGACCACTGGAGCTGGACGGACGTGCCGGCCCAGGGCAGCTGCACGGTGCAGGTGGCCTTCCGGGCCGAGCGCCGCGGCCTGCACCACGTGCCGCCGCTCACGGCGGAGACGCGCTTCCCGCTCGGCACCTTCCGCGTGTGGGCGGTGTGGCGGCCGGCCGCGCAGGTGCTGGTCTGGCCGGCGCCGGAACTCCATCCGCCGCCGCTGCCGCCCGGCGAGCCGCGCGCCGGCGGCGCCACCGCCCTGCGGCCGCAGGACAGCGGCGAGTTCGACGGCGTGCGCGCCTACCGCCGTGGCGACGCGATGAAGCGGGTCGTCTGGAAGAAGGCGGCCAAGGCCGACGAACTGGTGAGCCGCGACACGCTGCAGGCGCAGCGCATGGAACTGTGGCTGGACTACGAGCAGTGCGGCCTGGCCGACCGGGAAGGCCGCCTCTCGCGCCTGGCCGCCTGGGTGCTGCAGGCCGACAAGCTGGGGCAGGACTACGGGCTGCGCCTGCCCGGCGTGGAGGTCGCGCCCGGCAGCGGCGAGGCGCACAAGCGGCGCTGCCTGGAGGTGCTCGCGCTGTGCTGAAGCTGCGCTCCCGCCTCTCCGCGCTGCCCCGCGATGCACGCGACACCTTGTTCCTGCTGGTGGTGATCGCCTGGGTGCTGGTGCCGCACGTGGGCCACCTGCCCTGGTGGGCTTCGCTGATGGCCGCCGTGCTGCTCGCGTGGCGGGCCGGCCTGGCCATCACCGGCCGGCCGCTGCCGGGCCGCGGCTGGCTGGCGCTGCTGCTGGCGAGCGCCCTCGCCGCCACGTGGGCGGCGCACGGCACGCTGCTCGGGCGCGATGCCGGCGTGACGCTGATCGTGGCGCTGCTGGCGCTGAAGACCCTGGAGCTGCGGGCGCGGCGCGACGCCTTCGTGGTGTTCTTCCTGGGCTTCTTCACGATGCTCACGAACTTCTTCTTCTCGCAGTCGCTCGCCGTGGCGGCCGCGATGCTGCTGGCGCTGCTCGGGCTGCTGACGGCGCTGGTGAACGCGCACATGCCCGTGGGCCGGCCGCCGCTCGCGCAGGCGGCGCGCACCGCCGGCTGGATGACGCTGCTGGGGGCGCCCGTGATGGCGGTGCTGTTCGTGCTGTTCCCGCGCTTCGCGCCGCTGTGGGGCATCCCTTCCGACGCCATGACGGGACGCAGCGGCCTGTCGTCGCAGATGCGCGTGGGCACCATGGCCGACCTCGTGCTGGACGAGAGCATCGCGTTCCGCGTGCGCTTCGAGGGCCAGCCGCCGCACCAGAGCGACCTCTATTTCCGCGGCCCGGTGCTCAGCGACTTCGACGGCCGCGAGTGGCGCCCGCTGCTGCCGCCGCGCCTGAACCGCCGCTTCCCGCCGCCGCAGCTGGTGCCCCCCCAGCTGGTCGGCTACGGCACGCCGGTGCGCTACGTGGTCACGCTGGAGCCGAACAACCGGCCCTGGCTGATGACGCTGGACGCGGCGGTGGACCCGCCGCAGGCCCCCGGCCTGCAGGCCGCCATGACCGGCGACCTGCAGTGGGTCACGCCGCAACCGGTGACGGACCTGCTGCGCTACCGCGCGTCCAGCTACGTGCAGTTCCGCCACGGCCCGCACCGCCGCGCCCTCGTGCTGCCGGAATACACGCAGCTGCCGGCCGGCTTCGACCCGCGCACCATCGCGCTGGCGCAGCGGATGGTGCGCGAGAACCCGCCGGGCGATGCCTACGCGCTGGTGCAGTCGGCGCTGCGGCTGCTGCGCACCGGCGGCTACACCTACACGCTGGCGCCCGGCGTGTACGGGCAGAACACCGCCGACGAATTCTGGTTCGACCGCAAGGAAGGCTTCTGCGAGCACATCGCCTCCGCCTTCGTCGTGCTGCTGCGCGCCATGGGCGTGCCGGCGCGCATCGTCACCGGCTACCAGGGCGGGCAGCCCAATCTCATCGACGGCTACTGGATCGTGCGGCAGAGCGACGCCCACGCCTGGACCGAGGTCTGGCTGCAGGGGCGCGGCTGGGTACGCGTGGACCCGACGGCGGTGGTGGCGCCCGGCCGCACCGGCTCCTTCCAGCGCCTGGTGGCGCCGCGCGGCGTGCTGGAGGCCGCGATGGAGACCGTCAGCCCCACCCTGTGGGCGCAGCTGCGCGGCAGCTGGGAGGCGCTGAACAACGGCTGGAACCAGTGGATCCTGAACTACACGCAGAGCCGCCAGCTGGACATGCTGCGCCACCTGGGCTTCAGCGCGCCGAGCTGGGAAGACCTCGCGCGCCTGCTGATCGCGCTGGTGGTGACCGTCGCCGTGCTCGGCGCGGCCTGGACTTGGTGGGACCGTCTGCAGCACGATCCCTGGCTGCGACTGCTGGGCCGCGTCCGCAAGCGCCTGCGCCAGCAGGGGCTGGCCGTCGGGAACACGGCGCCGCCCCGCGCGATCGCACAGCTGGTGACGGCCCGCTTCGGCACGCAGGCGCAGGAACTGGCACAGTGGCTGCTGCGGCTGGAAGCGCAGCGCTATGCGCGCGCGCCGCACACCACCCTGTCCGCGCTGCGGCGCGAATTCCACCGGATTCCCTGGCCTGCCTGATGCGTCCCCTGTTCCTGCTCCTCGCCTTCGCCCTCGTCCTGCCGCTCGGCGGCTGCGCCGGGCCCGCCCATGCCGTCGCCGACACGCAAGCTGCCGGCGGCGCGGATGCCGCCGCGGCCACCGAAGCCGATGCCGGCTCCGCCACCGATGCGCAAACCGTGGTCGCCGCGGCGAAGTCCCGCAGCAAGCGCGCCGCGCAGCGCGACGCGACCAGCTACGCCGGGCGGGAGGAAGCGATGGAATTCGCGGACGACGTGGCGGCCCGCCGCAATCTCGACCCGGCGTGGGTGCGCCGCATGGTCGGACAGGCGCAGCAGCTCGCCACCGTGGTGCGCCTGATGCAGCCGGCGCCGCCCGGCCAGCCCAAGAACTGGGCCGTGTACCGCAGCCGCTTCATCGACCCGGCGCGCATCGGCGCGGGCGTGCGCTTCTGGCAGGAGAACCGCGAGACGCTGGCGCGCGCCGAGCAGGAGTTCGGCGTGCCGGCGGAGATCATCGTCGGCATCCTGGGCGTGGAGACCATCTACGGCCGGACCATGGGCGACTTCCGCGTGCTCGACGCCCTCGCGACGCTCGCCTTCGACTTCCCGGAGAACCATCCGCGCGCGGCCGAGCGCGCGAAGTACTTCCGCGGCGAGCTGGAGCAGTTCCTCGCCTACCACGCGGCGGCGCGCACCAGCCCGCTCGCCCCGCGCGGCAGCTATGCCGGCGCCTGGGGCATGCCGCAGTTCATGCCCAGCAGCCTCGCGCGCTGGGGCATCGACTACGACGGCGACAAGTCGATCGACCTCGTCGGCAGCACGGCCGACGTGATCGGCTCCGTCGCCAACTACTTCAAGGGCTACGGCTGGATCCCCGGCATGCCCACGCACTACCCGGTGCGCTTCGATCCGGCGAAGCTGGACCTGGACGGCCTGCTGGCGCCGGACATCCTGCCCACCTTCAGCGTGGCGCGCATGCAGGAGATGGGCGCGATCCTGGAAGGCCCGGCGCTGGAGCACAAGGGTCCGCTGGCGCTCGTGGAGCTGCAGAACGGCGGCGATCCTCCCAGCTACGTGGCGGGCACGGAGAACTTCTACGTGATCACGCGCTACAACTGGTCCAGCTACTACGCCATGGCCGTCATCGAGCTCGGGCGCGAAGTGCGCGAGGCGCTGGCCGCGACATCCGCGCGCAAGCCGTGAGCGTGACGCTTTCTTCCTGGCAGCGCATGTGGGGCGAGCTGGGCGCGCGCGAGGTCAACGGCGGGCTCATGAACCAGCTGGTCGCCGCCTACAGCGAACCGCACCGGCACTACCACACGCTGCAGCACCTGCGCGAATGCCTGGCCCACTGGGACGCCGCGGCCTCGCTGGCGCGCCGGCCGGCGGAAGTGGAACTGGCCCTCTGGTTCCACGACGCCGTGTACGACCCGCAGCGCACCGACAACGAGGAGCGCAGCGCCGCGTGGGCGCGCGCCAGCGTGCTGGCGGCGGGCTGCGAAGAGGCCGTCGCGCGGCGCGTGCACGACCTCGTGATGGCCACGCGCATGCACGAAGCTTCGGACGGCGACCCGGACACGCAGTTGCTGCTGGACATCGACCTGGCCATCCTCGGCGCGGCGCCGGCGCGCTTCGCGGAATACGAGCGGCAGGTGCGCGCCGAGTACGCGCACGTGCCGGACGCCGTCTTCCGTGCCGGACGCGCGCGCATCCTTGCGGGCTTCCTCGCGCGGGAACGCCTGTATGCGACGCAGGCTTTCCACGACGCGCTGGAGGAGCGGGCGCGCGCGAATCTGCAGCGGTCCGTGGCAGGTCTTTAGTTCGGGTTGTGTCTTCGTCGCGGGGCCGGACGTGCCGAGAGGTGCCTTCGGCCTCGCACCGGGGTGAGGCGATCCGCCTTGGCGAATGTCCCCCGGCGCGGACCTACGCCTGCGGCTCGGTCCGCTCCCTCCTCCTTGATTTCGCCCAGTCGGACCGCCTCACCCCGGCGCTTCCCGAGTGCCACTCTGGTTTTTCCTCCCTCTCCCCTCTGGGGAGAGGGTCGGGGTGAGGGGCGGCAGCGCGCCACTCCGTCAAGGCCCGGGGCGGGGCTGCCCGTCCCAGCGAAATCAAGGAGGAGGTAGCCGCCGAGCCGCAGGCGTAGGCAGCGACGGGGGACATTCGCAGGGACGGGCAGCCCCGCCCCGGGCCGGTCGGAGGGCACCTCTCCGATGACCAGGACGCAAGCCGAAGGCACCCTTTGCTCTCCCACCACGTGTTACTTCCGTAACAGCCCCCCACCCCTGTGACATCCGACTCACCACCACCCCCGACCCTCTGGCAAATTGGGGATGCCATGGAATTCGATCTCGCGATCGACCGGACGGGCCCGTACGTCCGCGTGACGGTGACCGGCCACCCCGCCATCGGCCAGCTGCTGTCGATGATCCACCTGCTGGGCGTGGAGAGCGAATCGTGGCCCGAAGCCAAGGTGCTGGTGGACCTGCGTGGCGTGGCCTCGCAGTTCACGCGCCCGGAGCAGTTCCGCATCGGCGAGGAGGCGGCGGCGAGCCTCTCGCACATGGACCGCATCGCTTCGCTCGTCCCGCCGGAGCGCGTCACCCGCGTGAGCGAGAAGGCGGCGCGGCGCAATGGCGGCAACGTGCGCGTGTTCGACGAGGAAAAGGCCGCGATCAGCTGGTTGTGTTCGTGAGCGCCGCGAGCGCCTGGCGCACGCGCGCGACCTGCGCCGCCCTGTCTTCCCCGAACCCGCGCCGGAACAGGCGCGCCGTCGGATACCACGGCGAGTCGTCGCGATCGAGCAGCCAGCGCCAGTCCGGGTTGGGCGGCAGCAGGATCCAGACCGGCTTGCCCAGGCCGCCGGCGAGATGCGCGATCGCCGTGTCGACGGTGATGACGAGGTCCAGTTGTTCGACCAGGGCGGCGCTGTCGCCAAAGTCGTGCCAGTCGGCCGTGAAGTCGGCCAGACCGCCGTCGTGCGGTGGGACGTCGCTCCACGGTCCGGCGTCGGCCTTCTGCAGGCTGAAGCCCTGCACGCCGGGCAGGCGCGCGAGCGGCGCGAGCAGCGACAGCGGCATCGCCCGGTTGCGGTTGTTCACCTGCCCGTGCGAGCCGCACCAGGCGAAGCCGACGCGCAGGCGGCCATCGGGCGCGCCCAGGCGCTCGCGCCAGGCGTGACGCGCCGGTTCGGGCGCGCGCAGGTAGGGAACGCGGGAGGGGATGTTCGCCAGCGTGGTGCCGAGACGCGCCGGCAGGTCCATGGCCGCGGCGTGCAGGTCTGCCTGCAGCGACTGCCCTGGCCTCAGGCACGCCACTTGCGGGAAGCTCGCTTCCACCAGCGGCGCGAGTTCCGGCGCTATTACGCACGCGACCCGCGCGCCGAGCGCCTGCAGTTGCGGCAGGTAGCGCAGCGCCTGGAGCACGTCGCCGCGGCCCTGCTCGCCGTAAACCGCGAGCGTCTTGCCCTGCAGCGGCACGCGCGGGCCCGGCCACTCGCGCGCGGGGTGGAAGAACGCGGGGCGCGGATGGCGGCCGTCGTTCCAGCGTTGCGCGTACACCGGCCAGCCCTCCTCCAGGCGGCCGGCCAGCAGCAGCGTCAAGGCGAGGTCCAGTTGCGCCGGCGCGAAGGCCGGGGCGAGCGCGAGCGCACGCCGCAGGTGATGCTCGGCCTGCGCGAGCGCGTTGGTCTGCAGGAAGGCGGTACCGAGGATGCGCTGCGCGTAGGGATGGTCCGGCGCCAGCGCGACGGCCTGCC
Organism: Ramlibacter sp. bp-362; assembly: GCF_054956735.1. Taxonomy (NCBI): domain Bacteria; kingdom Pseudomonadati; phylum Pseudomonadota; class Betaproteobacteria; order Burkholderiales; family Comamonadaceae; genus Ramlibacter; species Ramlibacter sp. bp-362. Next base: position 63,357 of record NZ_JBUDXE010000005.1, read on the forward strand.
GGGCGTGGGCGAGCGTGCCCTCGAAGTCCGACAGCCGCCACAGCACGCCGGCCAGGTCGACGTGCGCGGCCAGCAGGTGGGGATCGAGGGCGAGCGCGGCGCGGTAGGAAGCGGCCGCCGCGGCGATGTCCCCCGCCTGCTCCTGGCGCGCGCCCGCCAGCAGCAGCGCCTGCGCGGGCCCGGGCGCCTGGGCCATCAGGCAGGGATCAGGAAGTCGCGGCTGATGCGCACGCCCAGCTCGTTCACGCGGTCCAGGAACTTCGTGAGGAAGGCGTGCAGCCCGTTGGTCAGGATCTCGTCGATGTCGCCGTACTGCAGCTCGGCGCGCAGCCGTCCGGCCCGCCGCAGCGTCTCGGCCGACTGGTCGTTGGCGAGCATCGTGAGGTTGGATACCACCTCGTTCAGGCTCGCGTGCAGCGAGCGCGGCATGTCGGGGCGCAGGATCAGCAGGTCGGCCACGCGCTCGGGGCGGATCACGTCGCGGTACACCTTGCGGTAGATCTCGAACCCGGAGACGCTGCGCAGGATCGCGCTCCAGTGGTAGAAGTCGTATTCCTGGTCCTTGGCGCTCGCGGCCCCGAAGAAGTCGCTCTGCACCGCGTGGAACTTCACGTCCAGCAGCCGCGCCGTGTTGTCGGCGCGTTCCAGGAAGGTGCCCAGGCGCATGAAGTGCAGCGCCTCGTCCATCAGCATGGTGCCGACCGTGACCCCGCGGGACAGGTGCGAACGGTATTTCACCCACTCGAAGAACTGGCTGGGGTCGCGCTCGAAGTCGCCGGAGCGCAGCTTGCGGTTGAGCTCCAGCCAGGTCTGGTTCTGCGTCTCCCAGACCTCGGTGGTGAGCGAGCCCCGCACCGCCCGCGCGTTCTCGCGCGCGGCCCGCAGGCAGGATAGGATCGACGACGAGTTGCCCTCGTCCTTCACCATGAACTGCATCACCCGATGCGGGTCCAGCTCGCTGTGCCTCGCCTGGTAGGCCGGCATCAGCTCGCTGATGGTCAGCATCCCCTGCCAGCCCACCCGCGACACGGCCGCCGACTGCGGCAGCAGCGAAGTCTGGTAGTTCACGTCCAGCATGCGCGCCGTGTTCTCGGCCCGCTCGGTGTAGCGGGCCATCCAGAACAGGTGGTCGGCGGTGCGCGAGAGCATGTTCAGACTTCCAGGATCCAGGTGTCCTTGGTGCCGCCGCCTTGGGACGAGTTGACGACCAGCGAGCCCTCCTTCAGCGCGACCCGCGTGAGGCCCCCCGGCACCATCTGCACCTCTCGGCCCGACAGCACGAAGGGACGCAGGTCGATGTGGCGCGGCGCGATGCCCTGCTCCACGAAGGTCGGGCAGCTGGAGAGCGCGAGCGTCGGCTGCGCGACGTAGCGTCCGGGCTCGGCCCGCAGCGCGGCGCGGAACTGCGCGAGCTCCTCGCGCGAGGCCGCCGGGCCGACCAGCATGCCGTAGCCCCCGGCGCCGTGCACCTCCTTGACCACCAGCTCCTCCAGGTGCGCCAGGACGTACTCCAGGTCCTCGGGCTTGCGGCAGGACCAGGTGGGCACGTTCGCGAGGATCGGCTTCTCGCCCAGGTAGAACTCGATCATCTTCGGCACGTAGGGGTACATCGACTTGTCGTCGGCGACGCCGGTGCCGATGGCGTTGCACAGCGCCACGTTGCCGGCGCGGTAGGCGGACAGCAGGCCGGCGCAGCCCAGCGTGGAGTTCGGCCGGAAGGCGAGCGGGTCCAGGAAGTCGTCATCCACCCGCCGGTAGATCACGTCGACGCGGCGCGGGCCGCGGGTGGTGCGCATGTAGACGAAGCTGTCGCGCACGAAGAGGTCCTGCCCCTCGACCAGTTCCACGCCCATCTGCTGCGCGAGGAAGGCGTGCTCGAAGTAGGCGCTGTTGTACATGCCCGGCGTGAGCACCACGACCGTCGGGTCGTCGGTGGTGGACGGCGCGGAGGCGCGCAGCGTCTCCAGCAGCAGGTCCGGGTAGTGCATCACCGGCGCGACCTGGTAGGCGCTGAACAGGTCGGGGAACAGCCGCATCATCATCTTGCGGTCTTCCAGCATGTAGCTGACGCCGCTGGGCACGCGCAGGTTGTCCTCCAGCACGTAGGTCTCGGCCCCGCCGGCGCCGTCGGCCGCGCGGACGATGTCGACCCCCGAGACGTGCGCATACGTGTCGTTCGGGACGTTCACGCCCACCATCTCGCGGCGGAACTGCGGGTTGCCGGTCACCTGCTCGAGCGGGATGACGCCGGCCTTGACGATCTCCTGCTCGTGGTAGACGTCGTGCAGGAAACGGTTGAGCGCCGTCACGCGCTGCACCAGGCCCTGTTCCATGCGCCGCCATTCGGCCGCGGGGATGATGCGCGGGAGCAGGTCGAACGGGATCAGCCGCTCGGTGCCGGCGCCGTCCTCGTCCTTGGCGCCGTACACGGCGAAGGTGATGCCCACGCGCCGGAAGATCACCTCGGCTTCCTCGCGCCGGGCGCGCAGGCTCTCCTGCGTCTGGCGGGCCAGCCAACCCGCGTAGGTCCGGTAGTGTTCGCGCACCCCCTCCAGCTGTGCCTGCCATGGCATCGGCGCGGGGCCGGCGGGCTGGGCGAACATCTCGTCGAACTGGGTCATGGTGGCTGCGGGAGCGGAGCAGAGAGGATAGCAAGGTGGCGCCAGTAGCGGGGTTCCGCCGCGCGTTCGCAGCGCGTTCGCGCCGGCGCGGCTGAACGCCAGGTGAGCGCGCCGCAGGCGGGCGAGGCGCGCAGCGCGATGCCGTGCGCGGCATAGCGCGCCACCACCTCCGGCGCCGGATGGCCGAACCGGTTGCGGTAGCCCGCCTGCGCCACGGCCAGCACCGGCCGCACCGCGTCGAGGAAGGCGTCGCTGGACGAAGTGCGGCTGCCGTGGTGCGGCACCAGCAGCACGTCCGCCCGCAGCGGCCGGGCGCCGGCGGCGAGCGCCAGCTCCTGCGGCTTCTCGATGTCGCCGGCCAGCAGGACTTGTGCGCGCCCGTTGCCCACGCGCAGGACGCAGCTGAGCGCGTTCGGCCTGGCGGCCGTCGCGTAGTCGGCGGCCGCCGGATGCAGAACCTCGAAGCGCACGCCGTCCCAGCTCCATTGCTGGCCGGCCTCGCAGCGCCGCGAGGGCCGCAGCGCCTGCAGCGGGTGGCTCGCTTCCAGCGAGCTGAGGAGGCGCGCCTGCGGCTGCATGCGCAGCACGGCGGCGGCGCCGCCGGTGTGGTCGCTGTCGCGGTGGCTGAGCACGACGGTGTCCACCTGTTCGCCCAGCGCGCGCAGCAGCGGCACCAGCACGCGCTGGCCCGCATCGGTTTCGCGGCTGTAGGCCGGCCCGGCGTCGTACACCAGCGTGTGCGCCGCCGTGCGCACCAGCACCGCGTTGCCCTGCCCCACGTCGGCCGCGAGCAGCTCGAACTCACCGGGCGGCGGCCGCGGCGCCTGCCAGAGCAGGACGGGCAGCAGCAAGGGAACCCCCAGCAGCCGCAGCGCCGGCGGCAGCCGGGTGGCCAGCAACAGCCCGCCTGCGAGTCCCGCGGCCGCCGCCCACAAGGGTGGCGCCGGTGCGGACCAGGTGGCCAAGGGCAGTTGCGCCAGCCACTGCAAGACGGCCGCGAGCAGGTCCACGGCGGCCGCGGCGACTGTCCACAGTGCGGGCAACAGCACGCCGGCGAGGCCGAGGGGCGTCACGAGCAGCGTCACCCAGGGGATGGCCAGCAGGTTGGCGCCGAGGCCCACCAGCGAGACCTGCCCGAACAGCAGCAGCGACAAGGGCGTGAGGGCCAGCGTCACGACCGCCTGCTCGCGCACGAGCGCGGCACCCGCGCGCAGCACGCGCCGCGCAGGCGCCGGAGCCGCCGTTGCGTCCGCGTCCGCGCGCGCCGAACCGCTCGCGAACAGCACGCCCACCGCGACGAAGCTGAGCCAGAAGCCCGCCTGCGCGAGCGCCCAGGGATCCAGCGCCACGACCAGGGCGCAGGCGAGCAGCCAGACCCAGGGCCAGGGCCATTCGCGGCCCCGCAGCCGCAACCAGGCCACCGCGGCCAGCATCAGCACCGTGCGCTGCGCCGGCACGCCCCAGCCGCTGAACAGGGCGTAGCCGGCCGCCAGCAGCACGCCGCCCGCCAGCCCGGCGTGCTGCGCCGGCCAGGCCAGGCACAGGCGGGTGCTGCGCCGCCAGCCCCAGCCCACGAGCACGCCCGCGGCCCAGGCGAACATGGTCACGTGCAGGCCCGAGATCGACATGAGGTGGGCCACGCCGGTCGCACGGAAGACGTCCCAGTCGGCCCGCTCGATCGCGCCCTGGTCGCCGACCACGAGGGCCGCGAGCACGCCGGCGAGGCGTGCATCCGGCACGCGGGCGAAGATCGCCTCGTGCACCCGCTGCCGCGCCTGTTCCACGGGGTGCAGCCAGGTCGACGCCAGGCGTTGCGGCGGCGGGTCGCGCGCGCCCGTGCGCACGGAGCCCGTGGCCTGCACGCCCTGCTCCCACAGCCACAGCTCGTAGTCGAAGCCGTGCGGGTTGACGTTGCCGTGCGGGGCCTTGGGCCGCAGCGCGAAGCGCCAGCGCTCGCCCGGGCGCAGCTCCGGCAGCTGGCGCTGCGGGTCCATCGCGCCTTCGGCATCGGCGGCGCCGTACCAGCCGAGCAGCAGGCGCGGCGGCAGGGCGACCTCGCGCGCTCCGAGGCGCGCCGACTCGGTGTCGAAGCGGAAGCGCAGGCCGGCCTCGTTGCGGTGCGGCAGCGCGGCGACGATGCCGGTCACGACGAGGTCGCGGCCTTCGAGCGCGGGATCGAGCCCGTGCGCGAGATAGGCCGAGGCGCGCCCGCCGGCCAGCGAGGCGGAGAGGGTGGCGGCGGCGAGCAGGAGCGCGGACGCGCGCAGGCGGTTGGCGCTCCGGCCCAGCAGGAAGACGAGCAGCAAGGCCGCGCCGCATGCGCCCGTCACGTACGCCGCGAGCGGCCACAGGTCCGGCTGCTGCAGCTGGGCGGCCGCTCCCAGCACCACGCCCCCGAGGACCGGGGCGATGGCGCTGGTGCGGGCCGGGGAGGAAGCCACGCGTGTTCAACGCGCGGACGGGCAGCCGGAGATCGTTCGAATGGGGGAGTTCAGGCGGACACGAGCGCTTCCAGCCGCGCGGGGATGTCCGCCAGCGAAGCGACCTCGCGCACGCCGCCCGCGGCGATCGCCTGGCGCGGCATGCCGAAGACGACGCAGCTCGCCTCGTCCTGCGCGATGGTGTACGCGCCGCCCTGCTGCATCTCCAGCATCGCCTCGGCGCCGTCGCCTCCCATGCCGGTGAGCATCACGCCGATGGCGTTCGCGCCGGCCATGCGCGCGATCGAGCGGAACAGCGTGTCCACCGAAGGCCGGTGGCGGTTCACCGGCGGGTCCTCGGTGACGCGCAGGCACCAGCCCGTGGCGCGGCGCGCGAGCACCAGGTGCCGCCCGCCGGGGGCGATGTAGGCGACACCGGCGCGCACCGCCTCGTTGTCCTCGGCCTGCTTCACGTGCAGCTGGCACAGCGTGTCCAGGCGCCGCGCGAACGTCTCGGTGAAGCCGGGCGGCATGTGCTGCGCGATCAGGATCGGCGGCATGTGCGGCGGCAGCGGCGCCAGCACGTCGCGCAGCGCCTCGACGCCGCCGGTGGAGGCGCCGATGCCGATCACGCGCTGCGGCACGCCGGCGGCCACGGCGGGCGGCGGCCCCGGCGGCACCGCGGCCTTGCGCGCCGCCGGCGCGACGGGCGCGGCCGCCGGACGCCGCCGCACGATGCGCGCGCTGGCCGCCGCGCGGATCTTCTCCGCGATCTCCTGCGCCGTCGCCTCCAGCCCGTCGAAGCTCGCCGGCTTCGGGAAGAAATCCACGGCGCCCAGCTCCAGCGCCCGCATCGTCGTCTCCGCGCCCTGGCGCGTAAGCGACGAGATCATGATCACCGGCAGCGGCCGCACCGCCATCAGGTTGCGCAGGAAGTCGAGGCCGTTCATGCGCGGCATCTCGACGTCGAGCGTGATCACGTCGGGCGGGTTGCGGCGGATGCGGTCGATGGCCAGCAGCGGGTCGGGCGAGGCGCCCAGCAGCTCCATGTCGGGCTGCGCGGCCACCACGCGCCCCAGGAAGGCGCGCATCACCGCGGAATCGTCGACGACCAGGACGCGGATCATCGCGGCGGGGAGAAGATCTCGATGTCGCCGCCGCCCTTGCCGGCCAGGCGGCGCAGGTATTCGCGCTCGCGCTGCTGCACCGGCTCGATCGGCGCCAGGCTCAGGCGCTTGACCTGCACCTTGCCGTCGCCGACGAAGAAGTGCACCTTGCGCGGGCACACGTCCAGCAGGTCCTTCGCGAGCACGCGGATGCCTTCCACGCGCAGGAACTCCAGCACGAACTCGCTGTTCTTGGCGCCGACGTCCAGCCGGTCGAAGCCGGCCAGCAGCCGCGCGCCGCCGAACACCTTCGCCACCAGCCGGCGGCGGTCGGCCCCCAGCCGGATCATGTCGTTGATCAGCACTTCCATCGCATAGACACCGAAGCGCGCCGACGCGGCCCAGGGCGAGCCGCGGCTGCCGCCGTCGCCCGGCAGCATGAAGTGGTTCATGCCGCCGATGCGCTCCACGGGATCCCACAGGCAGGTGGACACGCAGGAACCGAGCACCGTGCTGATCGCGCCGTCGCGGGACGCATGGTACTGGCCCGGGAGGATCTTCACGGCCGGGGCCCGGAAGTCCCGGTCGAAGTACGGCTGCGGGACGGACTCTCCGGCCAAGCGTGCTCCTATCCGCCGATGCGCTCGTACGCCGTGCGTCCGCAGGAGCGGAAGCCCGGGTGCGCGGCGGGAAAGCTTTCCGAGTGGCCCACCACCAGCAGCCCGCCGGGCACCAGCAGGGTGGCCAGGCGCGCCAGCAGCTTCTTCTGCGACTCGCGGTCGAAGTAGATCACCACGTTGCGGCAGAAGATCACGTCGAAGGGCTGCTGCGCCGGCCACACCGGCGACTGCAGGTTCAGCTGGCCGAAGCGCACCAGCGCGCGCAGCTCGGGCCGCACGCTCACCAGGCCCTCGTTGCGGCCGGTGCCGCGCAGGAAGTGGCGCCGCAGCCGCTCGGTGGGCAGCGTCGCGGCGCGCTCGAGGCGGTACACGCCGTTCTGCGCCGTGTTCAGCACCTCGGTGTCGATGTCGGTGCCCAGCACCTCGCCGTGGCACTCGGCCTCGCGCAGCACCATCGCGATGGACCAGGCCTCCTCGCCGGTGGAGCAGGCGCTGCTCCAGCAGCGCAGCGGGGCGCCGCGGCCCCGCGCGCGCTGGCTCGCGCGCTCGGCCAGCAGCTCGAAGTGGTGCGGCTCGCGGAAGAAGGCGGTCAGGTTGGTGGTGAGCGCGTTCACGAAGGCCTCGCGCTCGTCCGAGCCTTCGCGCTGCACCAGTTCCAGGTAGTCGCCGAAACTGGAGAGGCCGCGCGCGCGCAGCCGCCGCAGCAGGCGGTTGTAGACCATGTTGCGCTTCTGCGTGCTCAGCTTGATGCCGGCGTAGTCGGCGATCAGGCGGCGCACCGTGGCGAACTCCGCGTCGCCCAGCAGCGAGGCGGCGCCGGCGAACTCCAGGTCGGCGAAGACGCTGCTCATTCGCCCCGCTCCAGGCGCGGATGGCCGGCGTCCTCCAGGCGGAACTGCGCCACCGTCTGCAGGAGCGAGGCGGAGTGCCGGTGCAGCGCCTCGGTCGCCTGCGTCGTCTGGTCCACCAGCGCGGCGTTCTGCTGCACGACCTGGTCCATCTGGCCGATCGCGGCGTTCACCTGCTCGATGCCCGAGCGCTGCTGCTCGCTCGCCGCGGCGATGCCGGCGATCAGCTCGTTCACCTTGCCGACCGAGGCGACGATCTCCTCCATCTTGCGGCCCGCGGTGTCCACCAGCTTCGCGCCGGTCTCCACCTTGCCGACGGACTCGCCGATCAGCGCCTTGATCTCGCGCGCGGCGGCGGCGCTGCGCTGCGCGAGGTTGCGCACCTCGGCGGCCACGACGGCGAAGCCGCGGCCCTGTTCGCCGGCCCGCGCGGCTTCCACCGCGGCGTTCAGCGCCAGGATGTTGGTCTGGAACGCGATGCCGTCGATCACGCCGATGATGTCGCCGATCCTGCGGGACGAATCCGAGATGCCGGCCATGGACCGCACCACCTCGTCCACCACCGCGCCGCCCTCCTGCGCCACCGTCGCCGCGCCGCGCGCGAGCTGGCTCGCCTCGCGCGCCGCGTCGGCGTTCTGCGACACGGTGGCCGTGAGTTCCTCCATGGAGCTGGCCGTCTCCTCCAGCGTGCTGGCCTGCGTCTCGGTCCGCTGCGCCAGCTCCACCTGCCCCTGGCGCACCTCGACGCCGGCCTGCGCCACGGCGCCGGCGCTGTGCACCACGCCGCCGACGATGCGCCGCAGGCTCTCCGTCATGTCGTCCAGCGCCAGCATCAGCCGCGCCATCTCGTCGCCGCCGCCGGTGCGCACCTTCACGGTCAGGTCGCCGTCGGCGACCTTGCGGGCGATCCGCACGGCGACGTACATCGGCCGCAGGATGTGCACGAACAGCGCCACCACGACGGGCACGGTGAGCAGCGTCAGCACCGCGAACAGCGCCAGCAGCTCGAGGCTGGCGCGGCGGGCGCGGCCTTCCAGCTGCACCGCGCCCTCGCCTTCGCCGCCCTGGTAGGCGAGCAGCGCGCGCGTGGCCTCGCCGTAGGCGTGCAGCGCCGGGCCCAGCGCCTCGACGGCCGGGGTCGGCAGCGCGGTCGCGGCCAGCCGGCTCCGGAACGCCGCTTCCCAGGCCTGACGGTAGGCGTCCCGCTGCTGGCCGGCCTGGCGCACCAGCGCCTGGCCGGCGTCGGATCGCACCTCGGTGGCAAGCTCGCGCTGCAGCCGGTCCAGGCGCTGTTCGGTCTCCCGGAACGCGGGCATCAGCTGCTGCGGCACGGCGGGATCGGTGGCGCGCGCCAGCGCCAGGGCCCGCGCCGTGTTGGCGGCAGCGGCGGCGTGCAGTTCACCCGCCAGGCGGGCGGCGCGCAGGTCGTGCTGCAGCTGCTCCTCCATGCCGTACAGCTGCCAGATGGCCATCAGCGTGCCCAGCAGGCTCATGCCCCCGAGCGCCCAGAAGGCCACCGTCAACCGCGTCTGGATCGTGGCGCGGCGGAAGAAGCTGCGCGCCTTGGGGTCGGCCAGGCGCCGCGCCGGGACGGCGGCCGGCGCGAGGGGAACGGGAAGGGATGGCTCGTTCACGATGGGGCGGCGGGATCAGAACTCCTGCCACTCCCCGTTGGACGCCTGCTTCGCGATGGGCGCGGCCAGCACGTCCTTGCGGAGCGGGGGCAGCTTGGGTTCCGCCTTGACGGTGATCGGCTGCGGCGCCGGCGGCTCGGCCGCGGCGGCGCGCGGCGCGGCCGGCTGCAGCGGCGCGAACGCCGGCTGCGCGTCGCCCAGGTTGAAGCGCGACACCATCTGCAGCAGCGCGCCGGCCTGCGACTTCATGGACTCGGTCGCGGCGGCGGCCTCCTCGACGAGCGAGGCGTTCTGCTGCACCACCTGGTCCATCTGCGTGACCGCGGTGTTGACCTGCTGGATGCCGGCGTCCTGCTCCTCGCTGGCCGCCGCGATCTCCGCGATCAGGTCGCTCACCTTCTTCACCGACGCGACGATCTCCTCCATCGTCTTGCCGGCCGCGTCCACCAGCTTCGCGCCGGTGTCCACCTTGTCCACGGACTCGCCGATCAGCGACTTGATCTCCTTGGCCGCCGCGGCGCTGCGCTGCGCCAGGTTGCGCACTTCGGCCGCCACGACGGCGAAGCCACGGCCCTGCTCGCCGGCGCGCGCGGCTTCCACCGCGGCGTTCAGCGCCAGGATGTTGGTCTGGAAGGCGATGCCGTCGATCACGCCGATGATGTCGCCGATCTTGCGCGAGGAGTCCGAGATGCCGGCCATGGTGCTGACCACCTGGCCGACCACCTGGCCGCCCTTGCGCGCGACTTCGGACGCGCCCATCGCCAGCTGGCTGGCCTGGCGCGCGTTCTGCGCGTTGAGCGAGACGGTGGAGGTCAGTTCCTCCATCGAGCTGGCGGTCTCCTCCAGCGTGCTCGCCTGTTCCTCGGTGCGCTGCGAAAGGTCCTGGTTGCCCTGGGCGATCTGCGCGCTGGTGTCGGCCACCATGTGGGCGCCGCCGGCGACCTCGCCGACCAGCTGGCGCAGGTTGTGTCCCATTTCCGAGAGGGCGCGCAGCAGGTCGGCGGTCTCGTCGCTGCCGCGCACTTCCACGCGGGTCGCCAGGTCGCCGCGGGCGATCTGCTCCGCCGCGCGGATGGCCGCGTGCAGCGGCCGCACGATGCGGCGGCTCATCATCAGGGCCGCCAGCGTGGCGGTGACGGCGGCGGCGAGCAGCAGCGCCGACAGCAGGATGATCGCTCGGCGCGAGGCGGAGGCGGCGGCGTCGTAGCTCTCCTTCGCCAGCTTCTTCTGCATCTGCACGAGCTCGTCGAGGTCCTTGACGCTCGACTGGAACTGGATGTCGGCGGCCTGCATGGCCATGGCGCCCATCGCCACGTCGATCGTGCCGAGGTCGATGGCGTCGTCGGCCAGCTTGCGGTACTTGGCGAGCATGGGCAGCATGGAGTCCACCAGCTTGCGGCCCTGCGGCGTCACGTGCGGCTGGTTGCGGAACGCCGTCAGGCTGGCGACGATCTTGTCGATCTTGCCCTTCTGCACGCCGATCGCGGCCTTCACCTTGTCCTCGCTCATGTTGGCGAGCCAGGTGAAAAGGCGGTAGACGTTCGAGTGGATCTCGCTGAATTCCTGGGCGGCGTCGCTGGCAACGACCACGCTGGCCAGGCGCTTTTCCGAGAGGTCCTGCAGCGCCTGGTTCTGCTGCGTGACCACGCCGTAGGCGACCGCGCCGAACCCGAGCAGGAACACGATGGCGAGGACGGGGGCGATCAGGATCTTGTGCCAGATTTTCATGGACTGCTAGCCTTGTGAGGGGAACCGGTGGCGCCGGCGCGCATGCGGGCGGAGGCGCCGGCGGCGGGGCGGGCGCGGCCCGCCCCCCGCGGCTTACATCGGGCTGTAGATGCCGCCGCAGACCACCAGGTCCTGGACCTTCTCGCAGTACATCTTCTTCGGCTCGATCTTCTTGTTGACCGGGTTCAGGAAGGTGAAGTCCTGCCAGAACGCGGACTTGGTCTTGGCCATTTCCATGCGCTCGCGGATGTGTTCCTTGCCGTTGCCGTCGCGCAGGTCGATCATGTTCTTGCCGACGAACTTGATGTTGGCGCCGTGCGCGCGGGCCGTGCCGTCCAGCGTGTAGACGGTCAGGTACAGCTCGCGGTCGACGAACTGGCCGTGCTTGTCGCTGATGTCGGCCATGGCCTTCTCGCGCGGGTTCGCCTTGATGTAGGCGACGCCCTTCCTCACCATGGCTTCGGCTTCCTGGGCCGTCACGCGCTCCGCCGCGAAAGCGGTGGTCCCCACGACGGCGCCGAGCAGGACGGCCGCAATCAGTTTGGTCTTCATCTCACTCTTCCTCAGTGCTCTCAACGAAGCCGGATGGGCCGGCGCCCTGCCCTCGCGGGCGAAATGACGGGGTCGTTCGACCCGCTCGCGCCACGCTGGCTCCCTGTCGAGAATGCCATCGGGTGCTGCGTGTTGCAATCGTTAGCGGCCGTAACAGGGCCTCGCACGCGCAGTTTTCGCACGGATGCGGCCGCTCGCGCGGGTTTGCGTCCGTTCATCGTTTCCACGCTGCCACTCGGACGCCGGCGCTGTCGCGTTTCGTACACAGCGTGGCGGCTTCAGTCCGCGGCCACGTGCGTGACCGGCGACGGCGCGCGCGGTTTCGCGGCCGCCGTGCGCGTCCTGGACTTGCTCGGCACCAGCACGGTGGGCTGGAACTCGGGCGCGGGCCGCGCCGAGGTGCCGCTGTTGCGGATCAGCGTGTTCCAGTAGGCCACGTCGCGGGGATCGGCCTCCCACTGCTTGTTGAACAGCACGGCGCCGTAGGAGTGCAGGAACAGCGCGATGCGGGCCGCGTCGACGTCGCCGCGGTTGGCCATCTCCATGAAGCGGCCGAAGGCTTCGGCCGTGCGGCCGGCGCGGAAGGTCTGCACCGCCTCGGCGTATTCGCGCTCCACCGGCGCGACGGCGCCGGAGGGCAGGCTGATCGCCAGCAGCAGCATGCTGATGAAGGCCGCGAGGCGGCGCCGCAGCCCGCGTGCGGGTTGCGCCTGCTGCTGCTCCAGGTGGCTGGCCGTGGTCCCCATCGCCTTCTCCTTGTGACAAGTGTTTCAAGAAGTATCTGATGCGGGGCAAGCCGAAACAACACCGCCGGGGACGGTCCGGCGTCCGCTCGTCGCCTAAGCGGAATGCCTCAGGAGAAGTGCGCCGGGCTGCGGGTCCGCGGCGGGGGCCGGCGCCGCCGGCGCGGCCTCCGCCTCTAGGCGGAAGCGGCGCGACAGCTGCAGCAGCGTCTCGGCCTGGACGTTCATGGCCTCGGTCGCCTGCGTGGCGTCCTCCACCATGGAGGCGTTGCGCTCCACCACGCGGTCCATCTGCGCGATGGCCGTGTTCACCTGGCCGATGCCGGCGCTCTGCTCCTGGCTGGCCTGCGCGATCTCCGCGATCAGGGCGCTCACTTTCTCCACGGACAGCACCACTTCGACCATCGTGTGGCCGGCCGCATCCACCATGGCGGAGCCGGCGTTGACCTTTTCAGCCGAGGCGGCGATCAGCCCCTTGATCTCCCGGGCCGCCTGCGCGCTGCGCTGCGCGAGGCTGCGCACTTCGGCCGCCACCACGGCGAAGCCGCGGCCCTGCTCGCCGGCGCGCGCGGCTTCCACGGCGGCGTTCAGCGCCAGGATGTTGGTCTGGAACGCGATGCCGTCGATCACGCCGATGATCTCGGTGATCTTGCGCGAGGCGTCGGAGATCTCGTCCATGGTGCGCACCACCTGGTCGACGGCCTCGCCGCCGCGGCGCGCCACGCCCGAGGCGTCCAGCGCCAGCTGGCTCGCCTGCCGCGCGTGTTCGGCGTTCTGCGCCACGGTCGTCGTGAGCTGCTCCATCGAGCTGGCCGTCTCCTCCAGCGTGGTCGCCTGCTCCTCGGTGCGCTGCGACAGGTCCAGGCTGCCCTGCAGGATGCGCCCGCTGGTGTCCGCCACCGCGTGCGCGCCCTGCACCACGTGGCCGAGGATGCCGCGCAGGTTGTTGGTCATGTCGGCCAGCGCCTGCATCAGCTGCGCCGCCTCGTCGGTGCCGCCGGTGCGCACCTGCACCGTGAGGTCGCCCGCGGCCACCTTGGTCGCGATGCGCGCCGCCACGCGGATCGGCTTCACGATCGCCACCACCAGCGGATAGCAGACGGTGAACAGCGTGGACACCGCGCCGAAGGCGATGCCCAGCACGACGATCTGCGCGGAACGGGTGGCGGCCTCCAGGTCCCCGGGGCGCGGCCCCGTGGCCGCGAAGTCGGACAGCTGCTGCAGCTGCCAGGCGCCCAGCACGCCCAGCAGGCCCATGATCACCGCCGCGGAGAGGAAGCCCGCCGTCAGGCGGACGCGGATCGTGGAGCGGCGGAAGAAGCCCAGCGCCGCGCGGTCGACCTCGCTCGCCTGCGCGGGTTCCGTGGCGCCTTGAGGATTGCCCGAAGCCATGGCCCGAGGCACGCGCCGCTCAGTGGACCGCGCCGTCCACCAGCGCCATGTCGGCGCCGGTCATGAGCTTCTCGATGTCGAGCAGGATGATCATCTGCTCCTCCACCGTGCCCAGGCCCGTGATGTACTTGGTGTCGAAGGTGGCCGAGGCGAACTCCGGCGTCGGCCGGATCGCGCCGGCGGCGAGCGTCAGCACGTCGGAGACCGAGTCCACCACCACGCCGACCACGCGGCCGGCGATGTTCAGGATGATCACGACGGTGAAGTCGTCGTAGCGCGCCTCGCTCAGGCGGAACTTGATGCGCAGGTCCAGGATGGGGACGATCACGCCGCGCAGGTTGATCACGCCCTTGATGAACGCGGGCGCGTTGGCGATCGACGTGGGCGTTTCATACCCGCGGATTTCCTGCACCTTGAGGATCTCGATGCCGTAGCTCTCCGCCCCCAGGCGGAAGGTCAGGAACTCGCTGGCGGGTCCGTCGGCGCGGCCGGCGTCGGCAGCAGCGGCGTGTGCTTGCATCGTCTTCTTCTCCTCGTTGGGGCGAACCCCGGACTTCGCGTCCGAGGATGCCATCGCCCGCATGTTGTTGCAATCGTCAATCTCTCGTTACAGGCGGCTCTTGTGCAGTATTCGAAGCACGCCGGCACGAAGCCCCGTTCATCCCGCCGCTGCCGCCGTTCGCGCCAGCCAGGCTGTCGCGTTTTCCTGACGTCCCGGCTCGGGCGCCTCGCCATCGAGCTCGAAGCGCGCGACCACCTGCAGCAGCGACGCCGCCTGCGCCTGCATGGACGCCGTCGCGGCCGTGGCCTGTTCCACCAGCGCGGCGTTCTGCTGCACCACCGAGTCGAGGTGCGAGACGGCCCCGTTGACCTGCTGGATGCCGGCGTCCTGCTCCTCGCTCGCCGCCGCGATCTCCGCGATCAGGTCGCTCACCTTCTTCACGGAAGCGACGATGTCCTGCATGGTGCTGCCCGCCGCATCTACCAGCTGCGCGCCGGCGTCGACCCGGTCCACGGACGCGCCGATCAGCGCCTTGATCTCGCGCGCCGCCTGCGCGCTGCGCTGCGCGAGGCTGCGCACTTCGGCGGCCACGACGGCGAAGCCGCGGCCCTGCTCGCCGGCGCGCGCGGCTTCCACCGCGGCGTTCAGCGCCAGGATGTTGGTCTGGAAGGCGATGCCGTCGATCACGCCGATGATGTCGCCGATCTTGCGCGAGGCCTCCGAAATGCCGGCCATCGTGCTGACCACCTGGCCCACGACCTCGCCGCCCTTGCGGGCGACCTCGGAGGCGTCCACCGCGAGCTGGCTGGCCAGCCGCGCATGCTCCGCGTTCTGCTGCACGGTGGCCGTGAGTTCCTCCATCGCGCTGGCCGTCTCCTCCAGCGTGCTCGCCTGCATCTCGGTGCGGGCCGCGAGGTGCTGGTGGCCCTGCGCGATCTCCACGCTGGCCGCGGCCACGCTGCCGGCGGCGCGGTGCGCTTCGCCGACCAGCGCGGCCAGCCGCGCGCGCATCGCGTCGAGTCCCTGCAGCAGGCGTCCGGTCTCGTCGCGCCGCTGCGTGAGCGGCATGGCGGCGAGCTTGCCGTCGGCGATGCGCTCGGCCGTGCGCACGGCTTCCTGCAGCGGCGCCGCGACCGAGCTGCTCACGCGCCAGGCCGAGAAGCTGCCGCAGATGCCGGCCAGCAGGCCCAGGCCCAGCAGCACGAGCAGGCTCTCTTCGGCCAGGCGCGCGTCGGCCTCGGCCTCGCTGCGCGCCTGCACGAGCGCGGGATCGGTCGCGGTGGCGGGAATCGCCGCCGCGCGCGCCTCGGCGCCGCGGCGCAGCTGGTCCAGCCCGTGACCGGCGAAGATGCAGGCGATGGCCACCAGCAGCAGCACGATGCCGAAGCCGATCGTGAGGCGCCGCGAGAGGCGCTGGTTGCGGAAGAAGTCGAGTCGGGTGGATTCCATCGCATGACGCGGCCGGCCCGGGGCCGTGCCCCGCGCCCGCGCCGCTCAGAGCAGCATCGCGCCTTCGCGCCCCGAGAGGCGCACGAGGTGCGCCAC
Organism: Ramlibacter sp. bp-362; assembly: GCF_054956735.1. Lineage (NCBI taxonomy): Bacteria > Pseudomonadati > Pseudomonadota > Betaproteobacteria > Burkholderiales > Comamonadaceae > Ramlibacter > Ramlibacter sp. bp-362. The sequence goes on from NZ_JBUDXE010000005.1 coordinate 79,068, forward strand.
GTCGAGGATCAGCGCCACCGAACCGTCGCCCATCACCGTCGCGCCGGACAGGCCCGGCACGCGGCGGAAATTCGTCTCCAGGCTCTTCACCACCACCTGCTGCTGGCCGACCAGTTCGTCCACCAGCAGCACCGCCTTGGACCCGTCGGTCTCGACGATCACGGCGATGCCGCCGCCGTTGTCGCGCGGCTTCTGCGGCGGGAACAGCTTCGCCAGGTGCAGCACGGGCAGGTAGTCCTCGCGCACGCGCAACGTGTCGCCGTGGCCGGGCAGCGTGTGAAGTTCGTCGGGGGTGACGCTCAGCGACTCCACGACGCTCGCGAGCGGCAGCACGTAGGTCTCGCCGCCGATGGCGATCGTCATCGCTTCCATGATGGCCAGCGTGAGCGGCACGCTGACCGTCACGCGCGTGCCCTGCCCCGCGACGGAATGCAGGTCCACGGTGCCGCTCAGGGCCTGGATGTTGCGCTTCACGACGTCCATGCCGACGCCGCGGCCCGACACGTCCGTCACCTTCTCCGCCGTGGAGAAGCCGGCTTCGAACACCAGCGCGAACACCTCGGCGTCCGGCGCGTCGGGCGAGATCGGGATGCCGCGCTGCGCCGCGCGCGCCAGGATGCGCTGCCGGTCCAGGCCGCGGCCGTCGTCGCCGACCTCGATCACGATGTTGCCGCCGCGCTGGCTCGCGCGCAGCGTCACCGTGCCGTGCGCCGGCTTGCCGGCCGCGACGCGCTGCTCGGGCGGCTCCAGGCCGTGGTCGATCGCGTTGCGCACCAGGTGCGTGAGCGGATCGGAGATCTTCTCGATCAGGCCGCGGTCCAGCTCGGTCGTCTCGCCTGACATCTTCAGTTCGACCCTCTTGCCCAGGCGCGCCGACAGCTCGTGCACCACGCGCGGGAAGCGCTGGAACACGTTGGAGATCGGCAGCATGCGGATGGCGAGCACCGCCTCCTGCAGGTTGCGCGTGTGGCGCGACAGGTCCGCCAGCCCGCTGCCGGCGCCCAGGCGCGCGTCGGCGACGCCGGTGCCGGCCTCTTCGGCCAGCGCGCCGGTGCGCGCGAGCATGGCCTCGGTGATCACGAGCTCGCCCACCAGGTTCACCAGCAGGTCGATCTTCTCGGTGGAGACGCGGATGAAGCTCGCCTCGTGCGCGGCCGGCAGCACCGGCTCGCGATGCTCCGCGGCGGCAGGCGCGGGGCGCGCGGGCGCCGCCGGCTTGCGCGCCTTGCGGAACTGCTCCGGCGTGACGAACAGGTCGACGCTGTCGTCGGCGGGCGCGGCGTCCGCCGCGGCTTCGGCTTCCGCGGCGCGGGCGCGCCCGGCCTGCCGGCGGAATTCCTCGGGGTCGACGAAGAACTCGTCGTTCTCGTTGGCGGCCGGCGCGGCGGGCGCCACGGCCTGCAGTTGCGGCGCCGGCTCCACCTGCGGCGGCGCATCGGCTTCGGCCGCGGGCTGCGCGGGCACCACGCCCAGCGTCTCCACCGCGATCTGCTCCGGTGCGACGACCAGCGCGAGCACGCTCTGCAGGTCCGCCGCCGCGCCCTGCAGCAGCACGTCGAAGGCCACGCTGCCGCCGGCGGTGTTGTCCACGACGGTGCCGCTCACGGTGCCCATCTCGGACAGGCCGGAGAGCATCATCTCCAGTTCCATCGCGTCGATCGGCTGCGGCAGCGGGCCGAGCCGCACGCGGAAGCTGCGCGTGACCGGGCCGGACTGGCCGCCGCCGTCGGCGGACGGCTGCGCCACCCGCTCGCGCAGCAGCGCCTCCACCGTGCCCGACTCGGGCGCCTGCGCCACCGTGCCCCGCCGGTGCAGCACCTGCAGGCGCAGCACGTCGCCGGCCTGCAGCATCGCGTCGACGTCGGCGGCCTCGATCGGGCGCTCGTTCTTGCGCAGCAGGTCCAGCAGGTTCTCCTGCAGGTGCGTGAGCGCGGCGATCTCGTTGCAGCCCAGCATCGCCGCGCTGCCCTTGATGGAGTGCACCGCGCGGAAGATCGCGTTCAGGTCGTCCGGATGCGGGGCGTCGATGTCCATGCGCAGGAGGATGGCCTCCACGTTGGCCAGGTGCTCCTGCGCCTCCTCGAAGAAGATGGTGCGGAAGGCGACCGGGTCGCCGAAGGCATTGGAAGGCTGGAACATCGGCCCGTCCCCGTCCTCAGACGAACTTGCCGACGATGTCCAGCATGCGCTGGGGATCGAAGGGCTTGTTCATCCAGCCGGTCGCGCCGGCCTCGCGCCCCTTCTGCTTCAGCTCGGGGCTGGCCTCGGTGGACAGCACGATCAGCGCCACCGGGTCGTAGTTCGGCAGCTGGCGCAGCTCGCGCACCAGCGTCACGCCGTCCATGCGGGGCATGTTGTGGTCGGTCACCACCAGGTCGAACACGCGCTTGCGCGCGAGCTCCAGCGCCTCCACGCCGTCGCCCGCCTCCGCCACTTCGTAGCCGGCGCCCTGCAGGACCGCCGCCACCATGGCGCGCATCGAGCGGGTGTCGTCCACCACCAGGATTGCCTTGCTCATTGTTGTTTGCTCCGGGATTTGTCGCGCTTGCGGCTGGAAGGCAGGAACTGCGCGATCACCTCCAGCAGCCGGTCCTCGTCGAGCGGCTTGGTGAGGTACTCGTCGCAGCCGGCGAGCGAGCCACGCAGCTTGTCGAACGGGGAACTGCGGCTGGTGAGCATCACCACCGCCGTCTTCTTGATCGCCTGCTTGTTGGCCTTGATCAGCTTGCAGACCTGGTAGCCGTCGATGCCGGGCAGCACCACGTCGAGGAACACGCAGGTGTACTCGCGGGTGCCGGTCAGGCCGACGGCCTCCTCGCCGGTCTCGGCGAAGTCCACCTCGAAGTTGAAGGGCGCGAGCTTGGCCTTCATGAACATGCGCACCGAGGCGTTGTCGTCCACCACCAGCACCGTGTCGCCGAGGGCGCGCTTCTTCGCGGCGGCGTCGGCCAGCGGCGGCGGGTTGGCTCCGGGGCTGGTGCGGCCGGCGCTGGTTCCCGAGAGCGTGCGGCCCAGGGTCGCGGGGTTGTCCTCGCGCACCTTGTCGCCCGAGCCGGCCGTCACCGTCTCCTCCAGCGCCTGCAGCAGGCGCGCCCACTGCAGCGGCCGCGGCAGCATGGGGAAGCCCATGCTGTCGCCGCCCGAGCCGACCATCACGGCCGGCAGGTTGGCGCGCTTGCTGAGCGTGCGGAACTCGTTCAGGGCTTCGGGGTTCTCGGCATCCACGAGGTAGATGTCGGCCGAGCCGCTCACGGTGGTGGCAGGGTCGTACTGCACGAAGCCGGGATCGCGCCGGGCGGCCAGCGCGAAGATGCTGGCCAGCATCGAGCGCTCCACCGGGTTGAAGCCGATCACGTCGACCAGGTATTGTTCGTTCAAAGTCACTTCAGCACCTCTGGCCCATCAGGCCGAGCACGGCATCCGCATCGGGTAGCCGCGATTGCACGTCCCTGGCCAGCATGCGGTCGGCCAGGTCCTGCAAATCCGAATGCGCCGCGGGCAGGCGCGCGGGCGGGGCGGCCAGGTGCTGCGCCAGCACCTCCGCGAGCGTCTCGCCGGCGAAGGGCGGACGGCCGCACAGCATCTCCACCAGCATCACGCCGAGGCTGTACACGTCGGCGGCCGGCGCGGCGGGCGCGCCCTGCAGCTGCTCGGGCGCCACGTAGCGCGGCGTGCCGACCAGCGTGCCGGGCGCCACGTCCTGCTGGCCCGCCTCGGCCACGAGGCCGAGGTCGCCGAGCACCAGGGTGTCGTCGGCGCGCAGCAGGAAATTGGCGGGCTTCACGTCGCGGTGCACCAGGCCTTGCCGGTGCAGCTGCGCGAGGGCCTCGGCGGCCTGGCGCAGCAGCGACAGCGCGAGGGCGCGCGGCAGCGGTTCGCGCAGGCGGCGCGCGAGGTCGCCGCCCTGCAGGTATTCCATCGCCACGTACGACCAGGCGGAGGTGCGGCCCTGTCCGTGCACGCGCACCAGGTGCGGTCCCTGCACGCGGGCGGCGATGGCGCAGTCGCGCTGCAGCGAGGCGCCCGGCGCCGGCTCCAGCTTCAGCACGACGTCGGCATGGCGGTTGAGGTCCCAGGCGAGCCAGGCCGCGGTGCGGCGGCCGCTGCCGATCTGGCGCAGCAGGCGGTAGCCCGGCACGCGCGGCGGCGCCTGGAAGCCGCCGGCGTCGTGCCCGGCGGCGCGCGGCGCGCGCCAGGCGAAGGAGGTGGGAAGGGTCGTCGCCGGCTGCATCACAGGCCCATCTGCGCCAGGTCGTCCAGCAGGGTGCGGGCCGAGGGATAGCGCTGCTCGCGGTCCTTGGCCATCAGGCTTTCCATCACGGGCTGGAGGTGCGCGTGCTCCAGCGGCAGCAGCGGCACCGGGTCCTGCACGTGCATGCGCAGCAGCTCCTGCGCGGAACTGGCGTGATAGGGCTTGCGCCCGGTCAGCAGCTCGAAGGCGAGCACGCCCAGGCTGTAGATGTCGCAGCGCGCGTCCACCGGCTCGCCGAGCGCCTGCTCGGGGCTCAGGTAGTAGGGCGTGCCGACGATGTCGCCGTCGCCCGTGTCGGTGATCTTCATCGACACCTGCTTGGCGACGCCGAAGTCGGCCAGCGCCAGGCTGCCGTCCTGGCGCAGCATCAGGTTGTCGGGCTTCAGGTCGCGGTGCACGATGCCCACCTCGTGGATGGCCGCGAGCCCCGCCGCCGCCTGCTTCAGGTACGAGACGGCGGTCGCCGGGTCGATGGGGCCGGCCTTCATGCGCGCGCGCAGGTCGCCCTGCGGGAAGTACTCCATGGCGATGTAGGCATGGGCCAGCGAGAAGTCCTGCCGGAAGATGCGCGCGACGTTCGGATGCTGGATCTGCGCCAGCAGGGCGTATTCCTGGATGAAGCGCTGCAGGCCGTCGGCTTCCACCGCCCGATCGAGCTGCATCACCTTCAGCACCTGCGGCGGGCCGCCTTCGGCCGCCTGGGCGAGGAAGATGGTGGCCATGCCGCCCTCGCCGATCTTGCGCAGGATGCGGTAGCCCTCGACGAGGAACTGCGCGCCCGACAGCGGTGCGCCGTTCGCCGCGACGGGCCCGCCGGAGCGCTTGCGGGCGTGCATGTTGGCGACCAGCCCCTCGCGCAGCGCCTCGAACACGCGCGGAGGCGTCGTCGAACCCTTGCGCGGCACGAGGCCGGTGACTTCCACGATGTCGATGAAGCTGCCGTCCGGCAGGCCCACGGAGCCGATGCGGCCGCCCTCGGCGCGGCCGGCCGCGGCCAGCCGCGTGCCGGCGGACGTCGCCACGCTCCAGTTCAGGTCCATCGCGGTCACCTCCAGCAGCCGGGCCACCTCGACAGCATCGCCGATGGCCTGCACCTTGACGTTGCCGCCGTTGTTGCGTCGCGACAGCTCGGCCTGTCCCAGGTGCACGCCGGCGGCCATCGTGAGCATCGGCAGGCCCGCGAGCTGCGGCCGCGCGGCCACCGCCTGTGCCAGGTGCACGGCGTCGTGCACGAGCAGGATGGCGGCATGCAGGCCGCGTTGCGCGTGGTTCGGCTTGCGGTCGTCCGGCTTGTTGCTGAACACCGCGAGGATGGAGTCGGGGCGCCGTTGCGCCACCTCGCCGTTCAGCCGCGTGACGGGATCCGTCAGCATCCTGCGCACTTCGTTGATGAACGAAGCCGCTTCCTCGGGGCCGAGCGCATTGCAGACGGCCTGGAAGTTGTGCAGGCGGGCGTACAGGAAGGTGGCGACCGTGAGCCCTTCGGCGAGGCCGGGATCGCCGCCGAGGGTGGAGGTGAGTTGCGACGAATGACCGAAGTCGCCCATCCGCGGCGCCTGGGGCACCTCGGCGGGGGAGCGGGCTTCGAGAGGTTGTCGCATTTAGTTACATGCTAGCGGCATCTACATTTCGTCACAAGACGATGAGTTGCTACTTTGTCACGCACGCTCCCATGTCGCTTCTCCTCCGGCCGACTCCCTGGCTCGACTGTCCCAGATGCCCGGCTGGACGGCAGCGCCGGGCCGCCAGCCGGTTCACGCGAGCGACGAGCGGACCCGCGTCCCATCGTGGTGTGGCGTGGTGACGATGGCCCGGCGATATCCGTCGGGCAACGGCCGCGTCAGCGCGGGCGATGCGGGTGGGAGAATGCCCCGGCGTGGAACCGACCAACGATTCCCTGTTCGGCGCCCAGGCCGAGGAGACGCCCGCTGCGCTCGCCGCGGCGCTGGCGCCGCCGGCCGCGCCCGGGCACTACGACGAACTGCGGGGCGGCATCTCGGCGCCGCTTCCCGGCGGCACGGGCCCGCAGGCGGCCATCGTCGGCGGGCACGCGCTGCCCACTCGGCCCTGGGCCCGCTTCTTCGAGAACCTCGGGCGCGAGGGCTTCGCCGACCTGAACCGGCGCACGGCGGACCTGCAGCGGCAGGTGCGCGAGAACGGCGTCACCTACAACGTCCATGCCGACGCGGGCGGGCCGCAGCGGCCGTGGTCGCTGGACCTGTTCCCGCTGATCGTGCCGCCCGCGGCCTGGCAGCAGATCGAGGCCGGCGTGCTGCAGCGCGTGCGCCTGCTGGAGCGCATCCTCGACGACGTCTACGGGCCGCAGGCGCTGCTGGCCGCCAACCTGCTGCCGCCGGCGCTGGTGCAAGGCCATCCCGGCTACCTGCGGCCGCTGCACGGCGTCACGCCGGCGGGCGGGCGGCGCCTGCACATCGCCGCCTTCGACCTCGCGCGCGATCCCGGCGGCGCCTGGTGGGTGATGGCGCAGCGCACGCAGGCGCCCTCGGGCCTGGGCTACCTGCTGGAGAACCGGCTCATCATCTCGCGCCTGTTCCCCGAGGCCTTCCGCGACCTCAAGGTGCAGCGGCTCGCCGCCACCTACCGCGCGCTGCTGGAAAGCCTGGCGGCCATGAGCCCCGCGGGCGGCGGTGAACCGCGCATCGTCCTGCTCACGCCGGGCCCCCACAACGAGACCTACTTCGAGCACGCGTACCTCGCCCGCTACCTGGGCCTGACGCTGGTGGAAGGCAGCGACCTCACGGTGCGCGACGCGCGCCTGTACCTGAAGACGCTCAAGGGCCTGGAGCCGGTGCACGGCGTGCTCAAGCGCCTGGACGACGCCTTCCTCGACCCGCTGGAACTGCGCGCCGACTCGCACCTGGGCGTGCCGGGCCTGCTGCAGGCGATCCGCGCGGGCAACGTGCTGGTCGCCAACGCGCCCGGCTCCGGCTTCCTGGAGTCCCCGGCCCTGCTCGGCTTCCTGCCCGCCTTGAGCCGTCACCTGCTGGGCGAGGAACTGCGCCTGCCGGCGCTGCCCACGTGGTGGTGCGGCGAGCGCGCGGCCATGCTCCCGGCGCTGCCGCAGCTGGCCAGCAGCGTCATCAAGCCGACCTACGGCGGCGGCAACGTGGTGGCGGGGCGCAAGCTGTCCACGCGCCAGCTCGACGAATGGGCCGGCCGCATCATGCGCGAGCCGGACCAGCACACGGTACAGGCCTGGCTGCCGCTGTCGCAGATGCCCACCTGGAAGAGCGAGCGCTCCGGCGACCGCATCCAGCCGCGCTCGCTGCTGCTGCGCGTGTTCGCCGTGTCCGACGGCGCGCAGGGCTGGCGCGTGCTGCCCGGGGGCCTCACGCGCATCGCCGGCGAGCGCGAGTTCGCTTCCATGCAGCGCGGCGGCAGCAGCGCCGACACCTGGGTGCAGACCGAGGGCGAGGTGGACCGCACCAGCCTGCTGCAGCACGAGCATCCCGCGGTCGACACGCGCCACCGCAACCGCACGGTGACCAGCCGCGCCGCGGAAAACCTGTTCTGGCTGGGCCGCTACACGGAACGCACGGAGAACACGGCGCGGCTGGCCCGGCTCGCGATCGAATGCCTCAACGGCGAGGACCAGGGCGCGCGGCCCCTGCTGGCGTGGCTGGGCGAGACCGCCGTCGGCAACGGCCTGGTGCTGCCCGCCGTGCCGGCCCCGACGCAGGCGCGCCGCGTGTTCGAGCGCTCGCTGGTGGCGGCGCTGGGCGACGCGCGCAAGGCGACCAGCGTCGGCTACAACCTGGCGGCGCTGCGCAACGCGGCCGGCGCGGTGCGCGAACGGCTGTCGCAGGAGCAGTGGAACCTGATCGTGCGGGCGGAGCAGGAATTCCGCCTCGGCTGCGCCGCCTGCGTCGCCGAGGGCGACTACTCCTCGGTGGAGGTGCTGCGCGTGCTGGAGGTGCTCTCCGGTCACACCGCGGCGATGACGGGCGCGCAGACCGACCGCATGACGCGCGACGACGGCTGGCGGCTGCTCTCCACCGGCCGCCACCTGGAGCGCCTGGGCTTCCTGGCACAGGCGCTCGCCACCGCCTTCGGGACCGGCGCGGTGCAGGACCCCGGCGGCTTCGAGGCCATCGTGGCCCTGTTCGACAGCACCATCACCTTCCACGCACAGTACCAGCAGCGGCACGACATCCCGGCGCTGCTGGACCTGCTCGTGCTCGACCGCGACAACCCCCGCTCGCTGGGCTGGGTGGCGCAGACCCTGCGCGGCCGCCTCGCGCGCATGGCCGGTTCGCCGCCGGGGGTGATGCCCGTCATGGCCATGCCGGTGCCGGATCCGCAGCACTGGACGCTCGAGGCGCTGTGCGAACGCGACGCCGCGGGCCGCCACGCGCGCCTGGCCGAACTGCTGCAGCAGTGCGTCGACGCGTCCTACCGCCTTTCCGACGACCTCACGGCCCGCTACTTCGCCCACTCCGGCGACGGCCGCCACAGCGTGGGGGCCTGAGCGCATGCTGCTGCACGTGCTGCACGAGACCGCCTACGACTACGGCGCGCTGGTGCGGACCGCGCAGCACATGGCGCACCTGAAGCCTCGCGACGGCGGCGGGCAGCAGTTGCTGGAACACCGGCTCGTCATCGAGCCGGGGCCGGCGGCCGCCAGCGAGTGGCGCGACGTCTTCGGCAACGCGCGCAGCTTCTTCAGCCTGGAGTTCGCGCACGACTTCCTGCGCGTGCGCGCGGAAAGCCGCGTCGCGACCACCGTGCCCGCGGCACCGGCCACGAGCCCGCCCTGGGAGCAGGTCGCCGATGCCATGCGCTACCACCGCGACGCGCGCTACGACCCCGCGAGCGCGTTCGTGTTCTCCTCGCCCTACGTGCCGCGCGACGCCGCCTTCGCCTCCTACGCCCAGGCGAGCTTCCCGCAGGGAAGGCCGCTGCTGGATGCCGCGCGCGCGCTGACGGGACGCATCCACCGCGACTTCGCCTACGAGGCCAGCGCCACCGACGTCAACACGCCGGCGCTGCAGGCGCTGGCGCTGCGCAAGGGCGTGTGCCAGGACCTCGCGCACGTGATGCTGGGCTGCCTGCGCAGCCTGGGCCTGCCGGCGCGCTACGTGAGCGGCTACCTGCTGACGGAGCCCCCACCCGGGCAGCCCCGGCTGGTGGGCAGCGATGCCTCGCATGCGTGGGTGGCGGTGTACGTTCCGCAGGAGCACGGCGGCGCGTGGGTGGACCTCGACCCCACCAACGACCGCGCTGCCGGCGAGGACTACGTGACGCTCGCCATCGGCCGCGACTACTCGGACGTGTCGCCGCTGCGCGGCGTGATCCACGGCGGCGCCCGGCACGCGCTGCACGTGGCGGTGACGGTCACGCCCGCGCAGCCGATGCCACAATGAGGCTTCCCCTCAGGAGAAGAACATGAACGTCAACGACAAGCTCAAGGAACTGGGCATCACGCTGCCGCCGGTGGCCACGCCCGCCGCCGCCTACGTGCCCTTCGTGCGCACCGGCAACCTGGTGTTCCTGTCCGGCCACATCGCGCGCAAGGACGGCAAGCCCTGGGTCGGCCAGCTGGGCAAGACGATGCAGACCGAGGAAGGCAAGCAGGCCGCGCGCGCGATCGCCGTCGACCTGCTGGGCACGCTGCAGGCCGCCGTGGGCGACCTGAACAGCGTCAAGCGCATCGTGAAGGTCATGAGCCTGGTGAACTCCTCGCCGGACTTCACCGAGCAGCACGTGGTCACCAACGGCGCGAGCGAACTGTTCGCGCAGGTCTTCGGCGACAAGGGCGCCCACGCCCGCAGCGCCTTCGGCGTCGCGCAGCTCCCGATGGGCGCCTGCGTGGAGATCGAGCTGGTCGCGGAGGTCTGAGCCCCCGGGATGAAGATCTTCAGGAGCATCCGCCGCAGGCTCACCGGCAAGGGCCGGCGCGTCCCGCTGGCGGAACGCTACCCGCAGTACGAGATCGGCAGGGGAAGCTACGGCGACCTGGCCGTGCGCGGCTGGGAGGAAGGGGCCGTGCTGCGCGTCGGCGCGTACACCTCGATCGCGCGCGGCGCCCAGGTCATGCTCGGCGGCGAGCACCGGATCGACTGGGTGACCACCTATCCCTTCAACGTGCTGTGGCCCGCGGCGCGCCACAAGACGGGGCACCCGACGACCAAGGGCGACATCGTGATCGGCAGCGACGTGTGGATCGGCGTCGAAGCGATGATCCTGTCCGGCGTGACGATCGGCCACGGCGCCGTCGTCGGGGCGCGCAGCGTCGTGGCGAAGGACGTGCCGCCCTACGGGATCGTCGTGGGCAATCCGGCGCGGCTGGTGAAGTACCGGTTCGCGCCGGAGGTCGTCGAGCGGCTGCTGGCGGTGGCGTGGTGGGACTGGCCGGAGGACGCGATCCAGCGGGCGATGGACGACCTGCTGAGCCCGGAGCTGGCGACCTTCCTGGAGCGGGCGGAGCGGGGGGACTACCGGGGGTGAGAGGGTGGCGGGCGGCCGCCCTCACCCCGGCCCTCTCCCGCGGGCGGGAGAGGGAGCAAGGCGGTCATTCGTCGAGGAGGCCGCCGCGATAGAACGAATACGCGGTGCCGTCGTGCAGGTAGAAGAAGCCGTCGGCGCAGCCGTCCTTGCCCGGGAAGTACTCGCGGTACTTTTTCGGCACCAGACGCTCCAGTTCCTCGTCCGACAGTTCGTCGAACTCCTGCGGCGTGATGGCGCTGCCCGCGCGCAGGCGGCGGCGCTCCATCATTCGACGCGGGTGACGGCCAGCGGCTTGAAGCCGAGGTCGGCCACCTTGCCCTTGCGCCCGCGCGAACCCTTCGCGTTGTTGAGGGACCGGATCTCCAGCACCTCCTCGCGCTCCTTGTCGCCGCGGCCCAGGCCGCTGATGCGCACCGAGCGCGTGTAGGCGGCCGCCCCCGCGAGCTCCTCCTTCGGCTCCAGGTCCATCAGCATCAGGCCGCGGCCGCCGTTGGCCATGGCCTTCAGCTCGCCGATCTCGAAGGTCAGGATGCGCTTGCCGGTCGAGGCGCAGCACACGTGCGTGGCCGGCGCCTGCGGCGGCACGTTCGCCGGCGAGGGACGGCAGACGGTCTCGCCCGCGCCCAGGCTCAGGAAGGACTTGCCGCCCTTCTGGCGCGACACCATGTTGTCCACCTGCGCCAGGAAGCCGTAGCCGCCGGAGTTGGCCAGCAGCAGCCAGGCCCCGCCGGCGCCGGCGAAGTAGTGGGTGAGCTGCGTGCCCGCCTCCAGCTCGATGAAGGTCGTGAGCGGCTGGCCGTCGCCGCGCGCGCCCGGCAGCACGGACACCGGCACGGAGTACACGCGCCCGTTGCTGCCGAAGGCCAGCAGCGTGTCGACCGTGCGGCACTCGAAGGTGCCGTACAGCCCGTCGCCGGCCTTGAAGGCGAAGCTGGACGCCTCGTGGCCGTGGCCCTGGCGCGCGCGCACCCAGCCCTTCTCGGAGACGACCACCGTCACCGGCTCGTCGATCACCTTCACTTCGGCCACGGCCTTCTTCTCGGCCTGGATCAGCGTGCGGCGCGCGTCGCCGAAGGCCTTGGTGTCGGCCTCGATCTCCTTGACCATCAGGCGCTTCAGCGCGGCCGGCGAACCGAGGATCTCTTCCAGCTTCGCCTGCTCGCCGCGCAGTTCCTTCAGCTCCTGCTCGATCCGGAGGGCCTCCAGCCGGGCCAGCTGCCGCAGCCGGATCTCCAGGATGTCCTCGGCCTGCCGCTCCGACAGGTTGAAGCGCGCGATCAGCGCCTGCTTCGGATCCTCGGCGGCGCGGATGATCGCGATCACCTCGTCGATGTTCAGCAGCACCAGCTGCCGGCCCTCGAGGATGTGGATGCGGTCCAGCACCTTGTCCAGGCGATGGCGCGAGCGCCGCTCGATCGTGCGCTGGCGGAACTCGATCCACTCGGCGAGCATCTGCCGCAGCGACTTCTGCACCGGCTTGCCGTCCAGGCCCACCATGGTCAGGTTGACCGGCGCCGAGGTCTCCAGCGAGGTGTGCGCGAGCAGCGTGGTGGTCAGCTCGGACTGGTCGATGCGGCTCGTCTTGGGCTCGAACACCAGGCGCACCGGCGCGTCCTTGCTCGACTCGTCGCGCACCGTGTCGAGCACGGCCAGCACGGTCTGCTTCAACTGCACCTGGTCCTGCGTCAGCGCCTTCTTCCCCGCCTTCACCTTCGGGTTGGTGAGTTCCTCGATCTCCTCCAGCACCTTCTGCGCGCTCACGCCCGGCGGCAGCTCGGTGACGACCAGCTGCCACTGGCCGCGCGCCAGTTCCTCGATCTTCCAGCGCGCCCGCACCTTCAGCGAGCCGCGGCCGCTGCCGTAGGCCTCGGCGATGTCGGCGGCGCTGCTGATCACCTGGCCGCCGCCCGGATAGTCCGGGCCGGGGATGAGCGTGAACAGGTCCTCGTCGGACAGCTTCGGGTTCTTCAGCAGCGCGACGCAGGCCTCGGCGACCTCGAGCAGGTTGTGCGACGGGATCTCGGTGGCCAGGCCCACGGCGATGCCGCTCGCGCCATTGAGCAGCGCGAAGGGCAGGCGCGCCGGCAGCACCACCGGCTCCTGCGTGCTGCCGTCGTAGTTGAGGACGAACTCCACCGTGCCCTCGTCGATCTCGTCGAGCAGCAGGTTGGCGATCTTGGCGAGGCGGGCCTCGGTGTAGCGCATCGCCGCCGCGCCGTCGCCGTCGCGGCTGCCGAAGTTGCCCTGGCCGTCGATCAGCGGGTAGCGCTGCGCGAAGTCCTGCGCCATGCGCACCAGCGCGTCGTAGGCGGCCTGGTCGCCGTGCGGGTGGAAGCGGCCCAGCACGTCGCCGACGACGCGCGCGCTCTTCACCGGCTTGGCGCCGGCGCCGCCGCCGTAGCCCAGGCCCATGCGCCACATCGAATAGAGGATGCGCCGCTGCACCGGCTTCTGGCCGTCGGCGACGTCCGGCAGCGCGCGGCCCTTCACGACGCTCAGCGCGTATTCCAGGTAGGCGCGCTGCGCATAGGTGGCCAGGTCGAGGCCGCTGTCGTCGCCGTCGCCGGCCAGGGGGATGATTTCTTGCTCCATGCTTCTCGGGTCAGTCCATCAGGGGTTGGACGCGTTCAGTTCTTCCTGCGTGATCGTCACGATGCGCCGCTCGGAGCCGGCGCGCAGTTCCTGGTCCATGCGCGCGTTGAGCTTCAGCAGCAGCAGGCGCGGCGCGATGTCCTCGGCGGGCACGGCCGCCTGCACGATGCGAAAGCGCAGGTATTCCGCCTTCGCGGCGGCCAGCGGCTCCTTGAGCCCGGCCACGAGGATACGCGTTGCGATGGTGGCCGCCGCCTCGCCGGGCGCCGCGCCCTCGGCCAGCACGCCCAGGCGCGCGTGGGTCAGGCGGGCGGCCACGTCGCCGTCGCGCAGCAGCGATTCGCGCACGCGGCTCGCCGCCGCCAGCACGGCGGATTCGGCCGCCTCCGGGCCGAATTCTGCCGCGAGCGCCGCGAGGTTCTCGATGTGCACGACCATCACCACGCTCGGGTGGCCGTAGCGGCGCGTGAGGTGGCGCGCCGCCAGCATGCGTTCGGCCAGCACCAGCGGCGTCGCGAGGCCGGTGAGCGGGTCGACGGTGTTGCGGGCCTGGATGCGCGCGCGGGTCTCGCCGAAGATGCGGCCGCGCCAGCCGCAGGCGAGGTAGGTGCACGCGGCCCACACCGTCAGCAGCCCGGCCAGCACCAGCGCGTCCTCGATGGCGTACGGGGGCGCGGTCGCCTCCACCAGCATGCCGGCGATCGAGAGCGCCGCCACCGCCGGCAGCAGCCACCAGACCCAGGGCCGGCTCTGGCGCCACGCGCGCACGAGCACCAGCGCGACGATCGCCGTCCACAGCACGATGCCGATGGCGAAGGCCCAGGGCGTGTAGACGGCGGCGGCCGCCAGCAGCGGCAGCGCGCCGGCGCTGACCACCAGCAGCCCGCGGCGCGCGCGGCGCAGGCCGGCCGCGTGGCTCATCATGTCCATCAGCTGCAGGCCGGCGAGCGCCGGCACCAGCAGCAGCACCGCGGGCGGCAGCACGGACGGGTTGCCCACCACCGCCTGCACGGCGACCACGGCCATCAGCGTCGCCGCCGCATGCAGCAGGAAGGCGCGCTCGCGGTAGACGTTCGCCTGGATCACGCAGGAAAAGACCAGCAGCACCTGCGCCCCGACGCAGGCGCCGAGCCACAGCTGGGCGGGGTCTATGGTTTCCGTCATCCCTCAGTAGTCGAGCACCGGCTCTTCCGCTTCGGCCGGCGGCGCCGAGGCGGCCAGCAGCGGCAGGCCGGCCGGCACGTTGCGCCGGGCCGCGACGCCCGCCGGGCCGGGCAGCTCCACGCGCACGCGCCGCGGCGGCTCGGGAGCGGCGGCCGTCATGGCCGGCGGCTTCAGCATCGTGTAGAGCTGCATCACCGTCTGCACGTAGTTGCGCGTCTCGGGATAGTCGGGGATGCGGTTGCCGGCCCGCCGCACCGCGCCCTCGCCCGCGTTGTACGCGGCCAGCGCGAGCTCCAGCCGGCCGGGGTAGCGGCGGATCAGGTCGCGCAGGTAGCGCGCGCCCGTGCGCACGTTGATGCGCGGGTCGGTGAGCTTCTTCGCGATCGGCGCCTTGCGGTCGCCGCGCACGCCGTAGCGCTGCGCCGTGGCCGGCATGATCTGCATGAGGCCGACGGCGCCCTTGGGCGAGACGGCGTCCGGGTCGAAGCCCGACTCGGTCGCGATCAGCGCCTGCAGCAGTTCGAGGTCGATGCCCTGCTCGCGCGAGGCCTCGCGCAGGTGGTGCTTCACCTGCTTGAAGCTGGGCGAGATGTCGAAGAAGGCGATCAGCTTGCTGGCCGAGCGCGTGGGCACCGCCACCTCGCGCGGCGTCGGCCCGGCCGGCGCCGGCTCCTCGCCGCCGCGGAAGAACAGCTCGTAGCGCGCATCCAGCGGTTCCGCCGCGAAGTGCGCCACGCCCTCTTCGTCGACGTAGCCCCAGACCTCGGCGTGCGCCGGGGCCAGCCAGCCCAGCGACGCGGCCAGCAGCAGCGCGAGCAGTGCCGGCCGGGCGGCCATCAGATGTCCACCTCCACGGCGTCGCCGTGCAGTTCCATCAGCTCGCGGCGCGCCGCGGCCTCGCCCTTGCCCATCAGCTTGGTGATCAGGTTCTCGGTGCCGCTGAAGTCGAAGCGGCCCAGCTGCACCGGCAGCAGGCGCCGCGTGTCCGGGTTCAGCGTGGTCTCCCACAGCTGCTCGGCGCTCATCTCGCCCAGGCCCTTGAAGCGGCTGATGGTCCAGGCGCCCTCGCGCACGCCGTCCTTGCGCAGCTTGTCGAGGATGACGGTGAGCTCGCCCTCGTCCAGCGCATAGAGCTTGGAGGCCGGCTTCTTGCCGCGCGCGGGCGCATCGACGCGGAACAGCGGCGGCCGCGCCACGTACACGTTGCCGGCTTCGATCAGCTTGGGGAAGTGCCGGAAGAACAGCGTCAGCAGCAGCACCTGGATGTGCGAGCCGTCGACGTCGGCGTCCGACAGGATGCAGATCTTGCCGTAGCGCAGCCCGGAGAGGTCCGGTTCGTCGTTCGGGCCGTGCGGGTCGACGCCGATCGCCACCGCGATGTCGTGGATCTCGGTGTTGGCGAACAGGCGGTCGCGCTCGACCTCCCAGGTGTTGAGCACCTTGCCGCGCAGCGGCAGGATGGCCTGCGACTCCTTGTCGCGGCCCATCTTGGCGCTGCCGCCGGCGGAGTCGCCCTCGACCAGGAAGATCTCGTTGTGCGCCAGGTCCTTGCTCTCGCAGTCGGTGAGCTTGCCGGGCAGCACGGCGACGCCGGAGCCCTTGCGCTTCTCCACCTTCTGGCCGGCCTTCTGGCGCGATTGCGCCGCCTTGATCGCCAGTTCCGCCAGCTTGCGGCCGTACTCCACGTGCTGGTTGAGCCACAGCTCCAGCGCCGGGCGCACGAAGCTGGAGACCAGGCGCACGGCGTCGCGGGAGTTCAGCCGCTCCTTGATCTGGCCCTGGAACTGCGGGTCCAGCACCTTGGCCGAGAGCACGTACGAGGCGCGGGCGAAGACGTCCTCGGGCAGCAGCTTCACGCCCTTGGGCTGCAGGTTGTGCAGTTCGATGAAGCTCTTGACCGCGTTGAACAGGCCGTCGCGCAGGCCGCTGTCGTGCGTGCCGCCGGCGGTGGTGGGGATCAGGTTGACGTAGCTCTCGCGCACCGGCGCGCCGTCCTCGGTGAAGGCCACGCACCAGGCCGCGCCCTCGCCGTCGGCGAAGTTGTCGTTGTTGTCGGCGTAGCCCTCGCCCTCGAAGAGCGGGATCACCGGGTCCGCCGGCAGGGTCTGCATCAGGTAGTCGCGCAGGCCGCCCTTGTACTGCCAGGTCTGGGTGTCCTTCTTCTTCTCGTCGGTCAGCTGCACCGTCACGCCGGGCATCAGCACCGCCTTGCTGCGCAGCAGGTGGGCCAGTTCGGCCATGGGCAGCTGCGTGCTTTCGAAGTACTTGCCGTCCGGCCACACGCGCACGGTGGTGCCCTGCTTGCGGTCGTCGGGCCCGGCCTTGCGGACCTTCAGCTTCTCCTCGACGTCGCCGCCGGCGAACACGATGGTGGCGACCTGGCCTTCGCGCCAGGTCGTGACCTCCATCCGCTTCGCCAGCGCGTTGGTGACCGACACGCCGACGCCGTGCAGGCCGCCGGAGAAGCTGTAGGCGCCGCCCTTGCCCTTGTCGAACTTGCCGCCGGCGTGCAGCCGCGTGTACACGAGCTCGATCACCGGCGCCTTCTCCTCCGGGTGCATGCCGAAGGGGATGCCGCGGCCGTCGTCCTCGACGCTGACCGAGCCGTCGGTGTGCAGCGCGACCCGGATGCGCTTGCCATGGCCGGCCAGGGCCTCGTCGGCGGCGTTGTCCAGCACCTCCTGCACCGCGTGCAGGGGGTTGTCGGTGCGCGTGTACATGCCGGGCCGCTGCTTGACGGGCTCCAGGCCCTTGAGCACGCGGATCGAACCTTCGGAATACTCGGATGGTTTGCTCGCCATAGGGGTGCGGATTGTAGTCTCGGCCTTCCGCTTCACTGGATGAACATACAGGCACCCTAACATTGATGCCCTGCCTTCATCAATCCCGGCCGAAGAATTCAAGGGGTTGTCAGCGACGCGGCAAGCACGGGTGAGTCCTTCTCGCTACATTCGCGCTCCATGTCCGTCGCCGAACGCAAGCTTTCCATGACGCAGGTGCTCGCCTGCGGCGCCCTGATCGTCACCCTGTCCATGGGCATCCGCCACGGCTTCGGCCTGTGGCTGGCGCCCATCACGCAGGCCCAGGGCTGGGACCGCGAGACCTTCTCCTTCGCGCTCGCCGTGCAGAACCTGGCCTGGGGCTTCATCGGCATCTTCGCCGGCATGCTGGCCGACCGCTTCGGCGCCTTCCGCGTGCTGGTCGGCGGCTGCGTCCTGTATGGCCTGGGCCTCGCGGGCATGGCGCTCGCCCCCAACGCGCTCGTGTTCTCGCTGACGGCCGGCGTCCTGATCGGCGCCGCGCAGGCGGGCACGACCTACGCGGTGGTCTACGGGATCATCGGCCGGCAGATCGACCCCTCGCGCCGCTCCTGGGCGATGGGCGTGGCCGCCGCGGCCGGCTCCTTCGGCCAGTTCCTCATGGTCCCCGTCGAAGGCATGCTGATCAACGTCCTGGGCTGGCAGAACGCCCTGCTGGCCCTGGCGCTCGCCGTGCTGCTGATCGCGCCGCTCGCCTTCGGCCTGCGCGAGCCGGGCTTCGGCGCCGGCTCGGTGCCCGCGAAGCGCGAGCAGACCGTGATGCAGGCGCTGCGCGAAGCCTTCCGCTACCCGAGCTTCCAGCTGCTGATGGCCGGCTACTTCGTCTGCGGCTTCCAGGTCGTGTTCATCGGCGTGCACATGCCCAGCTACCTGAAGGACAAGGGCCTGTCGCCGCAGGTCGCGAGCTATGCGCTGGCGCTGATCGGCCTGTTCAACGTGTTCGGCACCTACATCGCCGGCACGCTGGGGCAGAAGCTCGCGCGCCGCAAGATCCTGGCGGGCATCTACCTGGGGCGCTCGATCGCGATCGCGCTGTTCCTGTGGGCGCCGCTGACGCCGCTGTCGGTCTACATCTTCTCCGCCGTGATCGGCATGCTGTGGCTGTCCACGGTGCCGCCCACCAACGCCACGATCGCGCAGATCTTCGGCGTGGCGCACCTGTCCATGCTGGGCGGATCGGCCTTCTTCAGCCACCAGATCGGCTCCTTCATGGGCGTGTGGCTGGGCGGCCTGCTGTACGACCGCACCGGCAGCTACGACATCGTCTGGTGGCTTGCCATCGCCCTGGGCGTGTTCGCGGCCCTCGTGAACCTGCCGGTGCGGGAAGCGCCCATCGCCCGCGGCAGCGCGCCGCAGCCGGCCTGAGATGCGCGCACGCCTGAAGACCCTCGCCCTCTGGAGCGGCATCGCCGCGGTGCTGGCGGGCGTCTTCGCGCTCTACACCCGGCCGCAGATGATGGTCGCCGTGGGCGACATGATCTGGGCGTGTTTCCGCTAGGACCCGCTGCCCGGGGGCAGCCGCAGCGCGATCCCCGTGCGCTTCAGGACCTCCAGCACGCGCGGGCGCCACACTTCGGGCGCGGCCGTGAACAGGGAGTGGCCGTCCTTGCCGTACGCTGGATACAGCACATGCTCGCCCACGCCGCCGGCGGCATGGAACCTGTCGAACCACTCCTTCGGATACTTCGGGCCGAAGTACATGTCGTTTTCCGTGTAGATCCAGAGCGTCGGGACGCGCGCCGTCTTGCCGTAGTCCTCGAACGTG
The DNA here is from genome assembly GCF_054956735.1 of Ramlibacter sp. bp-362. Taxonomy (NCBI): domain Bacteria; kingdom Pseudomonadati; phylum Pseudomonadota; class Betaproteobacteria; order Burkholderiales; family Comamonadaceae; genus Ramlibacter; species Ramlibacter sp. bp-362. The sequence continues at coordinate 98,128 of NZ_JBUDXE010000005.1, forward strand.
CTGGCGTTGTTGGCCGGACGGCAGGGCTGCTGCGCGGACTGCTTGGGGTTGCCACCCGAGCCACCGGCGAAGTTGATGGCCAGCTGCACACCCGGCGGGTTGAGGGCCGCCACCGCGATGGCCGTCGCCCCGCCGAAGGACTGGCCCGCAACGACGGCCCGGTCCGGGAAGGTGTCTGCGCGGGCCCGCAAGGCCCCAAGCACCTGCAGGGTCTGCTGCGCCGACGCCGCATAAGCGGGCGCATAGACCTTGCGGCTGCAGGGTCCCGTGTCCTCCACGTCCGGGCCGCCGCTCGCGCCGTAGCCTATGCGCGTGGGGACTGCCACTAGGAAGCCGAGCTCGGCGAACCACTTCGAATTGGCCGTGTACCTCGCCCGAGCCATGGCGGCACGGCCGTTCGCGTCTCCGTCGCGGCCGTGATTGAGCACGAGGATGGGATAGGGCTGCGGCGCGGCGTCGTCGCGCCAGACCGTGACGACGATTTCCTGGCTCACGTTGCGGCCGAAGCCGTCCGTCACGGAGACCGGGACGCGGAGCACTTCCTCGACCACGGCGGCCTTCGCCTGGACGCACAGCGCGAGTAGCAGCAGCGCCTTCGCCGGAATTCCATTGCAACGCTCCATGTGGCCCTCCGAGTGGCGCGCGAGGCCGCGGACGTCCAGATTTCCTGCCGCAGCTTAGCCGCCATTTGCCCGCTCAGCTACATTGCGGGCATGAACGTCACCCTGATCACCGGCGGCTCCGACGGCATCGGCGCCGAGATGGCGCGCCAGCTCGCGGCGAAGCACGGCGCCGGGCAGGCGCTGGCGCTGGCCGGCCGCAGCCGCGAGAAGCTCGAGGCGGTGGCGGCGCAGTGCCGCGCGCACGGCGCACAGGTGGAATGCGTGGCCATGGACGTCGGCGTGGAAGTGCAGTGCCGCGACTTCGTCGAGCAGGCCGTGCGCGCCTTCGGCCACGTCGACACGCTGGTGAACAACGCGGGCATGTCCGCCCAGGCGCTGTTCGAGGACGTGCGCGCCGAAGACCTGCGCTGGTACGAGGACCTGATGCGGGTGAACCTGTGGGGTTCGGTCTGGTGCACGCATGCCGCCCTGCCCCACCTGAAAGGCACGCGCGGGCGGATCGTTGCGGTCAGCTCGCTCTCCGGCCTGGTCGGCGTGCCGGGGCGCACCGCCTACGCGGCGACCAAGTTCGCCATGGCCGGCTTCTTCGAGGCGCTGCGCGCCGAGCTCAAGTCCTCCGGCGTCAGCGTCACCATCGCCTACCCCGGCGCGGTGGACACGCGCATCCGCTACCGCGGCTACAACGCCCAGGGCGAGGCGGCCGGCGCCAGCGGGCTGAAGGAAGACGACCTGATGTCCGTGGAGGAATGCGCCCGGCTGATCGTCGACGGCATGGAGCGGCGCCAGCGCGAGGTCGTGATGACGGCCAAGGGCAAGGTCGGGCGCTTCCTCAAGCTGCTGGCGCCCGGCGTGGTGGAGGACATGGCGCTGAAGGCGCTGAAGGAAGAGGCGCGGCCGCGCTGATGCCATGCACGGAAGCGAAACGCCTTCGCCCTGGATCGTCCGCTTCGGCGGCCTCGTGCGGCCGGGCGGCGCCGTGCTGGACCTCGCCTGCGGCGGCGGACGGCACGCGCGCTGGTTCGCGGCGCGCCGCCACGCCGTCACGGCCGTGGACCGGGATGCGGCGGCGCTCGCCGCCCTGGCCGGCATCGCCGAGACCGTCGAGGCCGACATCGAGAACGGCCCCTGGCCGCTGGACGGCCGGCGCTTCGACGCCGTGGTCGTCACCAACTACCTCTGGCGGCCCCTGTTCCCGCGCATCCTGGAGGCCGTCGCGCCCGGCGGCGTGCTCCTGCACGAGACCTTCGCCCAGGGCAACGAGACCGTCGGCAAGCCCTCGCGCCCCGATTTCCTGCTGGCGCCGGGCGAGCTGCTGCGCGCCTACGCCGGGCTGCGCGTGGTCGCCTACGAGGACGGCTTCCTGCCGGCCCCGGAGCGCTTCGTGCAGCGGATCGCGGCGGTCCGTGAAGGGTCCGCCCCTACACCGTCGCGTTACCCGCTCTCGTTAGAATGAGGCATTCCCCGGGAAGAGACCCCATGACACCGATTACTGGCAGCATCGTGGCGATCGTGACGCCGATGCACGACGACGGCAGCGTCGACTACCCGACGCTGCGCAAGCTCGTCGACTGGCACATCCAGGAAGGCACGGACTGCATCGGCGTGGTCGGCACCACGGGCGAGTCGCCCACCGTCGACGTCGAGGAGCACCGCGAGATCATCCGCGTGGCCGTCGAACAGGCCGCGGGCCGCGTGCCCATCATGGCCGGCTGCGGCGCCAACTCCACGCAGGAGGCGATCGCGCTCGCGAAGTACGCGCAGAAGGTCGGCGCCGACTGCCAGCTGCAGGTCGTGCCCTACTACAACAAGCCGACGCAGGAAGGCCAGTACCAGCACTTCAAGGCGATCGCCGAAGCGACGGGCGACCTGCCCATGGTGCTGTACAACGTCCCCGGCCGCACGGTCGCGGACATGCTGCACGACACGGTGCTGCGCCTGGCCGAGGTGCCGGGCATCGTCGGCATCAAGGAAGCCACGGGCAACATCGAGCGCGCCCAGTGGCTGATCCAGCAGGCGCCCAAGGGCTTCTCCATCTACTCGGGCGACGACCCGACCGCCGTGGCGCTCATGCTGTGCGGCGGCCAGGGCAACATCAGCGTCACGGCCAACGTGGCGCCCCGGCTGATGCACGAGCTGTGCGTGGCCGCCGTCGCGGGCGACGCGAAGCGCGCGATGGAGATCCAGCGCAGGCTGATGCCGCTGCACAAGCACCTGTTCGTCGAGGCCAACCCCATCCCGGTGAAGTGGGCGATGGCGCGCATGGGCCTGATGGGCGGCGCGCTGCGGCTGCCCATGACGCCGCTGTCGCGGGCCAACGAGCCCGTGGTGGAAGGCGCGCTGCGCGCCGCCGGCCTGCTGGCCTGAGCGTGCGCACGAGAGAGACAAGAGGGGTTTCGATGAAGTTGATCGTGAAGTCCGGCCTGCTGGCCGCGGCCGTCCTGCTGTCCGCCTGTTCGGTGCTCGACGGCGACAAGGTGGATTACCGCAGCGCCACCCGCGGGCAGACGCTGGAAGTGCCGCCCGACCTGACGCAGCTCACGCGCGAGTCGCGCTACGTGGTGCCCGGCGGCCCCGTTTCGGCCAACAGCTACGCCGTGGGCCAGACGCTGCCGGGCGTGCCGACCGCCGCCACGGCCATCGGCGACGTGCGCGTGGAACGCGCCGGCAACGAGCGCTGGCTGGTGGTGAACCGCCCCGCCGACCAGCTGTGGGGCCCCATCCGCGACTTCTGGCAGGAGAACGGCTTCCTGCTCGCCATGGACCAGCCCAACCTGGGCATCATGGAGACCGACTGGGCCGAGAACCGCGCCAAGATCCCGCAGGATTTCATCCGCAACACGCTCGGCAAGCTGATCGACTCGGCCTACTCCACCTCCGAGCGCGACAAGTTCCGGACCCGCCTGGAGCGCTCGCCCAACGGCGGCACCGAGATCTACATCAGCCACCGCGGCATGGTGGAGGTGTACGCCAACGCGCAGAAGGACCAGACGGTCTGGCAACCGCGCCCGAGCGACCCGGAGCTGGAAGCCGAATTCCTGCGCCGCCTGATGGTGCGCCTGGGCACGCCGCAGGCGCAGGCGCAGGCCGCCACGGCCCTGCCCTCCCAGCCGCCGACCGCCCGCGTCGCCAGCGTGGGCAACCAGCCGGTCGTGCTGCTCGACGAGCCCTTCGACCGCGCCTGGCGCCGCGTGGGCCTGGCGCTGGACCGTACCGGCTTCACGGTGGAGGACCGCGACCGCAGCCAGGGCACCTACTTCGTGCGCTACGTGCCGCCCAACCCGGACAAGAAGGAACCGGGCTTCTTCGGCCGCCTGTTCAGCCGCGCCGAGCCGGCGGAGCAGCCGCTGAAGTTCCGCATCAACCTGAAGACCGAAGGCCAGACGACCACCGTGTCGGTGCTGGACGTCAACGGCGCGCCCGCGGGCAAGGACAACGCGCAGCGCATCGTGCAAGTGATCGCCGACGACCTGAAGTGATCCGCTTCAAGAGCCTGGGCAGTGGCAGTTCGGGGAACGCCACGGTGATCCAGGCGCGCGCCGGCAGCGGTGTCACGCACCTGCTGGTGGACTGCGGCTTCGGCATCCGGGAGCTGGACAAGCGCCTGGGCGCCGCCGGGATGCTCGCCGAGCAGGTCGACGCGATCTTCATCACCCACGAGCACGGCGACCACATCGGCTGCGCGCGCCAGCTCGCCCTGCGCGAGCGCATCCCCGTCTACATGAGCGAGGGCACGTACGCCGCGCTCGGCCAGCCCGACTTCGACGGCCTGCTGCGCGTGGCCGCCGACGGCTGCGCCTTCGAGCTCGGCGGGCTCCAGGTGCAGCCCTTCACGGTGCCGCACGACGCGCGCGAGCCGCTGCAGCTCACGTGCAGCGACGGGGCGGTGCGCCTGGGCCTGCTCACCGACCTGGGGCACGTCAGCGCCCACGTGCTGCAGCAGCTGGCCGGCTGCGCGACGCTGCTGCTGGAATGCAACCACGACGAGGCCATGCTGATGGCCTCGCGCTACCCGCCCTTCCTGAAGCGGCGGGTCGGCGGCGCCTGGGGACACCTGGCCAACAGCGCCGCCGCCGCGCTGGCCCGGTCGCTGCTGGCTGCCGGCTGCCTGCGCCAGGTGGTCGCCGCGCACCTGAGCGAACAGAACAACAAGCCGGAACTCGCGCGCGCGGCGCTGCAGGACGCGCTGGGCAGTGCCGCCGAGATCCACGTGGCCGACGGGCCCGCCGGCAGCGGCTGGCTCAGCGCCTGAGCGCGCGCCCCGCCCTCGCCTCCCGCATTCTTTTCCAGGAACGACAAAGCCGCCCGAAGGCGGCTTCGCAATGGGAGCGACCGGACTTACTTGGTCGCGGAAGCGGCACCCGAGGCGGCGTCGGCAGCGGCGGAAGCCGTGCCAGCGGCGGCGGAAGCGGCGTCGGCCGCCGCGGAAGCGGCGGGCGCGGGTTCCGGAGCCGGCGCGGGAGCGGGGGCGGCGGCGGGCGCTTCGGCCGGGGCCGGGGCGGGAGCAGGCTCTTCCTTCTTGCCGCAGGCAGCGAGAGCGGCAGCGGCGATCAGGGCCGCGAGAACGAGCGATTTCTTCATTTCAATTTCCTTTGAGGATGAACGAGTATCCGGAAACGTGTCCCGGCGGGTCTCGCCGCCGGTGACAGAGTGGAGGGTGCGAACGCTTTCCAGCTCAGTTAAATATTATACGGTCAACTGGAATTTTCCCGGAGTCGACCCTTCGATTTCGAACCCTTTCCGGCTACAAACCGAGCGTGGTTGATGCAAAAGATGGAGTTGACTTTTGCATCCATTCGTTCAGGCCCTCGCGCAGAGCGAGCCGCCGTTCCGGCTCGCTGCCGCACCAGCCGTTGCAGCGTTCGATGTCCCGCCGCTCCATCACCCAGCCCGGGCTCCAGAGCGCGCTGGGCAGGTCCAGGGGGTCGGCCGCGGGGCAGGCGCTGGCGCTCACGATGTGCGACCACAGCACGCGCCACTGCGCGAAGCGCGCATGCTGGCGCCGCACGAGGTCGTAGTTCTTCGCCAGCAGCACCATCCGGCGGCCGGAGCGCGCCCAGGCCTGCAGCGATTCCGCCACCGCGCGCTCGCCCAGCGGCCAGTCCTCGAAGCTCGCGTCGCTGAGGATGACCTCGCGCCAGCCCTCGCGTGCGGCGGTGGCGAGCGCGTCGCGCACCAGCTGGCGGAAGGCTTCGCGGCCTTCGAAGCGGCCCGACGGCAAGGCGGAACCGGCGCTGCGGTCGTCGTTCATGCTTCCTCCCCGTTCGCGTGCAGCCAGCCCGCCTCGCACCACGAGCGCAGCAGCGCGAGCGCCGCTTCGCTCGCGCGCTCGAGCTCGGTGGCGTCGAGCCGGCGCCGGTCGGCCAGGCGGCGCATCAGCGTGGCGTCGCGTCCCGCGGCGCGCCAGGCCTCGCCGTTGATGAACACGTGGCGCGCGTCGTGCAGCATGCGCGTGCGCGCATCGAGCACCACCGAGCGCAGGCGGCGCGGCGCGCGTCCGCCCTCGAACCAGACCTGCGGCTTGGGCTCGGTGAGGTATTCGCCCAGCGCGCGCTGCAGCGCCAGCGGGTCCTTCAGCGCCGCGGCGACCGCGTCCTGCGCGAACTCGCTCAATCCGGCCGGCACGGCAGCCGGCGTGGCGGTGGCCGGCTGGCGCGGGTCGCGATAGAGCGTCGCCTGCAGCGACTCGCCGGCATCGTCGGCGATGCGTTGCAGCAGTTCGCGCGCGAGCTCCGCCTGCGCCGGCGCGCGGAAGCCGATCGAGTAGGTCTGGCACTCGCCCTCGGCGATGCCGTCGTGCGCATAGCGGGGCGGCAGGTACAGCATGTCGCCGGGCTCGAGCACGAATTCCTCTTCCGGCTCGAAGCGTTCGAGGATCTTCAGCGGCACGCCTTGCTGCAGCTGCAGGTCGGACTGGCGGCCGATCCGCCAGCGCCGGCGGCCCTGCGCCTGCAGCAGGAACACGTCGTAGCTGTCGAAGTGCGGGCCGACGCCACCGCCGTCGGCGGCGTAGCTGATCATCAGGTCGTCCAGGCGCGCCGCGGGCAGGAAGGAGAAGGCGTGCAGCAGCGCGTGGGCGGCGGGGACGTGCAGGTCCACGCCCTGCACCAGCAGCGTCCAGTCGGGGCGCTTCGTCGACGGCAGGGCGCGGCGCGCGAAGGGGCCGCGCTGCAGGCGCCAGGCGCGGGCGTCGCGCACGACCAGGCGCGACTCGACGTCTTCCTGCGCGGCCAGCGCGAACAGTTCGCGCGGGCTCAGCAGTGGCTGGAATGCGGGGAAGGCCTGGCGGACCAGCAGGGGCTTCTTCTGCCAGTGGCGTTGCATGAAGCGGGACGGCGAGAGGCCGCCCAGCAGGTCCGCAGGTCGTTCGATGTCCATCCGCTTGGCTTGGTAGCTGCGACAATTCTCCTATGGAAATCACACCGCACTGCGTCGTCGCCCTGACCTGGACCCTGAAGGACACGCTGGGCGAGGAGCTCGACCGGCTGGAAGAGCCCGTGGAATTCCTGGTGGGCGGCAAGGACCTGCTCGCCAAGATCGAGGAGGCGCTGCAGGGCCACGAGCCCGGCGACCGCGTGGACCTGCACCTGGAGCCGGAGGACGCCTTCGGCGACTACGACGAGCAGCGCGTGTTCCTGGAGCCGCGCTCGGTGTTCCCGCAGGAACTGCAGGAAGGCATGACCTACGAAGGCCTGCCCGCCGGCGCGACGAGCAAGGACGCGCCGGGCGACCTGCTCTACACCGTCACGGAAATCTACCCCGAACACGTGGTGCTCGATGGCAACCACCCGCTGGCGGGCATTGCCCTGCGGCTGCACCTGAAGGTGGAAGGCGTGCGGGAAGCGACGGAAGAAGAGATCGGGACCGGGACGCTGGGAACCGGGTTCTTCCGCATCGGGGACTGAAACGCTCCCTCTCCCGCGGGCGGGAGAGGGTTGGGGTGAGGGTGGAGGCGCGCTCGCCCCTCACCCCAGCCCTCTCCCCGGAGGGGAGAGGGAGCAAGGCCGGTCAAGCGCGATAGATCACGCCGTTGTCCACCCGCACGCGATCGCCCACGCGCAGGTCGCCGGTGGCCGGCACTTCGTACGTGCGCATCAGGCCCTGGTCCGTCTGCATGGTGATGCGATAGCCCGGTTGCGTGGTCAGGCCCTGCTGGTTGCGGGCGATGCGGCTGCCCACCGCCGCGCCGGCCACGCCGCCCAGCACCGTCGCCGCCGTGCGGCCCGAGCCGCTGCCGATCTGGTTGCCCAGCGCCGCACCGGCGAGGCCGCCGACCACGGCGCCCAGGATGTTGGTGCCGCTGGAAGCAGCCGTGCCCACGGGCATGTACTCGATGTTCACGATGCGCCCGTACTCGGTGCCCGCCACGGGATACGTGGCCACCGGGTAGGTCGTGGTGGTCGTGGGATAGGCGGTGGCCGTCGGGCCGAGCGGATAGGACGAGCAGGCGGCGAGCGCGGCGGCGGCCACGGTGCCGACGGCGAGCGACGTCAGTCGGGTGAGATTCATGAAAATTCTCCTTGTTGGATGATCGGACCTTGGCGGAGCCCACCACGGGCGCGCCGTGGTCTTCATTCAAGCGGGACCGCCTCCGACGCGGGCGCCGTCATTCCCGCTGTTTGGCGTAGGAGATCGATGGACACGCTGTCAGCCGGCGCGCACGCCGGCCGGCATCAACTCTTCCCGGTCGAGCCGTAGCCGCCGGCGCCGCGCTGCGTCGCCGGGAAGTCGTCGACCACGCGGAAGCTTGCCTGCACGACGGGCACGATCACCAGCTGGGCCAGCCTTTCCATGGGCTGCAGCGTGAAGGCCGTGTCGCTGCGGTTCCAGGCGCTCACCATCAGCTGGCCCTGGTAGTCGCTGTCGATCAGGCCGACCAGGTTGCCGAGCACGATGCCGTGCTTGTGGCCGAGGCCCGAGCGCGGCAGGATCAGCGCCGCGTAGCCCGGGTCCTTCAGCCACATGGCGATGCCGGTGGGCACCAGCTGCCAGGCGTTCGGCTCCAGCGTGAGCGGCGCATCGAGGCAGGCGCGCAGGTCCAGGCCGGCACTGCCGGGCGTGGCGTAGCTGGGCAACTGGTCCGCCAGGCGCGGATCGAGGATCTTGACGTCGACTTGCATTCGGGGTGTTTCAGGCGCGCGGCAGGCGACGCGCGATCTCGGCGACGAGCCGGCGCGCGCATTCGATCTTGGAGGCGCGGGGCAGCTCGGTGGCGCCCTCCGCGTCCACCAGCAGCATCTGGTTGTCGTCCTGGCCGAAGGTGAGCGGGCCGATGTTGCCCACCAGCAGCGGGATGCCCTTGCGCTCGCGCTTGGCCTTGGCGTGCTTCACGAGGTCGTGGCTCTCCGCGGCGAAGCCGACGCAGAACAGCGCGCCGCTCTTCGCGCGTTCGGTCTTCGCGACCGTCGCGAGGATGTCGGGGTTCTCGGTGAAGGCGAGCACCGGCGCGCTTCCGCTGCCGTCCTTCTTGATCTTCCGGTCCGCTTCGGTGACGGGCCGCCAGTCGGCCACGGCGGCCGCGGCGATGAACACGTCGGCCCGCGGCGTCTCGGCTTGCGTGGCCGCGAGCATCTCGCGGGCCGACTTCACGTCGACGCGGCGCACGCCGCGCGGCGTGGGCACGCTCACGGGCCCGGCCACCAGCACGACCTCGGCGCCCGCTTCGCGCGCGGCGCGGGCGATGGCGAATCCCATCTTGCCGGACGAATGGTTGGTGATGCCGCGGATCGGGTCCATCGCCTCGAAGGTGGGGCCGGCGGTGATCACCACCTTGCGGCCCGCCAGCCGCTTGGGCTGCAGGAAGGCGACGAGGTCCTCCAGCAATTCCTGCGGCTCCAGCATGCGGCCGTCGCCCGTCTCGCCGCAGGCCTGGAAGCCGCTGCCCACGCCCAGGATGGTGGCGCCGTCGGCGGCCAGCTGCGCCATGTTGCGCTGGGTGGCCGGATGGGCCCACATCTCGCGGTTCATCGCCGGCGCGATCAGCAGCGGCACGCGCTCGATCGGGCGGGCGAGGCACATCAGCGACAGCAGTTCGTCGGCCCGGCCCTGCACCAGCTTCGCCATGAAGTCCGCGCTGCAGGGTGCGACGAGGATGGCGTCGGCCTGGCGCGACAGGTTGATGTGCGGCATGTTGTTCGGCTCGCGGGCATCCCACTGCGAGGTGAACACGGGCCGGTTCGACAGCGCCTGCATGGTCACGGGCGTGATGAACTGCTCGCTGGCGTTGGTCATCACCACCTGGACCTGCGCGCCCTCCTTGACGAGGGCCCGGCACAGATCCGCGGCCTTGTAGCAGGCGATCCCGCCCGTCAGGCCCAGGACGATGTGCTTGCCGGCGAGATCGTTCATGGCTGCGGAGTGTAAGGGACCTCTATAATCTCGCTTTACCACCTCCCGGGAGCCGCCCTCCCGACCGACATGACCAAATTCGTCTTCGTCACCGGCGGTGTGGTGTCCTCCCTGGGCAAGGGAATCGCCTCAGCCTCCCTCGCAGCGATCCTGGAGTCGCGGGGCCTCAAAGTCACCCTGATCAAGCTCGATCCCTACATCAACGTGGATCCGGGCACGATGTCGCCCTTCCAGCACGGCGAGGTGTTCGTCACCGACGACGGCGCGGAGACCGACCTGGACCTCGGCCACTATGAACGCTTCGTCTCCACGCGCATGCGCAAGGCGAACAACTTCACGACCGGCCAGATCTACAAGAGCGTGCTGGAGAAGGAACGCCGCGGCGACTACCTGGGCAAGACGGTGCAGGTCATCCCGCATGTCACCAACGAGATCCAGGAGTTCATCCGCCGCGGCGCCGGCGACGTGGACGTGGCGATCGTCGAGATCGGCGGCACCGTCGGCGACATCGAGTCCCTGCCCTTCCTGGAGGCGGTGCGCCAGATGGCGCTGAAGCTGGGCCCCAACAACTCCGCCTTCGTCCACCTCACCTACGTGCCCTTCATCCAGGCCGCCGGCGAGCTGAAGACCAAGCCCACGCAGCACACGGTGCAGAAGATGCGCGAGATCGGCATCCAGCCCGACGCCCTGCTGTGCCGCGCCGACCGCCGCATCCCCGAGGACGAGGCCGAGAAGATCAGCCTGTTCACCAACGTGCCGCGCTGGGGCGTGATCTCCATGCCGGACGTCGACACCATCTACAAGGTGCCGCGCGTGCTGCACGAGCAGGGCCTGGACGGCCTGATCTGCGACAAGCTGCGCCTGGGCACGCCGCCGGCCAACCTGAAGCGCTGGGACGACCTCGTGTACGAGGTGGAGCACCCACGCGGCGAGGTCCACATCGCCATGGTCGGCAAGTACGTCGACCTGTCGGACAGCTACAAGTCGCTCAACGAGGCGCTGCGCCACGCGGGCCTGAAGAACCACGTGCGCGTGAAGGTCGACTACCTCGATTCCGAGACCATCACGCCCGACAGCGTCAACCAGCTCGCCCAGTACGACGCCATCCTGGTGCCCGGCGGCTTCGGCAAGCGCGGCATCGAGGGCAAGATCGCCGCGGCCCGCTTCGCCCGCGAGCACAAGGTCCCCTACCTGGGCATCTGCCTTGGCATGCAGGTCGCGACCATCGAGTACGCGCGCGACGTCGCCGGCCTGCACGGCGCCAACAGCACCGAGTTCGAGCCGCAGACGCCGCACCCGGTGATCGCCCTCATCACCGAATGGCAGGACGCGAGCGGCGCGATCCAGGTGCGCAGCGAGCAGTCCGACCTGGGCGGCACCATGCGCCTGGGCGCGCAGAGTTCCGACGTCGCCCCCGGCACGCTGGCGCACAGGATCTACGGCGACGTGGTGACGGAACGCCACCGCCACCGCTACGAAGCGAACGTCAAGTACCTCGACACGCTGCGCAAGGCCGGCCTGGTGATCTCGGCACTGACGCAGCGCGAGCACCTCACCGAGATCGTGGAGCTGCCGCAGGACGTGCATCCCTGGTTCATGGGCGTGCAGTTCCACCCGGAATTCAAGTCGACGCCGTGGGACGGCCACCCGCTGTTCAATTCCTTCATCCACGCCGCGTGCCAGCACCAGGCGGGGGCCCTCGGGGCCGCCGGCGGCAAGTCCCTCAAGGTTGTCGCCTAAATGAAGCTGTGCGGTTTCGAAGTCGGGCTCGCCCAGCCCTTCTTCCTCATTTCCGGTCCCTGCGTCGTCGAGTCCGAGCAGTTGCAGATGGACGTGGCGGGCCAGCTGAAGGAGATCACTTCTTCCCTGGGCATCCCCTTCATCTTCAAGAGCAGCTACGACAAGGCCAACCGGTCGTCAGGGGCCAGCTTCCGCGGCCCGGGCATGGAGAAGGGCCTGGAGATCCTGGCCAAGGTGAAGCGCGAGCTGCAGGTGCCTATCCTCACCGACGTGCACACCGAGGCGGAAGTGCCGCGCGTCGCCCAGGTGGTCGACGTTCTGCAGACGCCGGCCTTCCTGTGCCGCCAGACCGATTTCATCCGCGCCGTCGCCCAGTCCGGCAAGCCGGTGAACATCAAGAAGGGCCAGTTCCTCGCGCCCGGCGACATGAAGAACGTGATCCAGAAGGCGCGCGACGCCGCCCGCGAGAAGGGCCTGCCGGAAGACAGCTTCCTGGCCTGCGAGCGGGGCGCGAGCTTCGGCTACAACAACCTGGTCTCGGACATGCGCTCGCTGGCGATCATGCGCGAGACCGGCGCGCCGGTGGTGTTCGACGCCACCCACTCCGTGCAGCTCCCTGGCGGCCAGGGCACCAGCTCGGGCGGCCAGCGCGAGCACGTGCCGGTGCTGTCGCGCGCGGCGGTGGCGGTCGGCGTGGCCGGCCTGTTCATGGAAACCCACCCGGACCCGGCCAAGGCCTTGTCCGACGGGCCCAACGCGGTGCCGCTGAAGCACATGCGCGCGCTGCTGGAAACGCTGGTGGCGCTGGACCGCGTCACCAAGAAGAACGGCTTCCTGGAGAACCACTTTGCCTAAGTACTACATCCTCGCGAACGTCAAGGTCACCAACCCGCAGCAATACGACGAGTACCGCAAGCTGTCGACGCAGGCCTTCCAGGCCCACGGCGTGCAGCCCATGGTGCGCGGCGGCGCCGTCGAAGTGCTGGAAGGCGACTGGACGCCCGACCGCACCGTGCTGATGGAATTCCCCTCGAAGGAAAAAGCCCTGGAGTGGTACCACTCCCCGGAATACCAGGCCGCGAAGAAGGCCCGCGAAGGCGCCGCCGTGATGCGGATGGTGCTGATCGAAGGGGCCTGAATGCGGGCTGCCGGACGCGAAAGTCGCAAAGGTTTCGCAAAGGTCGCAAAGGAATTCATAAAAATGTCTTCTGCCTCTTTTGCGACTTTTGCGTAACCTTTGCGACCTCTGCGTCCGGCTGCTTGGCTGTTTGAAAAACGAAAAGAGAACCACTGAATGAGCGCCATCGTTGACATCGTCGGACGCGAGATCCTGGACTCGCGCGGGAATCCCACCGTGGAGTGCGACGTCCTGCTGGAGTCGGGGACCATGGGCCGTGCGGCCGTGCCCTCGGGGGCTTCCACCGGCTCGCGGGAGGCCATCGAGCTGCGCGACGGCGATCCCAAGCGCTACCTGGGCAAGGGCGTGCTGAAGGCCGTCGAGCACATCAACACCGAGATCTCCGAGTCGGTGCTGGGCCTCGACGCCTCCGAGCAGAACTTCCTCGACAAGACGCTGATCGACCTGGACGGCACCGAGAACAAGAGCCGCCTGGGCGCCAACGCGATGCTGGCCGTCTCCATGGCCGTCGCCCGCGCCGCGGCCGAGGAATCCGGCCTGCCGCTGTACCGCTACTTCGGCGGCATGAACGGCTGCCAGCTGCCGGTGCCGATGATGAACGTCGTCAACGGCGGCGCGCACGCCAACAACAACCTCGACCTCCAGGAGCTGATGATCATCCCCGTGGGCGCGCCCAGCTTCCGCGAGGCGATGCGCTACGGCGCCGAGGTGTTCCACGCGCTCAAGAAGATCATCCACGACAAGGGGATGAGCGTGGCCGTCGGCGACGAAGGCGGCTTCGCCCCGAACGTGGAGAACCACGAGGCCGCGATCCAGATGATCCTGCAGGCGATCGAGAAGGCCGGCTACCAGCCGGGCGAGCAGGTCGCGCTGGGCCTGGACTGCGCCTCCAGCGAGTTCTACAAGGACGGCATCTACGACCTCACGGCCGAAGGCCAGCGCCTCAACGCGGCCGACTGGGCCGGCGTGCTGGAGAGCTGGGTGTCGAAGTACCCGATCATCAGCATCGAGGACGGCATGGCCGAGGGCGACTGGGACGGCTGGAAGCTGCTGACCGAGCGCCTGGGCAGCCAGGTGCAGCTGGTGGGCGACGACCTGTTCGTCACCAACACGAAGATCCTGAAGGAAGGCATCGAGAAGAAGATCGCCAACTCGATCCTGATCAAGATCAACCAGATCGGCACGCTCACCGAGACCTTCGCCGCGATCGAGATGGCCAAGCGCGCCAACTACACGGCCGTGATCAGCCACCGCTCGGGCGAGACCGAGGACTCCACCATCGCCGACATCGCCGTCGGCACCAACGCGGGCCAGATCAAGACGGGCTCGCTGTCGCGCAGCGACCGCATGGCCAAGTACAACCAGCTGCTGCGCATCGAGGAAGACCTGGGCGAGATCGCCCAGTATCCCGGCCGCGCGGCCTTCTACAACCTGAGGTAGTGGACTCCAGGCTCGTCGCCGCCCTGCTGATCGGCCTGCTGGCCGTGGTGCAGGCCCAGCTCTGGTTGGGCCGCGGCAGCGTCGGCGACGTGGCCCACCTGCAGCGCACGCTCGACGAACAGCGCGCGAACAACACGGTCGCCCGGCAGGCGAACGCGCGCCTGGCCGAGGAGGTGCGCGACCTCCAGGAAGGCCTGGACATGGTCGAGGAGAAGGCCCGCTCCGAGCTGGGCATGGTCAAGCCCAACGAGGTGCTGGTCCAGATCGTCAAATGACGCGCATTGCGGTGCTCGGTGCCGAGAGCACCGGCAAGTCGCAATTGGCGGCGGAACTGGCCGCGCACCTGCGCGAGCGCGGCCTCCGCGCCGTTGCCGTCCCCGAAGTCCTGCGCGAATGGTGCACCCGCGCCGGCCGCGCCCCCCGCCCCGAAGAACAGCTCGCGATCGCGCGGGAGCAGGAACACCGCGTGGACGAAGCGGCGGCTTCCGCGGACTTCGTGGTCGCGGACACCACATCGCTCATGGTCGCGATCTACGCGGGCATGCTGTTTCCCGACGGCGAGCTGCTGCGCTTCGCGCTGGAGCGCCAGCGCGGCTACGACGCGACGCTGGTCACGGGACTGGACCTACCCTGGGTGGCCGACGGCCTCCAGCGCGATGCCGCGCATTCCCGCGAGGAGGTCGACGCGCTGGTGCGCTCGCAGTTGCAGGATGCGGCCATCCCCTTCCAGGTGGTCTACGGCCAGGGCCCGCAGCGGCTGGCGTCCGCCCTGGACGCCCTCGCCTCCCGCGGCGTGCTGCCCTTCGGGCGCGAGCGCACGGCGGAGGCGCAGCGGCCCTGGGTGTGGATGTGCGAGAAGTGCAGCGACCCGGAGTGCGAGCACCGCCTCTTCCGGCTCACTGCATCGTCGACGACCCCGGCGGCTGGTCGCCCGGGGCCATGAAGATCTGGGCCGCGTCGACGGCGTCGAAGCGGTAGTGCTGGCCGCAGAAATCGCAGCTCACGTCGATCTCGCCGCGCTCGGCCAGGATGCTCTCGGCCTCCTCCTGCCCCAGCCCTCGGATCATGCCGGTGACGCGTTCGCGGCTGCAGGTGCAGGCGAAGCGCGGCGTCAGCGCATCGAACCTCAGGATGCGCTCCTGCCAGAACAGGCGCCGCAGGATGGTCTCCACGTCCAGCTGCAGCAGTTCGTCGCCGGTGAGGCTGCCCGCGAGCGTCGCGATGCGGTTGAAGTGCTCCATCTGCTCCGCCGGGTCCAGCCCCTGGGCGCCGCCCAGGTTGGCCTCGCCCTCGGCGGGCAGCCGCTGGATCAGCAGGCCGGCCGCGACGTTCGCGTCGGCGGCCAGCACCAGCCTGGTATCCAGCTGCTCGGACTGGCGCATGTAGTGTTCCAGCACGTCGGCCAGGTTCGGCTTGTCCGTGCCGTGGCTCGCGTTCAGCGGCACGACGCCCTGGTAGGCCTGCTGGCCCGGCAGGCGGTCCTTGGGGTCGAGCGTGATCGCGCAGCGGCCGCGGCCGTTCACGTTCACGAGGTCCTGCAGGTGCGCGCCGGAATCCACCTCGCCCACCACCTTGGCGGTCACGCGCAGGCTCAGGTCGTGCTGCACCTCGGCCACCGCCACCTTCACCGGCCCCTCGCCGAAGATCTGCATGACCAGCGCGCCGTTGAACTTGATGTTGGCCTGCATCAGCGCGCCGGCCGCCGCCATCTCGCCCAGCATGCGCGTCACCGGCCAGGGCCAGGGCGTCGCCGCGTCGTCGGCGCGGCGGCGCGCCAGGATCTCCTGCCAGGCGTCGGTCAGGCGCACGATCTGCCCGCGCACGGGCAGGCCGTCGAACAGGAACTTGTGCAGCTCGGACATCAGCCGATCTTCTTGCGCCGGGCGTGGCGCTGCGCGTTCTCCACGTAGTGCTGGGGAATCGTCTGGAATTTCGCGATCTGCCCGGCGTCCAGCGTGCGGATCGCCTTCGCGGGGGCGCCCACGATCAGCGAGTTGTCCGGGAACTCCTTGCCCTCGGTCACCACGCTGCCGGCGCCCACGATCGAGTTCTTGCCGATCTTCGCGTGATTGAGCACCACGGCCTGGATGCCGATCAGCGAGCCCTCGCCGATGGTGCAGCCATGCAGCATGACCTGGTGGCCCACGGTGACGTTGTCGCCGATGGTGAGCGGCACGCCCTCGTCCGCGTGCAGCACCGAGCCGTCCTGGATGTTGCTGTTGCGGCCGATGCGGATCTTCTCGGTGTCGCCGCGCACGACGCAGCCGTACCAGACGCTGGCGTTCTCCGCCAGTTCCACCTGCCCCATCACCTCCGCGTTGTCGGCGACCCATGCGCCCTTTGCCAGTTGCGGCGCCTTGCCGTCGAGTTCGTAGATCGCCATTCGGTCGTTCCTGGACAAAAACTAGAATTGTAGGGATGGAGCTCCGCCAACGGGCTCTGCAGGCGCTTTGCGCGGCCGACCCGCGCGCGAAGGCCGCGCTGGCCACGGCCTTGTTCGCGGATGCCCGGCAGTTGCCGATCTCACCCACCGCACCCGAGCCGCCGGCCACGCTGCCCGGCCGGCCGGACCTGCCGCGCCTGGTCCATCCGGCGCGCGTGCCGCGGCGCTCGCCGGCGAAGCCCGAAGGCCTGGCCGCCCTGCTGCATGCCATCGCCCACATCGAGTTCAACGCGATCAACTTGGCCCTGGACGCCGCCTGGCGCTTCGAGGACATGCCGGAGGCCTTCCACCACGACTGGCTGCGCGTGGCGGCGGAGGAGTCCTTCCACTTCACGCTGCTGGCGGACCACCTGGCGACGCTGGGCCACGCCTACGGCGACTTCGAGGCGCACGACGGCCTGTGGGCGATGTGCGAGAAGACGAGGGACGACGTGGTCGCGCGCATGGCGCTGGTGCCGCGCACGCTGGAAGCACGCGGGCTGGACGCGACGCCGCAGATCCAGCAGAAGCTGCGCCAGGTCGGGACGCCGGCGGCCCTGCGGGCTGTGGAGATCCTGGACGTGATCCTGCGCGACGAGGTGGGCCACGTCGCGATCGGCAATCGCTGGTACCGGTGGCTGTGCGAGCGCGAGCAACTGGATCCCGTCGCGCACTATCCGGCGCTCGTGGAGCGCTACGCCGCGCCGCGGCTGCATCCGCCCTTCAACGAGGAAGCGCGGCGCAGCGCGGGCTTCACGGCGGAGGAACTGGCCTGGCTGGCCGGCGGGGTTGCCCCGCCTCAGGCACCTTGAGATGGATCTTGCGTTTTGCAGAACCTGAGCCGTTCCAGTAAAACGCGATCATGGGAACCATCGTGAGTGTCACAGCCCGGGGAGCGATCACCCTGCCGGCCAAGCTGCGCGAGGAGCTCGGGCTGAAGGCGAACGATTTGTTGGTCGCGGAGACAACCCCGCAAGGGCTGCTCTTGCGGCCTGCGGTAGCCCTGTCGATCGAGATGTATTCCCCGGCGCGGGTGCAGGAATTCGACACGGCCGAGGCGGAGTTGGACATTCTTCTCGGCCGGATCAGCCCTCGATGACCCTCACCCCCGCCCTCTCCCGCAAGCGGGAGAGGGAGCAGGTCGCCTCAGCGACGCCGGACCGGCGGGCGCGCAACGCCGCCGCCCGTGCGGGGAGGCAGGTGGCGGAACATGATGCGGCCCTTGTTCAGGTCGTAGGGGGACATCTCCAGCGTCACGTCGTCGCCGGCGATGACGCGGATGCGGTGCTTGCGCATCTTGCCGCCGTTGTAGGCGATCAGCGTGTGGCCGTTCTCGAGCACCACCTTGAAGCGGGAGTCGGGCAGCACTTCCTCGACGCGGCCGCGCATTTCGATCAATTCTTCCTTCGCCATGCAGTCCTTTCGAATGCGGTCCGGGGGCCGGACCACGGGATGCAGCGGCGCGCGCCGAAGGGCGCGCCGCGCGTTGCGCCCGGTGCGGGCGGGAGTTCAGGAGCGAGGACCCGCCTGGGGAGCGCGGGCGCACCGGGGACGGTGCGCGGGCCGGCGGCGGAGTCGGGGCTCATCCGCCTCCGTGCACGAGAGGAGGCGGTGTTGGGGGAGCCCCCGAGTGTACGACGATCCCCGCATCCCTGCCGGAGGCAAGGTTTGCGGGGACCGGCGAGCTAGCGCAGGCCCAGCCGGGCCAGCACGCCGGCGACGATGCGGTCGCAGCGTTCGCCGTCGAAGGAGAACACGTCGCGCTCGGCCACGTCGATGTCCTGCGCCAGCGACTCGCGCAGCATGCTGCGGGCGCGGAAATGGCGGCTGCGCACGGTGGCCTCGGGGATGTCGAGGCAGCGCGCGGTTTCCTCGACGCTCAGCTCCTCCACGCAGCGCAGCACGAAGACCGTGCGGAAGGCTTCGGGCAGTTCGTCGAGCTTGCGCTCCAGCACGGCGCGCAGCTCCGCCCGCACCAGCGCCTTGTCGGGCGTTTCCGTTTCGGTGGTCGGCATGGCGGCGTACTCCTCGTCTTCCGGCCCGCCCATGGACACCATGGGCACGATGTTGTCGCGGCGCGCCTGGCGGCGCAGCCGCACCAGGCACTGGTTGACGACCACGCGCGACAACCAGGTGGCGAGGCTCGCCTCGCCGCGGAAGTTGCCCATCGCCTGGAAGGCGGAGAGCCATGCGTCCTGCAGCGCGTCCTCCGCTTCGGCCGAGTCGCGCAGCATGGAGCGCGCGACGCGGTAGAGGCGCTGGTTGTAGCGCCGCATCAGCAGTTCGAAGCTGGTGCCCTCGCCGGCCAGCACGCGCTGCACGAGCGCGGCGTCGTCGACCTGGGTCGCCGGGGCGACGGAACGGAGTGTGCTCATGCCGCTCATTGCACCACCACCGTCGCTTTCATGCCAGGGTGGTAGGTGCACACGTAGTCGTGGCGGCCCGCCTTGGAAGCCACGTGCGACCACGACTTCCCATTGGCGATCCCGCCCGAATCGAACAGCCCCGCCGCCGTCGCGGTGTGCGGCACCACGTCGCGGTTGCGCCACACGATCGTGTCGCCGCGCTTCACCGTGACCACCTGGGGTTGGAACTTCATGCCCTCCATGGTCACGGTGTGCGTCTCGGCGAGCGCGGACTGCGGCAGCAGCGCCGCCGCCAGCACCAGGCCGGCCAGGGCCGGCAGCTTCGCGCCGTTCACGTCACTTCCCCAGCTGCGACTGGAGCATCTTCGCGTGCTCGAGGTGCGCGACGAACGCGGGGCGCACCTTCACCATCAGGTCCTTCAGTTCGGCGTTGTCGGCCGAGGGCACCAGGGTCTTGTCGAGGGCGTCGAGCACGGCCTGGTGGTAGGCCACCTCGTGGTCCACGTAGGCCTTGTCGAAGGCGGCGCCCTTGAGCTTCTTCAGCGCCGCGATGTTGTCGTCGCCGCCCTTCTTGAGGCTGCGGCTGGTGTCGCTCGCCTCCGGCTTCACCTTCAGCTTGTTGGCGAGGGCGACGGCCTGCTTGTTCACCGCGTTGTGGTCGGTGATCATCTGCTCGGCGAACTTCCTGACGTCCTTGGAATGGGCGCGGGCCTTGGCCAGCTTGCCGGCGTCGACGTCGACCTGGTTGGCGGTGACCACGATGGCGGCGATCTGCGGATCGGTCGGGCCCTTGTCCTGGGCATGGGCGGGGAGGATGGCCATCGCCAGCGCGGCGGCCAGCAAGGCGGGACGGAAACTGAGGGTCATTGCAAGCTTCTCCTGTACGGCCCGCGGCGGCCGATAAGCCGCTTGGCGGGTCTGCCTGCACAGATGTCGCCACTCGCGCCCGCGTTCCCGCGCCCGCCCTGCGCTTGCCTAGTCGAGGCGGATGCCCGCGTCGCGCACGATCCGCCGGGTGCTGTCGGCCTCGGCGATCACGAGGCGCGCGAAGTCCCGGGCCGCGCCGCCGGTGGGCACGCTCCCGCTGGCCAGCATGCGCTGGCGCACCTGCGGCGTCTCGAGCGCCTGGTTCACCTCGCTGTTGATCCGGTCCAGGAGGCGCAGCGGCAGGTTGCCGGGCGCGAAGATGCCGAAGTGCGCCGAGAGATTCGCGGCCGGGTGATCCAGTTCGGCCAGCGTGGGCACCTGCGGCAGCGCGGGCAGCCGCCGGGGCGCGCCGACGGCGAGCGCCCGCAGCCGGCCCAGGCGGACGTAGTCCAGCAGCGCCGGCGTGGCCTGCATGGTCAGCACCTCGAACTGGCCACCCAGCGCATCGGCGAGTTGCTGCGCACCGCCGCGGTAGGGGATGTGCACGAAGCGCACGCGCGCTCCCGCCTGCAGGTGCTCGAGCACCAGGTGGCCGAGCGAGGCGGGTCCGGGGGTGGCCCAGCGGATCGTGTCCGGCCAGTCGCGGGCCCGCGCGAGCAGCTCGCCGAAATCGCGCGCGAAGGCCGCGGGCGTGGCCATCAGCAGCACGGGGGAGTCCATGACGGCGGCCACCGGCGTGAAGTCGCGTTCGGCGTCGTAGGCCACCTTGCCGATCGCGGGGCTCAGCGTGAGCGGGCCGGTCGCGGAAAAGGCCAGCGTGTAGCCGTCGGGCTGCGCCCGGGCAAGCGCGTCCATGCCGATGGTGCCGTTGGCGCCGCCGCGGTTCTCCACAATCACGGGCTGGCCCATCTCGGCGGCCAGGCTCTGCGCGAGGGCGCGCCCGACCAGGTCGCTGATGCTGCCGCTGGCGGCCGGCACGATCAGGCGCAGCGGCCGGGCCGGCCAGACCTGGGCGCGGGCGGGCAGGGCCAGGGCCGCCAGCGCGGCCAGCACGGCGCGGCGGCTCGGTGCAAGGGTGCAGCAGGAGGACACGGCCGAAGGCTCACCCGCGCGGATGGTGCTGCGCGTGCAGCACCTTCAGCCGCTCGCGCGCGACGTGGGTGTAGATGGTGGTGGTGGAGATGTCGGCATGCCCCAGCAGCATCTGCACGGCGCGCAGGTCGGCGCCGTGGTTGAGCAGGTGGGTGGCGAAGGCATGCCGCAGCGTGTGCGGCGACAGGGGCGCCGTGATGCCCGCGGCGCGCGCGTGCTTCTTCACGATCACCCAGAACATCGCGCGGGTCATGCCCTGCCCGCGCGCGGTGACGAACAGGTCCTCGCTCTGCTGGCCGCCCAGGATGGCGGCGCGCGCCTCGGCGAGATAGCGCACGATCCAGTCGCGCGCCACCTGGCCGAAGGGCACCAGGCGCTCCTTGCTGCCCTTGCCGAGCACGCGCAGCACGCCTTCGTTCATGCCGACGTTGAAGGTCTTCAGGCCCACGAGCTCGCTCACGCGCAGCCCGCTCGCGTACATCAGCTCCAGCATGGTGCGGTCGCGCAGGCCCAGCGGCGTGTCCACGTCGGGCGCTTCCAGCAGCGCCTCGACCTGGGCTTCGGTGAGCGTCTTGGGCACCCGCAGCGGCTGTTTCGCCGACTGCAGGCGCAGCGTCGGGTCGGCATCGATCAGGCGCTCGCGCAGCGCCCAGCGGAAGTAGCGCTTGAAGACCGTCAGCCGGCGGTTGGCCGAGGTCGGCTTGCTGCCGGCGTGCCGGAAGGCGAAGTAGCCGTGCAGGTCGGCCTCGCTGGTGGCCGGCAGCTGCAGGCCGCGCTTCGCCAGCCACTGCGCATAGAGCGCCAGGTCCCGCCGGTACGCGGCCAGCGTGTTGCGCGAGAGCCCCTCCTCGAGCCAGAGGGCGTCGATGAAGGTGTCGATGGCGTCGGTCATTCCGAGCGCAACATTACTCCAGCTTCAGCTTCGCCTGCTCCACGACCTTCCTGTAGACGCCGAACTCGTTGCGGATCTGCTGGGCGAACTGCTCGGGCGTGTTGCCGATCACGATCGAGCCGGTGTCCTCGATGCGCTTGCGCACGGCCGGATCCTGCAGCGATTTCACCGCCGCGGCGTTGACCTTGTCGACGATCGCCTTCGGCAGGCCCTTGGGGCCCAGCAGGCCGTAGTAGGCCATGCGGTTCACGGGCTCCAGGCCCACTTCCTTGAAGGTCGGCACGTTGGGCAGTTCCTTCAGTCGCTGGGGCGCGGCCACGACGATCGCGACCAGGCGGCCGTCCTTGATGAAGGGCAGCGCCGAGGGCAGGTTGTCGAAGATCATCGGCACCTGGCCGGCCACCGTGTCGTTCAGGGCCGGGCCCGCGCCGCGGTAGGGGATGTGGGTGACGAAGGTGCCCGACATCGTCTTGAACAGCTCCATCTGCAGGTGGCCGATGCCGCCGGTGCCGGAGGAGGAGTAGGAGTACTTGCCGGGGTTCTTCTTCAGCTCGGCGACGAAGGACTTGTAGTCGCGGGCCGGGAAGCTGGGATGCACCGCGATCACGTTGGGCGTGGCGGCGATGTTGACGATCGGCGTGAAATCGGTGACGGGGTTGTACGGGATCTTGGGGTTGATCGCCGGGTTGGCCGCCGTGGTGGAGACCGTGGCGACGCCCAGCGTGTAGCCGTCCGGCGCCGCGCGCATCAGCTCGGTCGCGCCGATGACGCCGCCGCCCCCGGACTTGTTCTCCACGATCACGCTCTGGCCGAGCTGCTTCGACAGCGGCTCGGACATGACCCGGCCGACGATGTCGGTGGTGCCGCCGGGCGCGAAGGGCACGATCAGGCGGATCACCTTGGACGGGTAGGACTGCGCGAAGGCAGGGGTGGCGGCGAGGGCCAGGATGCCGCCGGTCGCGGCGATCCAGGTGCGTCGTCTCATTCAATCTCCTTGGGGTGGCCGAAAAAGGCGTGCATCGTAACGCTATCCTCGCGCCGTGAATTTCCTGCAGCTGCTGCTTCCCGACTTCTCCCTGATCCTGTGCGGCTACATCGTCTGCCGCACCACCGCCCTCGACCGGACGGTGTGGGGCCAGGTCGAGAACCTGGTGTACTTCTTCCTCTTTCCGGTGCTGCTGTTCCAGTCCATCGTGCGCAGCCCGCTGGACCTGGGCGCGGCGTCGAGCCTGATCGGCGCCGGACTGCTGATGGGCGTCGGCGGCATCGCCCTCGCCTACGCGCTGCCCCACGTGCCGGGGCTCGCCCGCCACATCGACCGGCGCGAGCACGCGGGCGCCGCGCAGGTCGCCTTCCGCTTCAACTCCTACGTCGGCCTCGCCATCGTCGACCGGATGGCCGGCGCGCAAGGCCTGCTGCTGCTGGCCGTGCTGATCGGCGTGTGCGTGCCGGTGTTCAACGTCGCGGCGGTCTGGCCGATGGCGCGTCACGCCCGCACCGGGATGGTGGGCGCGCTGGTGCGCAACCCGCTGATCGTCGCCACGGTCGCCGGGCTGGCGGCCAACCTCGCCGGCCTGCGCATCCCGCCCTGGCTGGAGCCGACGGTCGCGCGCGTCGGCGGCGCCTCGATTCCCCTGGGCCTGATGGCGGCCGGCGCCGGCATGCGGGTCGCGCACCTGGCGCAGCAGAAGACCCTGACCGTTTCCTTGCTGGGCATCCGCCACCTCGCGCTGCCGCTGCTCGCCGCCGCCCTGGCCTGGGCCTTCCGGCTCGACGCGGTGCAGACGCTGGTGCTGCTGGCGTTCTCTGCGCTGCCGACTTCGTCGAGCTGCTACGTGCTGGCGGCGCGCATGGGCTACAACGGCGCGTACGTGGGCGGGCTGGTCACGCTGTCGACGCTGTTGGCGCTGGCGAGCCTGCCGTTTGCGTTGGGCGTGCTCGCGGTCCGGCCCTAGGGCGGACCGCGGCTCCGCCGCCCGGCTAGGGCGCGACCGACAGCCCGTAGATCACGATCGATCTCTCCCCGTTGAAGCCGTCGGTGCTGACGTCGAGGTTCACCAGCCGCACGGGCAGGCCGTTGCAGGTGGCTTCGACGACCACCTGCGCCGAGGTGGCTGCGGGCGAGACGACCGGCACGTCCTTGATGCACTGGAAGCCTCCGGTTCCCGAATGGTCGGTGAACATCAGCACCGCGACCTGGATCCGCTCCACCGCATACGTCGTGGGCAGCGTCCACCGCACCGTCGACGTCCCGACGGGGATCGTGGTCCCGGTCGGCCGGGTGATCGCGATCCGCTCCGTGGTGAAGGCATTGAGCGGCACCGTATAGGAGAGGCTCCCGCCCGCGCTGCGCTGCAGGGTCACCGTGACCGGGGTCCCCGCGGCCGGCAGCGGCGGCGACAGCACGCCGGTGTTGGCGAAGAACGGCTGCAGCTGCACGCCCGAATCGAGCACCTCCACGGGGCCAAGCTGCACGGCGGGCGAAGCGAAGCTGCTGGTCACGCTCACGGAAGCGGCGCTGGCGGGGACGCTGCCCACGACGGGACGGACGTCGATGTTCACAGCCGGCCCGTCGATGCCCGCGTGCAGGCCCTGGTCGTGCCGGCCTTCGGCCTGCACGTTCACGCGCGCGATGCGCCCGTCGCCGGAAAACCGCCAGGCGCCGTCGGATCCCTTCCGGAAGAAGAACACGTGCCGGTCGGTGCTGGTGGCCCCGCCCGCGGCTTGCGTGACTTCGACGAGCACTTCGGCGGTGCCGCCGGCGACATCGAGTGCGCGGACCTGGTTGGCCGCGAGCGTCACGTCGTCGAGCTGCCGCAGGTCGGGTAGCAGTTCGGCGAGGAACTGGCTGCGGTTCAGGCCTTCGTCCAGCAGGTCGGCGTCGAAGAAGGGTTCGAGATCGGCTGCCGAGAGGGCGGTGCCCCGGCTGTTCACGGCAGCGGCGACGCCGGCGAGCGAAGCCTGGATGGCGTCCAGCGCCGCGACCTGGCCGGGAGCGACCGCCACGACGCTGGTGCTCGTGGCCGTGGTCGTCGCGGTGCCATCCGTGGTGCTCGTGCTCGCGGTGATCGCGCTGGTGGCCGTGCGGAAGTCCAGGCGCGTGCTCTGCGTGGCGCTGCCCGCCGCCAGGACCAGTTCGGCCCTCGTGCGGTTCACGGTCACGTCGCTGTTGTCCAGCAGCTTGTCCATGCCCGTGCCGTCGGCGGCGAAGGGCTTGCGGATGAGGTCCAGCGGGTCCGTGACGGGCGCGTCGGCGGTCGTGATCGCGAGCTGCAGGACATCGAGCAGCGCCCGCGCGATGCTGCGGACCTGCTGCGGCGCCGGCGGCGGCAGGGCCGTCGGGTCGGCGAAGGCGGTGTCGGCCGACTGCCCCTGCAGGTTGTACCAGGACCGCACCACGAGGTCGGTGATGGGCGTGATGTTCAGCGTGGCCGTGGCGTTGCCGTCGGTGCTGACGCTCAGCAGCCGCACGCCTCCGCCCGTGGTCACCCGCAGCAGGAAGGGCGGCGCCAGGCCCGTGGTGTCGAGCGTGAACGCACCGCTCGCGCTCGTGGTCGCGCGGACCGACCGGTTGCCGCTGTCCTTCAGGATGACCACCGCGTTGGCGACCGCCGCGCCCGCGGCGGCCGTTCCGGAAACCGTGCTGGAAGGCGCCGCCGGTGCGTCGTCGCCCCCGCCGCCGCCGCACGCCACGAGCATGGCGCTGAACGCGCAGGCCACCAGCAGCGGCAGGCGCAGGCGGACGAAGGCGGCGATGCGTGCAACGAGGTCCATGGCTTTCCTCCAGCAGTGCAGGGAGGGCCAATCTATGCCGGGCCCGTGCCGGCCCGCTTCGGAATCCTGCGGCCGGGACGGGAAAGCGGCGCTTATGGCCGGTCGGCGTCCAGGGAGCGGCGGTACGCGCTGGGCGTCACGCCATGCGTCTTGCGAAAGGCGGCGATGAACTGGCTGTAGGTCTGGAAGCCCGACAGCACGGCGATGTCCGCCAGCGTCGTCCGCGGATGCTCCGTCATCAGGCTGCGCGCCAGGGTCGCCCGGCACTGCAGCACGTGCTGCCACAGGGTCTGGCCCGTGGCCTGGTGGTAGCTGCGCCCGAGGTGGAAGGGGCTGAGCGAGGCGGCCCGGGCGATGTCGGCCACGCTGATGTCGTCGGCCAGCTTGGCGGCGATGAACTCGTGCACCTTGCGCAGCGTGCGCTGCGACAGCGCGCATCGCGCATGCAGGGCCACCGGGAGCGGGCGGTGCGGCGCGGCATCGCGCGTGCCCAGCGCCTGCAGCAGCGCCTGCTCGAAGGGTTGGCCGCGCGCCGCGCCGGATCGCAGGTAGGCGTCGAGCGCGCCCAGCGCCTCGCCTGGAATCGACAGCGTCACGGTGGACGCCTCCGCAGCCATCCTGTCGCCAGAGACCATGGCAGTCCTCCCGCCATCGCAACTGCTTTTGGATCCCGCCCTGTTGTTTCAAATTACTACCAAACGAGGTCACGCGCAAGACTGCGACAGGGCCCACTGGACGTGCTCCCGTACCATGTCCATGGGATGCCCCAGCCGCGCCTGCAGCGCCGCGCGGATCGCCGGGTCGTCCGCCTTGCGCAGCGCGTTCCCCATCGCCACGGCGATGTTCCGCAGCCACCGCGCGTGGCCGATGCGGCGGATCGGGCTGCCTTCGGTGAAGCGGAGGAACTCCTCCTCGCTCCAGCCGAACAGCTCCACGAGCGATCGCCCCACCAGCCCCTCGCGCGGCGCGAAGTCGGGCAGCAGCGCGGGCCGGGCGAACTTGTTCCAGGGGCACGCCAGCTGGCAGTCGTCGCAGCCGTAGATGCGGTTGCCCATGAGCGGGCGCAGTTCCTCGGGGATGGACCCGTGGTGCTCGATGGTGAGATACGAGATGCAGCGGCGCGCATCGAGCCGGTAGGGCGCGACGATCGCGCCCGTGGGGCACACGTCCAGGCAGGCGTGGCAGGTGCCGCAGTGGTCGCCCGTGGGTTCGGTCGGCGGCAGCGCGAGGTCCACGTAGATCTCGCCCAGGAAGAACATCGAGCCGCCCTCGCGGTTCAGCACCAGCGTGTGGCGGCCGCGCCAGCCCTGGCCGCTGCGCGCCGCCAGTTCCACTTCCAGCACCGGCGCCGAATCGGTGAAGGCGCGGTGGCCGAAGGGCCCCACGGCCGCCGCGATGCGCTCGGACAGCTTCTGCAGGCGGGAGCGCAGCACCTTGTGGTAGTCCCGGCCGCGCGCGTAAAGCGAGACGATGCCCTCGCCCGGCCGCCGCAGGCGATCGAACTCGATCGCCTGCCAGCCCTCGGGTGTGGCGGGCAGGTAGTCCATGCGTGCGGTAATCACGGAGGTCGTGCCCGGCACGAGTTCCGCGGGGCGCGCGCGGCGCACGCCGTGGGTTTCCATGTACTCCATTTCGCCGTGGAAGCCGTTGGCCAGCCAGGCGAGCAGGCCCGGTTCCGCGCTGGAAAGGTCGACGCCGGCCACGCCGATTTGGGAGAATCCGAGCTCGCGCGCCCAGCCACGGATCTGGGCCACCAGGAAAGGACCGCCGCTCTGACCGCCGTCGAACACCACGAGCCGATTGTAGGAACGCCCTGCCGACCCCTGTCATGGGAGGGCGAGGAAGACACCCGCGCCTTCGCGCAGCGCCTGGCGCGGCACCCCGCCATCGCCGACGCGTTCATCGCGCTGCACGGCGAGCTGGGCGCGGGCAAGACCACGCTCGTGCGCCACCTGCTGCGCGCGCTGGGCGTGGTGGGCCGCGTGAAGTCGCCGACCTACGCCGTCGTGGAACCCTACGAGCTGCCCGGCCAGGCGGTCTGGCACTTCGACTTCTACCGCTTCGACGACCCGCGGGAATGGGAGGACGCCGGCTTCCGCGACATCTTCGCCGGCGCCGGCCTCAAGCTGGCCGAGTGGCCGGAGAAGGCCGCGGCGCTGCTGCCGCCGGCCGACCTGGACATCCACATCGCGCTCGCCGGCGAGGACGACACGCGCCGCCAGGTCACGCTGTGCGCCAACACCCCGCGCGGGGCGGAGCTGCTGGCATGAAGCGCCGCGACCTCCTGCAGAAGGGCAGCCTCGTGCTGCTGGTCGGCGCCCACCAGCTCGCGCTGGGCGCCACCGTGGTCGCCGTGCGCCTGTGGCCCGCGCCCGACTACACGCGGCTCACGCTGGAGTCCGATGGCGCGCTCACGAGCAAGCTGGTGCCCCTGCCCGGCCGGCTCGCGCTGGACCTGGAAGGCATCGCGCTCGATCCCGCGCTGCGCGAGCTGGTGGCCAAGGTCCGCGCCGACGATCCCTACATCGCCGGCATCCGCATCCTGCAGCACTCGGCGCGCACCGTGCGGCTGGAGGTCGACCTGAAGCAGCCGGTGCTGCCGCAGATGTTCAGCCTGCAGCCGGTGGCCGCGTACAGGAACCGGCTGGTGCTGGACTTCTACCCGGCCAACCCGGTCGATCCGCTGGAGGCGCTGATCGCCGAGCGCCTGAAGGAGGACGAACGCCGCGGCCTCGCGGCGGCATCGCCCGCCCCCGCGCCGGCGCCGGACCCGCTGGGCGAGCTGATCGCCCAGCAGACGCAGCGCCCGGCCCGGGCGCCCGCACAGCCGGCGGCTGAAGTGGCGCGCCCGGCGCTCGCCACGGCCAAGACCGACCGCCTGATCATCATCGCGCTGGACCCCGGCCACGGCGGCGAGGACCCGGGCGCCATCGGCCCCAGCGGCACGCGCGAGAAGGACGTCGTGCTGCAGATCGCGCACCTGCTGCGCGAGCGCATCAACGCCGCCAGCGTGAAGGGCAGCCCGATGCGGGCCTTCCTCACGCGCGACGCCGACTTCTTCGTGCCGCTGCACGTGCGGGTGGAGAAGGCGCGGCGCGTGCAGGCCGACCTGTTCGTGAGCATCCATGCCGATGCCTTCATGACGCCCACCGCGCGCGGCGCCAGCGTCTTCGCGCTGAGCCAGAGCGGCGCCTCCAGCACCGCCGCGCGCTGGATGGCCGACAAGGAGAACCGGGCCGACCTGATCGGCGGCGTGAACATCAAGTCGCAGGACGTGCACGTGATGCGCGCCATGCTGGACATGAGCACCACCGCGCAGATCAAGGACAGCATGAAGCTCGCCGGCGCCCTGCTCGGCGAGATCGGCAACGTCGGCCGCCTGCACAAGGGCGAGGTCGAACAGGCGGGTTTCGCGGTGCTGAAGGCGCCCGACATCCCCAGCGTGCTGGTGGAGACGGCCTTCATCTCCAACCCGGAGGAAGAAGCCAAGCTGCGCAGCGGCCCCTACCAGGAGCAGCTCGCCGACGCGCTGATGCGCGGCATCGAACGCTACTTCGCGCGCAACCCGCCGCTCGCGCGCAGCCGCCCGCTCTGACCTTCACCATCCCCTGCACCCAGACGACACCTCCCGGCGCACGGTTCCTACAGTCCCGCAGAGCCCGCGCCGCCTACATTCCTTCGACAGGTTGCCGCACCTACCGCGGCTTTTCGAACGAATCGAACAGGAAGGTGAATCCATGAAGACCAAAGTCCTTTCCGCGGCTGTGCTGGCCGTTTCCATGCTGGGCCTGGGTGGCTGCGCCACCATGGACCGCACGACCGTCGGCACGGTCGGTGGCGCCGTGGTCGGCGGCCTCGTGGGCAGCGCGATCGGCGGCACCGGTGCCACGATCCTCGGTGCCGGCGCCGGCGCCTACCTGGGCAACCAGGCCGCCAAGCGCTGATCCCGCGACACGCGCGATCGATGGGCCAGGACCTCGCGTCCTGGCCCTTTTTCATGCGCGCCGCGGTGCCTCATCGCACGAGCCGCGGCCTGCACCCTTCCCGGGGGGCAGACGACAGGGCCAGTCAAGGGGTTCCTACAGTCCCGCAGAGCCCGCCTGCCTACATTGGTCCACACAGGTGGCCGCCCCGCGGCCGGAACGTTGACCCGATACGGAAGGTGATCCCATGAAGACGAAATTCCTCTCGGCGGCCGTGCTGGCCGTCTCCATGCTGGGCCTGGGTGGCTGCGCCACGATGGACCGCACCACCGTCGGCACCGTGGGCGGCGCGGTGGTGGGCGGCCTGGTGGGTGATGCCATCGGCGGCACCGCCGCCACGATCCTGGGCGCCGGCGCCGGTGCCTACCTGGGCAACCAGGCCGCGAAGCGCTATTGATCGGGGAAGGCGCGCAGGCGCCTTTCAGATCGGATAGATCAGCGAGTTGAGCACCATCTCGCTGTCGTACACGCACGTGCGGCTGGCCAGCTTCAGGCCCGCCGGCGTGCGTTCGATCTCGTCGATGTAGCGGCCCACGTTGTAGACCTCGCTCGCATCCCCCGGCTTGGTGCGGAACACCGCGTAGTTCGCCTGCGCGCGGATGCGCGCACCGGACGCCTCCAGCACCTGCGCCGGGCCGACCACGTGCCGCGTGTAGTAGGGCGCGTGGTAGATCGTGTGCGTGATGCCGTAGACGCGGTCCTTCATCATCCCCTGGCTCTCCAGCGCGATCAGCGCCAGCGGCAGGCCGCGGTCGAAGTTCTCGCGCGCCTGCACCTTGTAGAGGCCCTCCGGCAGGAAGAACTCCGGCCAGGCGTCGAAGCGGCGCTCGTCCAGGGCAGCGGCATAGGCGGCATTGAGCTGGTCGACCTCCAGCTGCAGCAACAGCGACTCGTTCATACGCCCATCACCTTGCGCCAGTAGGCGTACATGCTGCGGATCAGGGTCTCGGTGACCATGTGCTCGGTGCCTTCCGTGCCGGTGCCGCCCAGCTCGCACAGCGTCTCGCCGTCCTCCCCCCACTGGCGGAAGCCGTCCTGGCTCAGCTCGATCACCTCGCCGTCGTCGGCGCTCACGAAGCCCGCGGGACCGAACAGGTTGGCCTGGCGCAGGCGCCGGCGCGTCATCTCCTCGCTGTCGTCGGCGAAGCCGAAGTGCGTCCAGACGAAGTCGAAGCTGCCCTCCCCGCGCGGCACGATGTGGCGGGTGGAGAGCGAGTTCACCTGCTGCTGGATGATCACGCTGGGGAACAGCGTGATCATGGTGACGGTCGGCATGATCGGCGTGCCCGGGTTGGACGGGTCGTCCACCTTCCACCAGGGCTCGGGCACCACGTCGAGCAGGCGCGTGTCGTTCAGCGCCATGTCGGCCTTGAAGCTGGTGACGCCCTGCGTGACGGCCTTGTTCTCGCCGCCCTCGTTGCGGCGGGAGATCATCACGGCGTGGCGGCCGTGCTCGTCCATCACCATGCGGCTCTTCTGGTCGGCGCGCCACAGCCCGAAGGTGACGAACCAGGTGTGGAGCAGGCCCGGGTGGTACGGGTCCTTGATGTTCTCCATCATCAGCTTCCAGTTGCCCGGGATGCGCTGGCGGTTGATGCCCAGCAGCGTGAGCTTGCGGCCGGCGAAGATGCGGTCCAGCCAGGGCATCACGCGCGGGCCGAAGTAGGCCTCGATCGGCTCGGCCTCCTCGCTGAAGGTCGCGAACACCAGGCCGTGCAGCACCGCGACGCGCAGGCGCGTGAGGCCGTGCTGCTTCACGTCGAAACCCGCCGGCATGCCGCCCTGCACGCAGGGCTGGCCGGCCTCGTCGGTGGCCGGCACGCCGTCCTTGAAGGGCAGGCCGGCCAGCTCGCCATCGAGCTTGTACGTCCACTGGTGGTAGGGGCAGACGAAGCTGCGCGCGTTGCCCTGCGGCTGCTGGCAGAAGCGCACGCCGCGGTGGGCGCAGCGGTTCTCGACCACGCGGATGCCGTGGTCGGTGCCGCGATCCTTCGGCGCGACCCGGTCGCGCACCAGGATCACCTGGCGCTCGCCGACCCAGGACAGCTTGTAGTCGCCGACGTTGGGGACCTCGATCTCCAGGCCCACGTAGCACCAGTGCGGGCCGTAGAAGATCTTCTCCAGCTCGCGGCCATAGAGCTGCGCATCGGTGTAGGCCCAGAAGGGCACGCGGCTGGAGCCGGTGCCGCTCCAGCGCGAGAGGGATTCAGGCGCGTTCATGGCGCGAGTATCGCGCAGCCCGCGCCCGCCGCTTCAGCGGCTGGCCGGCTCGCCCGAGTCGCGCGTGTTCCCGTAGGTGTCGCTGGTGGGGGCGTCCTTGTCCTTCAGGCCCGGCGGCGGTTCGCCGGGGCCTTGCGGACGCTGCTCGCGGCTCGCTTCGCCGCGGTCCTCGCGTTCGCCGGGTGGGTTGTTGGAGACGTCGGGCTTGATGTCGGGCATGGTGCGCTCCTGTTGGCTGCCAGCCCAATCTAGCCCCGCGGCGGCGGCGGCGCTGTAGGAAGGCGGCTTGCCGCCGCGCCTTCAGCCGCGCGCCGGGGCCGCCCGGTTGCGCCGGGCCTGCCAGGCGCCGGCCAGCACGATCACGCCCGGGATCAGGATCATCGCCCAGATGATCTTGTCGAGGTTCTCCTTGACCCAGGGGATGCTGCCGAAGAAGTAGCCGGCGGTGATCACGCCGCCCACCCACAGGGCGCCGCCGGTCACGTCGTACAGGGTGAACTTGCTGCGCGTCATGCGCGCGACCCCGGCCACGAAGGGCGCGAAGGTGCGCAGGAAGGGCATGAAGCGCGCCAGCACGATGGTGATCCCGCCGTACTTCTCGTAGAAGGCGTGCGCCTGCTCGAAGGCGCGCTTGTTGAAGAAGCGCGAGTTCTCCCACTGGAAGACGCGCGGGCCGAAGTGGTGGCCGATCGTGTAGTTGCTCTGGTTGCCCAGCACGGCGGCGGCCAGCAGCAGCGCGACGGACAGCGGGTAGCTCATGAGCCCGACGCCGCACAGCGCGCCGACGACGAACAGCAGCGAGTCGCCCGGCAGGAAGGGCATGACCACCACGCCGGTCTCCACGAAGATGACCAGGAACAGCAGCGCATACACCCAGGCGCCGTAGTTCGTCACGAAGCTTTCCAGGTAGCGGTCGACGTGCAGGACGAAATCGACGAGCAGCATGAGGACATCCATGGCGGACGATTATCCCCGCGCCCCGGCATGCAGCCGCTGCGCGTGCACGCCCAGGCCCTGCGCCACGCTCGCGTGGCGGTCGCCCTGGACGGCGCGCGCCTGCGGCACCGCCGCCGCGATGCGGCGCACCAGGGGCGCGAAGCCGGTCGAGCCGCCGGTGAGATAGAGCACGTCCACCTGCGCGGGCGACACGCCGGCGGCGCGCAGGGTTTCGGCGGCGGCCTGCACGATGCGGTCCAGCTCGGCCTCGACCGCTGCCACCGCCCCACCCTCATCGAGGTTCGCCGCGAGGCCGCGCTCCAGCCGCCCCAAGTCGATGCGCGTGGCGCCGCCCTCGGCCACGGCGATCTTCGCCGCTTCGGCCTCGGCCAGCAGCGCGTGCCCGAGGTGCTCCTGCACCACCGTCATCAGCCGTTCGTGCTGGCGCGGGTCGCCGTAGAACGCGCGCATGCGGCGCAGCTCGTGCACCCGCGGCGCCGTGTAGACGGTGTTGACCAGGTGCCACGTTGCCAGGTCGAAATACACGCGGCTGGGGACTTCGCGCGGCGTCGCGCCGGCGCGCGCCGGCCCCAGGCCGCGGTAGCCGCAGGCCGGCAGGATCGCCGCCAGGTCCACCTGCCGGTCGAAGTCGGTCCCGGCCACGTGCACGCCGTGGTTGGCGAGGATGTCGCCGCGGCGGTCCAGGCGCGCGCGGCGGGACGGACCGACGCGCACCAGCGAGAAGTCCGAGGTGCCGCCGCCGATGTCGGCCACGAGCACCAGTTGCTCCTCCTGCAGCCCCAGCTCGTAGTCGAGCGCGGCCGCGATCGGCTCGTACTGGAAGCTCACCTCGGAGAAGCCGACGCTGCGCGCGGCGGCCGCGAGCGCTTCCTGCGCCTGCGCATCCCGCAGCGGATCGTCGTCCACGAAGTACACGGGACGGCCGAGCACCACGCGCGTGAGCGGCGCGCCGGCAGCCCTTTCGGCCAGGGTCTTCAGGTGCTGCAGGTAGCCGCCCACGACGTCCAGGTAGCGCACCGCGTGGCCGGCGCCGACGTCGGTCTGCTGCTCGGCCAGCGTGGAGCCGAGCACGCTCTTCATCGAGCGCATCAGGCGGCCTTCGTGCCCTTCGATGTACGCGGCGAGCGCCGCGCGGCCGTACAGGCGCAGCGGCGGCTCGTGGGCCGCCCGGCCCTCCACCTGGTAGAAGACCGCGGTCGGCATGGTGGGCTGGCCCGCCTCCACGGCGACCAGCTCCATGCGGCCCTGCGCCGCCGGCACCGCGATCGCGGAATTGGAGGTGCCGAAGTCGATGGCGCAGAACGCGGCGGGGGCAGTGGGCATGGGGGCGCGGATTGTAGCGATGGCGACGGGCCGGCGCGGCCTCCTACAATCGCTGGCAGATGAGCGCCGTCCTCTCCCCCGCCCCGCGCCGCCCGATCCGGGAACTGCCCGACGAGCTGGTCAGCCAGATCGCGGCCGGCGAGGTCGTGGAACGCCCCGCCTCGGTGGTGCGCGAGCTGGTGGACAACGCGCTGGACTCCGGCGCGACGCAGGTCACCGTGCGCCTGCTGGCCGGCGGCGTGCGCCTGGTCTGCGTGGAGGACGACGGCTGCGGCATCGAGCGCGAGCAGCTGCCCCTGGCGCTCAAGCGCCACGCCACCAGCAAGATCGGATCGCTCGCCGACCTGGAGTCGGTCGCGACCATGGGATTCCGCGGCGAGGCGCTGGCGGCGATCGCCTCCGTCTCCGAGCTGCACCTGCTCTCGCGCACGGCCGGCCAGGCCAGCGCCTTCCTGCTCGATGCCGCCAGCGGCGAGCTGCGGCCGGCCGCGCGCGCCACCGGCACGACGGTCGAAGTGAAGGAGCTGTTCTTCAGCACGCCGGCGCGCCGCAAGTTCCTCAAGACCGACGCCACCGAGCTGGCGCACTGCCTGGAGGCGGTGCGCCGCCATGCGCTGGCCCGCCCCGACGTGGGCTTCACCGTCTGGCACGAAGGCAAGCTGTGCGAGCAGTGGCGCGCCGGCTCGCGCGAGCAGCGCCTGGCCGACGTGCTGGGCGAGGACTTCCTCGCCGACAGCGTGGCGATCGCCGCGACGGCGGGGCCGCTGCGGGTGAGCGGCCGCGCGGGCATCCCCGATGCCGCGCGTTCGCGCGCCGACTGGCAGTTCGCGTACGTCAACGGCCGCTACGTGCGCGACAAGGTGGTCACGCACGCGGCGCGCAGCGCCTACGAGGACCTGCTGCACGGCCAGCGCCAGCCGGTGTACGTGCTGTACATCGACGTGGACCCGGCGCGCGTGGACGTGAACGTGCACCCGACCAAGATCGAGGTCCGCTTCCGCGACAGCCGCGAGGTGCACCAGGCGGTGCGGCGGGCGGTCGAGGCGGCGCTGTCGGCGCCGCGCTCGGCGCAGGCTGCGGTGCCTGCGCCCGCCGTGGCGCCCGCCGCGCCCATGGCCGCGGCCTGGCGCCAGCCAGCAATCCCCTTCGCGGGCGAGCGGGTGAACGACTTGGGTACCTTGTGGGGAAAACCGGAGCCTGCACCCGCCACCGAGCCCATGCCCGCCGGCACCTGGCCCCTCGGCCGCGCCATCGCCCAGCTGCAAGGCATCTACATCCTCGCCGAGAACGCCCAGGGGCTCGTCATCGTCGACATGCACGCGGCCCACGAGCGCATCGTCTACGAGCGGCTGAAGACGCAGATGGACGCGCAGGACCTGCGCAGCCAGCCGCTGCTGATCCCCGCCACCTTCCCCGCCACGCCGTCGGAGATCGCCACGGCCGAGGGCGGGCAAGCGGCGTTGCAGGCCCTGGGCCTGCAGGTGACGCCCTTATCGCCGAAGACCCTCGCGGTGCGTGCCGTGCCGGCCACGCTGGCGGACGGCGACCCGGTCGAGCTCGCGCGCAGCGTGCTCGCCGAGCTCGCGCAGCACGACGCCACCAGCGTCGTCGAGCGCGCCCGCAACGAACTGCTGGCCACCATGGCCTGCCACGGCGCCGTGCGCGCCAACCGCAAGCTGACACTGGAGGAGATGAACGCCCTCCTGCGGCAGATGGAGGAGACCGAGCGCTCCGACCAGTGCAACCACGGCCGCCCCACCTGGCGCCAGCTGACGCTGCGCGAACTCGACGGGCTGTTCCTGCGCGGCCGCTGAAAGGCTGAACTTTCCCCGGCCGCGGTGACTCTGCCGTACCTGATGAAGCGCCGCCTGATCTTCTCCGCCGTGGTGACCGCCGTGCTGCTCACGGTCGGCTGCGCCACGCTGGACGAGCGCCAGCGCGAATGGATCTTCCAGCCGAGCGACCGCAGCTGGGGCCACAGCGCCGACGCCGCCGAGGGCATGGAGGACGTCTGGATCGCCTTCGACTCCAGGGTGACCGGCGAGCCGGCCCGGCTGCACGGCCTGTGGCTGCCGGCGAAGCGCCAGGCCGACACCGGCCCGGTGCTGCTGTTCCTGCACGGCGCCCGCTGGAACGTCGCCGGCTCCGCCCCGCGCATCCGCCGCATGCAGCAGCTCGGCTTCTCGGTTCTGGCCATCGACTACCGCGGCTTCGGCAAGTCCACGCCGGGCCTGCCCTCGGAAGACATGGCCTACGAGGACGCCCGCGCCGCCTGGGACTGGATGGCCGGCCGCTACGCCGGCCGCCCGCGCTACGTCTTCGGCCATTCGCTGGGCGGCGCCATCGCGATCGACCTCGCCTCGCAGGTGGAGGACGAGCGCGGCGTGATCGTCGAAGGCACGTTCACCTCCATCCCCGACGTCGCCAGCACCATGAAGTGGGGCTGGCTGCCGATCGGGCCGCTGATCACGCAGCGCTTCGAGGCCGTGAAGAAGGTGGCCCGCCTGCACTCGCCGCTGCTGGTGGTGCACGGCTCCAACGATGCGCTGATCGACAGCACCCTGGGCAAGCGCCTCTACGAGGCGGCCACCGGCCCGAAGGAGTTCGTGCTGGTGGAGGGCGGCTCCCACTTCAACACCAACGCGCTGGGCCAGGCCCAGTACCGCGAGGCGCTGGCGCAGTTCTTCAGCCTGAAGTAGCGCGCTGCAGCACCGCGAGCGCCGCACGCACGTCGGCGATCGGCACCTGCCCCGGCGCCGAAGGCGCCGAGCCCACGGCGAAGGTGAGCGCCGAGCCGAACGCGCCGCCGCACAGGCGCGTGACGGCTCCCGGCCCGCCCATGGCCATGCTGATCACGGGAATGCGCAGGCGTCCGCTCGCGCGCAGCGTGGCACCGAGCAGCCGGTGCACGTCGGCCATGGACTGCGGCATCACGGCCACCTTGGCGACGTCGGCCCCCAGTTCCTGCGCGCGGTCGAAGCGCGCGTCGAGTTCCGCGTCCGCCGGCGTCGCCTCGAAATCGTGGAAAGACAGCACCAGCGCCAGCCCGCGGCCCCGCGCGATCGAGCGCGCCTGCGCCACGTGTTCGGGCGCCTGCCCCATCTCGTAGTCCAGGGCGGCCACGCGGCCGCTCGCGGCCAGCGCCTCGTACAGCGCCAGCACCTGCGGCTCGGACAACGCGATCGGCTGGCCGCCCTCGCTTCGGGCGCGCCGCGTCAGGAGGATGGGGATGCCGGCGGCGGCGGCGTGCAGGTCCGCGGCCGCCGCCAGCACTTCGGCGGTGTCGGCGATGCGCTCGAAGAAGTCGACGCGCCACTCCAGCAGGTCGGGCTGCAGCGCCGCGACGGCGGCCGCTTCCGCCGCCAGGGCTGCGCGGGTGCGCGCCACCAACGGCGCGCAGACGGCGGGCAGGCGCCCGCCGGCGAGGGGCTTTCCGCCCAGGATGATCGGTCTGGCCTGCATTCCCGCTCCCGCGCTGCGATGCGCCGGAGGATTGTACGGAGCAGGCGTTCAGTCGCCGTGCGGCTTGCGGGCGCCGTCGGCCTGCGGCCGTTCCGCCGAGGGCTGCGGTTGCGGCTGCTGTTGCTGCTGTCCGCCGGCCTGCGGCGACGCGCCGCCGCGCGCCGAGCCCCTGGGCAGGCCCAGCTTCTTCAATTCGCGTTCCAGCAACTCCCTGCGCACGGACATGGGCAGCGTCTCCGACGTCCACGATTCCGTGTCCCGGGGGTCCGGCTCGCGGCCAGATCCCGTTTCCATCATGGGCGGAACTTAGTTCCAACGCCGAGCCTGCGCTGTCGGAGCGCGCCGAGAATGCTGTGCGAAGGCGCCGACAAGCCGCGCGGTCACGGGCCCGAGTTCTCGCGGTCGGCCAGGTCGCCGAACCAGGAGATGAACCCGCTGGTCTCGGTCTTGTCGAACACGGCGTCGGCCCCGAGGTCCAGGCAGTGCTGGCGCACGCCCGGGGTCGCGTAGCTGCTGAACACGACCACCTTGCCGCCGCCGGGCTCGGCCTTGCAGCGGCGGATCACCTCCATGCCGGCGCCCTGGTCCAGCACCAGGTCGATCACGGCGACGTCCCATCCGGCCGGGTGGTCGTCCAGCCAGAGCTTGGCTTCCGCTTCCGTGCTGGCGGAGCCGACGACCTGCAGGCCGCCCAGCGAGGAGAAGAGATCCGCGAGCAGCCCGCGCATCCTCTGCAGGTCCTCCACGAGGAACACCCTCAACTCCACACAGCGGCTCCTGAACATTCCACAAAGCGTAGATTGTCCCTGCCTGCGTTGGGGCAAGGTCTCCATTGCAACCAGCGGCAACCGAGCCGGCAGGGGCATCTGCTAACCTCGACCGGATGTCCACCGACGCGCTGCCCGCCCTGGTGGCGCTCGCCGGCCCGACGGCCTCCGGCAAGAGCGCCGCCGCCCTGGTGCTGGCGCAGGAGTTACACGCCGAGATCATCAGCGTCGACTCGGCGCTCGTCTACCGCGGCATGGACATCGGCACGGCCAAGCCCACGCCGGCAGAACGGGCGGCCGTGCCGCACCACCTCGTCGACATCCGCGACCCCGCCGAAAGCTACAGCGCCGCCGAATTCGCGGCCGACGCGCAGCGCCTCGCGGGCGAGATCCGCGCCCGCGGCCGCCGCGTCGTGCTCGCCGGCGGCACCATGCTCTATTTCAAGGCCTTGTTCGAGGGACTCGCCGCCCTGCCCCCGGCCGACCCCGCGTTGCGGGCGGAGATCGAGGCCGAAGCGGCGGCGGCCGGCTGGCCGGCGCTGCACGCGCAGCTGGCGCGCGTCGACCCGCCCATGGCGGCGCGGCTCGCGCCCAACGACGCGCAGCGCATCCAGCGGGCCCTGGAGGTCTTCCGCGCCACGGGCACGCCCCTGTCGGCCTTCCACCGCGAGGAGCTGCGCGCGCCCGGGCTGCGGCCCGACGTCTTCCTGTCGCTGGAGCCGCTGGACCGCGCCTGGCTGCACGAACGCATCGCGCGGCGCTTCGACGCGATGCTGGAGGCGGGCTTCCTGGACGAAGTGAAGCGGCTGCGCGCGCGCGGCGACCTGCGCCCGGAGCTGCCCGCCATGCGCTCGGTCGGCTACCGCCAGGCCTGGGAAGCGCTGGACGCGAACGAACCGGTCGCCACGCTGCGCGAGCGCGGCATCGCCGCGACCCGCCAGCTGGCCAAGCGCCAGCTCACCTGGCTGCGCTCCATGCCGGCGCGGCGCGTCATCGCCGCCGACGCGCCCGATGCCCTGGCGCAGGTCCTGCGCGCCGCGGGAGCGCGGGCGTGATGCTCGAAGTGCAGGGGCTCGCCAAGCGCTATGGCGAGGTCGACGTGTTCCGCGACGTGTCGCTGTCCGTGGTCGCCGGCGAGTTCGTCGCCATCGTCGGCGAGTCCGGCGTCGGCAAGTCGACGCTGCTCAATTGCATGGCCGGGCTGGACACCTGGGACGCAGGGCGCATCGTCGTCGCGGGGACCGACCTCGCCACGCTGGACGACGCGCAGCGCGCGGTGCTGCGGCGCGAGCGCCTGGGCTTCGTGTTCCAGGCCTTCCACGTGCTGCCGCACCTGGACGTCGCGCAGAACGTCGGGCTGCCGCTGCTCCTCCTGCAGCGGCCGGACGAAGCGCGGGTGCAGGCCATGCTGGCGGCCGTGGGACTGGAAGGCCTGGGCCCGCGCCTGCCGCAGGAACTGAGCGGAGGCCAGCTGCAGCGCGTGGCGATCGCGCGGGCGCTGGTGCACCGGCCGCAGCTGCTGCTCGCCGACGAACCGACCGGCAACCTGGACCCGGCGACGGCGGCCCGGGTGCTGGAGGTGCTGCGCGCGCAGGCGCGCGAAAGCGGCGCGGCATTGGTGCTGGTGACGCACTCGGCGTCGGCGGCGGGGCAGGCGGATCGGGTGCTGCACTTGC
The DNA here is from genome assembly GCF_054956735.1 of Ramlibacter sp. bp-362. Lineage (NCBI taxonomy): Bacteria > Pseudomonadati > Pseudomonadota > Betaproteobacteria > Burkholderiales > Comamonadaceae > Ramlibacter > Ramlibacter sp. bp-362. Next base: position 138,215 of record NZ_JBUDXE010000005.1, read on the forward strand.
GCAGCGACGGTATTTCTCCCTCTCCCGCTCGCGGGAGAGGGCTGGGGTGAGGGCCTGGGTGGGGGCCTGCGGCATCGGCGCGCCACCGCCCTCACCCCCACCATCTCCCGCAAGCGGGAGAGGGAGCAAGAGATGCCGTCAGCTGGCGGCCGGCGGATTGAGCCCCAACCGCTGCGCCAGCGGCTGCGTCGGCAGCGCGCCGTCGATCGTCACCACCTCGCCGCTTTGCGCGTGTTTCGCCACCACGGCGGGCACGCCGTTGAAGCCGAAGCTGGTCATGAGCGCGGTGTTGCGCTTCACGGCGTCCTTCTGCGCGTCGGAGACGCCCATGGCGGAGATGCCGCCCTGCTGCTGGCGCACCGAGGCTTCGTTCTGCTCCATGGCGGCGACGGGATCGGACGCCCCGAGGATCGCCGCGCCCTGCGCGATGCTCTTGTCGCCCAGCAGCGCCACCGGGATCCAGACGAAGCGCGCCTGCGGCTTCAGCGGCTTGGCCGCCTCCCACAGCGCGGCGCAGTGCGGGCACTGCGGATCGAAGAACACGTAGACCACGCGCGTGCTCATCGTCGAGCCGACGTTGAAGCCCTTGGCATCCGACGCGATCTTGTCGATGGACACCGGCACCGATCCGGCGGCCGGCGTCGCCGGCGCATCGGCCGCCTGCTCCTTGCCGCAGGCCGCGAGCAGCAGGGCGGAGGCCGCCCCCGCCATCCACACCCGGCGCTTCACGACGAGACCTCCGCGGCCAGCCCGCCCAGTTCCGCGCAGAACTCCAGCAGCTCGCGAGACTGCGACTTGAGGAACACCGCGTCGGCGCCCAGGCGCAGGCAGTGGCTGCGGATGCCGTCGCTCGCGTAGTCGCTGAACACGGCGACGCTGGCGCGCCGGCCGGCGGCCGCGCGGGCGGCCGGGATCACGCCCATGCCGCTGCCCTGGTCGAGCACGAGATCGACGATGGCGAGGTCCCAGGCGCGCGGATGCTCCGCCAGCCACAGCTTCGCTTCCGCCTCGGTGCGGCTCACGCCCACCACGCGGAAGTCGCCGATGCTGGCGAGCAGGTCGGCGACGATGCCCTGCACCTGTTTCATGTCCTCCACGAGGAATACGCGGACTGTCACCTCGGCCTTGCCTTTCTCTTTCCCTTCGTGGCGTGCGCCACGGCTCGCGGCATTCTAGTGCCGCCCCTGCCGCCGTCGTTCAGGCCTGTCCGCCCTGCACCTGGTGGAGCAGTTCCGTGACTTCCTCGAGCTCCTCGGCCGCCTGCTGGACCTTGCGCTCGATCGCCTGGTTCTGCTCGATCGCCCAGGCGACGTCGCCCGTCTTCACCTGCGGCGGCAGCTCGCGTTGCAGCGCGCCGTGCGCGAGGCCGAGCTCCGCGCTCGCGACTTCCAGGTCGCGCTGCACCTGCCCCGTCATGGAACGGGCCTGTTCGAGCTTGGGATCGGGCAGCGGCAGGCTCATTGGAACTCCTTCGTCTCGGTGGATGCGTGAGCTTAGGTCGCGCGCCCAGGCTCAACCGTCATCCATGCGCCCGCGCGCCCGCCGGAACAGCGCGCATCCGCGGCCCGGTGCGGCCCGTCCCGCGGTCGGCGCGGCGCCCCTGCAGCTACCGTCGTTTTCCTACATGGCCGGACGGCGCCGCTGGCGATCATGGGCGACCCCGACCCAAGGAGAACGACCATGGCCACCCGTGCCGAAAAAGACGCTTGCGACCTGCTGGACGCGGACCACAAGCAGGTGAAGAAGATGTTCAAGGAATACGAGGAACTGACGAATTCGCGCGGCCGCACGGTGGCGCAGAAGAAGATGGACCTCGCCCGCCAGATCTGCCACGAGCTGACGGTGCACGCGCAGATCGAGGAGGAGATCTTCTATCCGGCCCTGCGCGGCGCCATCAAGGACACCGACATGATCGCCGAGGCCGAGGTCGAGCACCAGACGGCCAAGGACCTGATCGCCCAGATCGAAGGCATGGGCGAAGCCGACGAGATGTTCGACGCCAAGGTGAAGGTCCTGAGCGAGTACGTGGACCACCACGTCAAGGAAGAACGCAACGAGATCTTCCCGAAGGCCCGCTCGGCCCGCAAGCTGGACCTGATGTCCATGCGCGAGGAGCTGATGGCGCGCAAGGAAGAACTGATGGGCGAGATGGCCTGAGGAATTCCTCCCTCTCCCCTCCGGGTAGAGGGCTGGGGTGAGGGGCAGGCCCGGGCACAATGCCAGGATGCTGGCGCTGCTCGCCACCTACTCCTGGCAGGAAGTCCGGCATCACGCCTGGCGCAGCGCGACCGCCGTGCTGGCGGTGATGCTGGGGGTCGCGCTCGCCTTTTCCGTCCACCTGATCAACGCTTCGGCGCTCGATGAATTCGCGAGCGCCGCGCGCTCCGCCGGCGGCCAGCCGGACCTGGAGCTGCGCGCCGCGCAGGGCGCGCTCGACGAAGCCCTCTACGCCCGCGTCGCGACCGACCCGCAGGTCGCCGTCGCCAGCCCCGCGCTCGAACTGCAGACGCTCGCCCTCGCGCGCGACGGAACGCGCACCAGCGTCCGCGTGCTCGGCGTCGATGCGCTGGTGGTCGCCGCGCTCGCACCCGACGTCATGCCCGTCCCCGCCGAGGGCGCGGACCGGCTGGCCATCGTCTCGCCCGCCACCGTGTTCCCCAATGCGGCGGCGCAGCGGCTGCTGCCGAAGGACCGCGTGCAGGTGCAGGCAGGCCTCGCCCTGCACGAGCTGCGCGTGGCGGGCAGCACGCGCGCCGGCGGCGGGCCCTTGCTGGTGATGGACATCGGCGCCGCGCAGGACCTGTTCGGCCGCGGCGGCCAGCTCACGCGCATCGACGTCCGCCTGCGGCCCGGCGTCGCGCGCGAGGCGTGGCTGCAGCAGCTGCAGCTGCCCGCCGGCGTGCAGGTCGCGCAGCCGGGCGACGCCGGCCAGCGCGTGAGCCAGCTCTCGCGCGCCTACCGCGTCAACCTCACGGTGCTGGCACTGGTGGCGCTGTTCACGGGCGCCTTCCTCGTGTTCTCGGTGCTGGCGCTCAGCGTCGCCCGGCGCGCGCAGCAGTTCGCGCTGCTGGGCGTGCTGGGCCTCACCGCGCGGCAGCGGCTGCAACTGGTGCTGGCGGAATCCGCCGTCCTCGGCATCGTCGGCAGCGCGCTGGGCATCGCGCTCGGCGCCGCGCTGGCCGCCGCGGCGCTGGCGCTCCTGGGCGGCGACCTCGGTGGCGGCTACTTCCCCGGCGTGCAGCCGCACCTGCAGTGGAACGGCGCCGCGGCGGCCGGCTACGGCGCGCTGGGCGTGCTCGCCGCGATGGCGGGCGGCTGGCTGCCGGCGCGCAATGCGGCGCGGCTGCCGCTCGCGCAGACGCTCAAGGGCCTGGGCACGGCGCTGCCGCGCGGACGCCGCCATCGCCTGGGCTGGCTGGCGCTGCTCGCCGCCGTCGTGCTCGCGTTCCTGCCGCCGATCGCCGGCATGCCGCTCGCCGCCTATGTCTCGGTGGGCCTGCTGCTGGTCGGCGGCATCGCGGTGCTGCCCGGCGCCGTCGGCGCGCTGTACGACCGCATCGCGCCCCTCGTGGCGCATCGCCTGCTGCCGCTGCTCGCGGTGGAGCGGGCGCGGCGCGTGCGCGAGACCGCCGCCGTCGCCGTGAGCGGCGTGGTCGCGGCGCTGAGCCTCGCCGTCGCCCTCACCGTGATGGTGGCGAGCTTCCGGCAGTCGGTGGCCGACTGGCTCGACGTGCTGCTGCCGGCGGACCTGTACCTGCGCACCAGCACCAGCGCCGCGGCCGGCGACACCGCCTTCCTGGAGCCGGCGCTGGTGCAGGCGCTGGCGCAACTGCAGGGCGTGGAGCGGATCGCCAGCCAGCGCGTGCGCAGCCTGCTGCTCGATCCGGCGCGTCCCGCCGTGACGCTGCTGGCGCGGCCCGTCGGCGATGCGCGCCGCTCGCTGCCGCTGGTGGGCGAGCCGGTCGCCGTGCCCGAAGGCGCGGTGCCGGTGTACGTGAGCGAGGCGATGGTGGACCTGTACGGCGCCCGCCGCGGCGAACCACTCTCGGTCCTGCAAGCGGCGCTGGGTGGCGGCCCTTTCGTGGTCGCCGGCGTCTGGCGCGACTACGTGCGGCAGACCGGCGCGATCGTGATGGACCGCGCCGACTACCTGCGCCTGACCGGCGACACGCGCGTGAACGACGTGCAGCTGTGGCTGGCGCCCGGCGCGTCCGCCGACGACGTGCAGGCGCGGGCGCGGGCGCTGGTCGCGCGCACGGCGGGCGATCCGGCGCTGGTGGAGTTCGCGTCCGCGGCGCAGGTGCGGGCCGTGTCGCTGCGCATCTTCGACCGCAGCTTCGCCGTCACCTACTGGCTGCAGGCGGTGGCCATCGCGATCGGCCTGTTCGGCGTGGCGGCGAGCTTCAGCGCGCAGGTGCTGGCGCGCCGCAAGGAGTTCGGCCTGCTCGCGCACCTGGGTCTCACGCGCCGGCAGATCCTGGCGGTGGTCGCCGGCGAGGGCGCGGCCTGGACGGTCATCGGCGCGCTGGCCGGGCTCGCGCTCGGGCTCGCGGTGGCGGTCGTGCTGGTGCATGTCGTGAATCCGCAGAGCTTCCACTGGACGATGGACCTGCTGCTGCCCTGGGGCCGCCTGCTCGCGCTGTGTCTCGCGGTCGTTGCGGCCGGGACGATCACGGCGTGGCTCGCGGGCCGCGCGGCCGCCGGGCGCGACGCGGTGCTGGCCGTGAAGGAGGACTGGTGATCCACCGACGCACCCTGCTGGCCGCCCTGCCTGCGCTCGCGCAGCCCGCCTTCGCCTTGCCGCAGCGACGCCTCGTCTTTCCCGCCGACCACGGTGCTCACCCCGGCCTGCGCACCGAGTGGTGGTACGTCACCGGCCGCGCGCAGCGGGACGGCCGCGCGTTCGGCTTCCAGGTGACCTTCTTCCGCAGCCGCGTCGACGCCACGCAGGGCATGCACTCGCGCTTCGCGGCGAAGCAGCTGCTGTTCGCGCACGCGGCCGTGACCGACGTGCAGGGCGCGAAGCTGTGGCACGACCAGCGCATCGCGCGCGCCGGCTTCGGCATCGCGGAAGCGGCGACGGACGATGCGCGCCTGCGGCTGCGCGACTGGTCGCTGAAGCGAGACGGCGACACCTGGCACGCGAAGGTGCCGGCGAGCGGCTTCGCCCTGGACCTGCGCTGCACGGCCACGCAGCCGGTGCTGCTGCAAGGGCGGCAGGGCCTCTCGCGCAAGGGCCCGCTGGAGGAACAGGCGAGCTACTACTACAGCCTGCCGCAGCTCGCGGTGGGCGGCACGCTGTCGCTGCAGGGCCGCAGGTTCGAGGTGGATGGCCGCGCCTGGCTGGACCACGAATGGAGCGAGGCGCTGCTCGCGCCCGAGGCGGTGGGCTGGGACTGGATCGGCATGAACCTCGACGACGGCAGCGCCCTCACGGCCTTCCAGCTGCGGCGCCGCGACGGCAGCGCGCTGTGGGACGGCGGGTCCTTCCGGGCCGCGAACGGCGCGCTGTACGTCGCGAGCCCCGGCGAGACGCAGTTCCAGGCCCGCAGGCGCTGGACCAGCCCGGCCTCGAACGCGAGCTACCCGGTGGAGTGGCTGGTGCGCACGCCGGCGGATTTCTACACCGTGCGCGCGGTGATCCCCAACCAGGAACTGGACAGCCGAGGGTCGACGGGGTCGATCTACTGGGAGGGCTTGTCGGAGCTGATCGACAGCAACGGGAAGCGGGTGGGGTGGGGGTACCTCGAGATGACGGGGTATGCGTCGCCGCTGCGCTTGTGAACACCACCACCCTCACCCCTGCCCTCTCCCGCAAGCGGGAGAGGGAGGAATCACCGCACGACGCCGCGGTCGTGCAGGCGGCCGAATTCCTCCGGCGGCAGGCCGAGGAGTTCGTGAAGCACTTGCTCCGTATGCTCCCCCAGCCGCGGCGCGGGACGCGCCGGCAGGCGGTCGCGGGCGGAGAAGTCCAGCGGGATGCCGGCCGCGAGCATCTCGCCCACGCCGGGCTGCACGATGTTGGAGAACATCGGGTTGGCCGGTGAGCATTCCGGGTCCGAGGCGGCCAGCGTCGCGATGTCCTGGTAGCGCCCCCAGCACACGCCCAGCCGGTCGAAGTCCCGCGCGAGCTCCGCGAGCGGTCGCGCCGCGATGCGCGCCCCGACGATCTGCGCGAGCTCGCGCCGCGCGCGGAAGCGGTTGCCTTCCTGCGCGAGGTCCAGGCCCAGGCGCGCGGCCAGCGCATCCACTTCCGCCTGGATGCCCAGCGCCTCGCACAGCGTGCGCCACTGCTTCAGCGTGAGCCCCACCACCATGACGCGCTCGCCGTCCGCCGTCACGAAGTCGCGCCCTAAGGCGCCGAACAGCTCGTTGCCGTGGCGCTGCCGCGGCTGGCCGCGCCGCGCTTCCTCGATGAAGCCCAGGTGGTTCATCACCGCGAGCCCCACGTCCTGCAGCGCCAGCTTGACGTGCTGGCCTTCGCCGGTGAGGCGCCGGTGCCGCTCGGCCGCGAGCAGGCCCACGGCGACCATCTGCCCCGTGATGAGGTCCCAGGCCGGCAGCACGTGGTTGACCGGCCCCTCGGCGGCAGGATCGCCCGTGAACAGCGGCACGCCGATGCGCGCGTTCACCGTGTAGTCGACCGCGCTGCCGCCGTGCCGGTCGCCCATCAGGGTCAGCTGGATCAGGTCGGCCCGCCGCGCGCGCAGCTTGGCGTGATCGAGCCAGCCGCGCGGCGGGAAGTTGGTCAGGAACAGGCCCGCATCGTCGCCGGGCGCGCACACCAGCGCCATCGCCAGCTCGCGCCCTTCCGGCGAAGACAGGTCCAGCGCCACCGAACGCTTGGACTTGTTCAGGCCGCACCAGAACAGGCTCGTGTCGTCGTCGGTGACGGGCCAGCGCCGGTAGTCGAGCCCGCCGCCCAGCGTGTCGATGCGGATCACGTCGGCGCCCATCTGCGCCAGCGTCATGCCGCCCAGCGGCGCCGCGACGAAGGCCGCCGCTTCGACCACGCGCAGCCCCGAGAGAATCCCTGCGCTCATGCCGCGCTCCCTTTCTGTCCCAGGGCGCGTTCCAGCAGGCTGCGCGCCACGACTTTCAGCGCCAGCGTTTCCTCGGCGCCCTCGAAGATCGACAGCACGCGCGCATCGACGAAGTAGCGGCTGACGGCCGACTCCTCCGCGTAGCCCATGCCGCCGTGCAGTTGCAGCGCCTCGCGCGTCACCATCTCGGCGGAGCGGCAGGCCAGCAGCTTCACCAGGCTCGCCTCCATGCGACCTTCCCCGCGGTCCACCAGGCCCGCGACGTGCGCGGCGAGCTGCCGGCAGGCCGCGAGCCGCGCGCCCATGCGCGCCAGCTTGGATTGCGTGAGCGGGAATTCCAACAGCGCCTGCCCGAAGACCTTGCGGTCCTCGCTGTAGCGGATCGCCGCGCGCAAGGCCGCGCGCATCACGCCGCAGGCGCGCGCCGCCGTCTGCATGCGCCCGCCGACCATGCCGGCCATGGTCGCGTAGAAGCCCTTGCCCAGGCCCGCCTCGCCACCCAGCAGGTTCGCGTCGGGCACGAAGAAATCCGCGAAGGACAGGTCGAAGGAATGCATGCCGCGGTAGCCGATGGTGGGGATCGCGCGGCCCGCGAGCGTGCCGCCCTCCGGCTGCCGCACCTCGAAGGCGTGCCCCTCGAACGCGGGCTTCTCCACCAGGAACACGCTCAGGCCCTTGTGGCCCAGCGCGCGGTCGGGATCGGTGCGCGCCACCACCATCAGCACGCCTGCCTTGCCGGCGAAGGTGCACCAGGTCTTGGCGCCGTTCAGGCGCCAGCCGCCTTCGGTGCGCGTGGCGCGCAGGTTCAGGCCGGCGACGTCGGAGCCGTGGTCCGGTTCGGTGATCGCGATCGCGCACAGCGGCTCGCCGGCCGCGAGCCTGGGCAACCAGTGCGCCTGCTGTTCGGGCGTGCCGCCCGCGAGCAGCGCGCGCGTGAGGATCTCCGGCCGCGTGATCAGGCTGCCGGCCGCGGCGAGCGAGCCTTCGGAGAGCGCTTCGGTCACCAGCATCATCAGCAGCGCATCCTCGCGGTCCGCGGGGGCGCTGCCGCCATGCTGCTCCGGCACCGAGAGGCCGAACACGCCCATCTCGCGCAGCGGCTGCAGCAGCGACTCGGGCACCGTGCGGTCCTCGCGGTGGATCGCCTCGGCCTGCGGCGCGACGACCTCCTCGGCAAAGCGCCGGAACGAGTCCTGCGCCAGGGCATGCGACTCGTCCAGCGGCAGCACGCCGACCTCGCCGCGCGCGGCGGCGACGGCCTGCCCGGCCTGCGCGAGCGCCTGGGCACCGGCGGCGGACCGGCGCAGGTCGAGCCAGGCCGGGTCGTCCTGCAGGGCACGCAGGCGGGCCAGCGGCAAACCGAGGTCCAGGAACAGCGCCTCCAGCCGCCCCGCCACCGACACGCCGGCCTCGGCCGCGAACAGCAAGGCGAGCCGCAGGTCGAGCTCGCCCGCGTCGGGCCGCAGCACCTCCAGCGCATTGCGCGCCGCCAGCAGCTCGGCGCTGCACCAGGCGAGCTCGAACAGGGCGACCTGCTCGGCATCGAGCCGGGCGGAGCGGAGCTTGCCGCCTTCGCTGCAGCGCTGCGCGAGGGTGGTGGTGGCGGTGTCGAACGCTTCCTGCAGGCAGGCCAGGGTCTGGCGGGCGGCCTGCAACGCAGGCTGGGAGATGGTGGGCATGAAGGGACTCCTGGAGGGATTTTCGGACATGCGCGGCGGAAGGGGAGCACGCCGGGCCAAACTTCGGCAAACTGGATCACCCACTGCCCTGCGCCCGGCGGAGAGCCACACCACCCATGACCCCCCGCATCACCCTCCTCACCCTCGCCGTCGACGACCTCGAGCGCGCGGTGCGCTTCTATCGCGACGGGCTGGGGCTGCCCACGCCGGGCATCGTCGGCCAGCAGTTCGAGCACGGCGCCGTCGCCTTCTTCGACCTCGCGCACGGGCTGCGCCTGGCGCTGTGGCCGCGCGCCAGCCTGGCGCACGACACGGGCCTGCCGGTCGGGCCGCGCAGCGCCACCGAGTTCAGCGTGGCGCACAACGTGGCCACGCGCGCCGAGGTCGACGCGGTGCTGCGGCAGGCGCAGGACGCGGGCGCGACCCTCGTCAAGCCGGCGCAGGACACTTTCTATGGCGGCTACGCCGGCTACTTCCAGGATCCCGACGGGCATCTCTGGGAGGTCGCCTTCAATCCGGAGCTGCTGCCCGCGTAGCCGGCGGGCGTGTCGCATCCGCCACGCCGGCGCGCGTCGCGCGTCGGGCGTCCTCTAGACTCGCGGCAGGAGTCCCCGCCATGCGCCACCGCCGCCTCGCCCTTCTGCCCGCCATCCTGCTCGCCCAGGCGGCCGTCGCGCAGCCGGCCGCGCCCGTCACGTCCGAGGCGCGCGATGCCGCGAGCGCCTATGTCAGTACCGGCAATTTCATCGTCGGGCGCATCGGCCGCGAATGCCTGGCGCTGGTGGGGCGGCCCGAGACGCCGCAGGCCTTCGTGGCGAACTGGCAGCAGCGCAACGCCCTCTACGTGAAGGCCTCGGCCCGGTACATGGACGCGCGGGTGGCCGAGGCGGAGGCGAGCGGCGGCGCCGAGCGGCGCGAGGCCGTGCTGCGCGCGCTGCGCGCCGCGGTGCAGGGCGGCGGCGAAGCCGCCGTGCGGCAGCTGCTGCAGGGACGCAAGGAAGACAGCTGCATGCGCGCGATCACGCTGGTGGACGGCGGCGCGCTGGACATCTCGCCCAAGGTGCCGATCTACGCGCAGATCGAGGCGCTGGTGCGCTGGGCGGAGCAGTAGGCGTGTGGCGCGTCCTGCCCTTCCAGTGGCTGGTGGGCTATTTCCTGTTCGGCATCGCGCTGGTCTTCTTCCTCGTGTGGCGGCTGCAGGGCAAGCCCAAGTACTTCAAGGGCCCGGCCGGCAAGGGCCTGCTGCGCCTGTTCGGCACGCTCTGGACGACGGTCACGGTGTTCACCCTGGTCACGGTGCTCGCGGGCAAGTTCATGTGGACGCCCATGGCGCGCGTCGGCTGGTTCTCCGACCGCGTCTTCGCCGACCTCGCCGGTGACTGGGAAGGCAGCCTGCACTCCGCGGGCGGCACGCCCGGCGAGAAGGTCGATGTGCACATCGAGCAGGACTTCTTCGAGCTGGAGATCACCATCGTCGCCTCGGGCGCGCGCCGCAGCGACTCGCGCACGATCGCGGTGTGGCCGGAGCGCGAGGCGGGCTCGCGCAGGCAGCGGCTCTGGTACGTGTACGAGACCCGTCCGCGCGACGTGCCCCCGGGCGACGCGACGGTCTACCAGGGCGCCGGCTTCGTGGAGGTGCGCAAGGCGCGCGCGGGCCTGCAGCTGGAAGGGCTGTACTGGACCAACCGCAACTGGCAGCACGACGCGCAGACGGCGGGCCTGATCCGGCTGCGGCGCGCGCCGTCCACCCGCTCCGGTCCGCTGCTCGACTGGAGCGGCTTCCCCGCCTGAGGCGGCGCCGCGCTGCGGCGGAGCCGTCCTACACGGCGGCGCCGCCCGCGCTGGGAACATACCGGCAGTACAACGCGAGGTGAACGATGGCGCTGCCGCATGCACAACCGCTGGACGTGATCAACGTGTCGCCGCTGGGCGACCAGCTGCAGGGCACGGTCAGCACGAGCCTGATCAAGACCGACCGCCTCCAGCTGCTCCACCTGGTGCTGGCGGCGCACCAGGACCAGCCGCAGCACCACGTGGACGACGAATGCACGATCCACTGCCTGGAAGGCGAGGTGGAAGTGGTGATGGGCGGCGGCGTGCGCCAGCTGCGCCCGGGCAACCTGGTCGTGCTGCCGCCCAGGGAGCAGCACGCGCTGCGCGCGCGCACCGATTGCGCCGTGCTGGTCACGCTGCTGCTGCGTGGCGGCGACGCCGGCGACCAGGGCGGCGCCGGCCACACGCGCGCGCCCGGCAAGGACAGTCCGGCGCGGGCTTGAAGGGAGGCCTTACCATGCGCGGTCCAGGAGACCCCGCATGCCGAAAAAATCGCTGACCGCACTCGCCCTCGCCGCCTGCCTGCTCACGCCCGCCCTCGCGCCGGCGCAATCCGCCTGGCCCACCAAGGCCGTGCGCGTGCTGGTGGGCTCGCCGCCGGGCGGCCCTTCGGACATCACGACGCGCGTGTTCGCCGAGCAGCTGAGCCAGCGCGTCGGGCAGCCCGTGGTGGTGGAGAACCGTCCGGGCGCCGGCAACAGCCTCGCGGCCGGCATCGTCGCCAAGGCGGAGCCCGACGGCTACACGCTGGTCCTGAGCCCGGACACCGTGGTGACGGTGAACCCGCTGGTCTACACGAAACTCAGTTACGACCCGCGCGGCGACCTGGTGAACGTCTCGGTGCTCGCCGCCTTCACGCAGATGCTGGTGTGCAACGCCTCCAAGGGCACGCCCACCGTCGCCGCCCTGCTGGCCAAGGCCAAGTCCACGCCCATGACCTACGCGTCCGGCGGCCCCGGCGTGCCCGGGCACCTGGCGGCCGAGATGTTCCTGCAGACCGCCGGCGTGAGCATGCAGCACGTGCCCTACAAGGGGCCGTCGCCGGCGACGCAGGCCGTGCTGGCCGGCGAAGTCGATTGCGGGTTCCTCGCCACGCCCACGGTGCTGCCGCACGTCAAGGCCGGCAAGCTGCACGCGCTGGCCGTGTCCTCCGCCCAGCCCTCGCCGCTCGCGCCGGAAGTGCCCACGCTCGCGAAGGCCCTGAACCGGCCGGACCTGGACATCAGCTTCAAGCTGGTGCTGCAGGCGCCGAAGGGCACGCCGGCGGCGGTGCTCGCGCAGCTGGAACACGCGGCGATGGAGATCATGCGCAAGCCCGAGGTCCGCGCCCGCCTGCAGGCGACGGACCTCGTGGCGATCGGCAGCAGCAGCCAGGATGCCGAGGCGGCGATGAAGGCCGAGTCCGCGCGCTGGGAGCCGGTGGTGCGGCGGCTCGGCCTCAAGCTGCAGTAGCCGTCAGAACGACAGCCAGGTGCCCGCGAGCCCCTGCTGCTGGATGCCCGGCACGTCGTAGTTGCACACGCCGTCCGGGAAGATCGCGTTCAGGCGCGTCACCTGCGCCGGCGTGAACGGGACGTCGTAGTCGTCCATGTCCACGTTCTTCAGCGTGCACTTGATGACGTTGCCCGCGATGGGCGCGCCGGCGACGCCTCGCGGCGCCGGCGGCACCGGGTAGAGCGCGGCGCACTGCCCGCTGGTCCGCTGCTGCGTCTCGGCGATGAAGGTCGGCGTGGCGTCGCGCGTGTTGCAGCCTTCCTTCAGCGTGGCGGGCTTGTTGCGCACCACCTTCTCGTGCTGCGAGCCGGGGGCGTGGTCCGCCTGGATCGCGGCGATCCACTTGTCCATCTCGTCCAGCGCGTGCATCAGCAGCGGGCTGTCGCTGCTGTAGTAGCCGTAGCGGAAGTCCTCGACCAGCATCACCTGGTTGTCGGCGTCGCCGTTGGCCTCGATCAGCCGGTCGCGCATGGCGAAGGAGTGGAAGCGCAGGTGGATGTCGCCCGAGGCGCGGTCGTCCGTGTAGGCGCGGTAGTCGATGATGGGCAGGTCGCGCAGGCCGCCGCCGCCGCTGGTGATGCGGCCGGTGCGATAGGCCTGGCGCACGCCCGGGATCTTCGCCTGCGTGCGCGTCGCCTTGAACTTGGCATCCGTGGTGTAGCCGCCGATGCCGGCATTCAGGTCGAGGAACTGGTCGACGGTGATCGTGCCGGCGTTGAGCGCGGCCAGGCCGTACTGCACGCCGACGTTGTCCAGCGGGCGGTAGGCGAAGCCGGTGGCCGGGTCGCGTCCCACCAGGTTGATCGCGTGGTCGTAGACGTCGCAGCGCGCGCCGCCCGGGTTGCTCACCGGGTCGTAGCGCAGCCCCACCGGCAGGACGCTCGGGCAGTAGGTGCGCGTGCCGCCCAGCGTGCGCGTCGCCTGGTCGAGCGGGACGAATTCACCGGGGGCGATGCGCATCGCGCCGTTGTAGACCGTGTCGGTGTACATGGTCTCGACGTTCTGGATGCCCGCGACCTGCCGCTGCTGTTCGTCCGTGAAGGTTCCGGGCGCCGTGTGCAGGAAGTAGTTGCCCAGCAGGCGCATGTCGGTGATCGCGTAGACCGTGGCGAACATCACCTCGGGGAAGCTGCAGCCGGGCAGGATGCCGTCGAGCAGGCCGGGGTAGTTGTCGCCGATCTGGTGCTGCTGGTAGGAACCGCCCGAGCAGCCCCAGCCGATCGTGTAGCGCGGCTGGCCGTAGGTCTCGATGAAGCGCTCCTTCACCATCGACATGGTCTCGGCCGGCGTCACGTCCTGGCAGTTGTTGCCGAACACGTTGAGCGAGGACGAGGCGATGGCGTAGCCGCGCTTCAGGATGTTCACGTCGAGCACGCCGCCGGTGCTGCTGCCCTGCCGGTACCAGCCCGTGGTGCAGCCGCCGCCGAAGGTGTAGACGAGCTTGCCGTTCCAGCCGGAGGCGCGCCGCGTCGGCGAGGGCGTCGTGCCGGTGGCCGGGTTGTGCAGCACCGCCGTCTGGTAGATCGCGCGGTTGAGCGTGCCGGTTTCCAGGCGGACGATGAGGGGCACGTTGTTGCCGTCGATGGTGACCGTGGCCGCGTCGGCGGGCACCGCGGTCAGCGAAGGCATCGCCGCCCACGTGTCGGCCGTGGTGCGGTAGATGTAGTCCACGCGCGTCGCCACGGAACAGTTGGCATCCGTCGCCGCGCCGAGCGTCGGGCCGCCCGGGTAGAGCAGGAAGGTGTCGGTCTGGCAGATGTAGGGCGTTTCCCAGGGCCCGCTGAACATCGGGCCGGTGCGGGCGTGGTTCGTCACGCGCACCGTGGCCGCATCCCTGGCGCTGAGGACGCCGCCCTGCGTTTCGACGCGGATCTCGTTGTTGCCCTCGGCCAGTCCGCTGACGAGCACGACGGGCTTGCCGTCGTCCGGGTCGGTGGCGAAGTTCGCGGCGACAGGCGCGCCGTTGACGAGCACCTGCAGGTTGTCGGCCGAACCGCGGCCGTTCACCTTCAGCAGGGTGTCGCCTGCGCTGACCCATTCGGGCCGCGAGGACAGCACGGACAGCGACATCGATTCGCCGCCACCGCCCCCGCCCCCGCATGCGGAGAGCAGGCTCGCGATGGCCAGCAGGCCACCGCCGTACAGGGCGCGACGGGACACGCCCGTGCGACCGGATCCGAACATTCCCATGGTTGCCTCCTTGCGTCGTCTGCCGCAACGCGCTCTTGCAGGTTGGACTCGCGCGCGAAGCGGAGGGCCATTGTGATCAGCCCGCACGCGTTTGTGTGCGGCTTTGCAGAGCCTCAACTCGGCAGGAGCGCGACGTGCGTCTGGTTGCGTTGCAGCGCGGGGAGGAAGGCCTTCACCATCTCGCCGAGCGTCATGCGCTCGGCGCGCGTGGAGATCGACATCGCGGCGACCACGCGGCCGCCGGCGGCGAACACGGGCACGGCGATCGAGCGCACGCCGAGCTCGATCTCCTCGTCGCACACCGTGTAGCCGCGCTCGCGCGACGCGGCCAGCTCGCGCTGCAGTTCGCGCACGGAGGTGATGGTGCGCGGCGTGAAGCGCGCGAGCGGCGCGGCGCCGAGCAGCGCGCGCAGTTCGCGGTCCGTCCGGCCCCACACCAGCGCCCGGCCCGCGGCCGAGCAGTGCAGCGGCAGGCGCGAGCCAACGGCGAGGCCCACGCGCATGGTGCGGCGCGCGGTCGAACGCGCGGCGATCAGCACCTGGTCGCCGTGCAGCACGGCGAGCGAGGCCGACTCGCGGCTGCGTTCGCTCAGCGTGTCGAGCACCGGCTGGAACAGGCGCGGCAGCTGCGTCGAAGAGGCATAGGCATGGCTCACCCGCAGCGCGCCGTGGCCCATCCAGAACTGCTTGCCGTCGCTGCGCAGGTAGCCCAGTTCGCACAGGGTGAGCAGGCAGCGGCGCGCGGAGGCCGGGCTCAGGTCCACGGCGCGCGCGGCCTCGCTCACCGTCATGCGCGCATGCGCGGCGTCGAAGGCCTCCAGCAGGCGCAGGCCCTTGGCGAGGCCGGCGATGCGGTCCTTGTTGCGCGGGGCGGGGGCGGCGGCCATGGCCCGATTCTGCGCTATGCGCAAAGGGGCCTTGGCGGACGCGCCCGTCCCCGGCATGCTGCGGCGATGGACTGCCCTCCCTCTTCCGCGACCCACCGCCGCTGGCCGGACGGCGGCTTCACCAGCGCCCCCTACTGGGTGTACAGCGACCCGGAGGTCTACGCCCGCGAGCAGCAGGCGATCTTCCGCGGGCGCCACTGGCACTACCTCGGCCTGGAAGCCGAGGTGCCCGAGCCGGGCTCGTACAAGAACACCTACATCGGCGAAGCCAACGTGCTGCTCACGCGCGCCGAGGACGGCACGCTGCATGCCATGCTCAACCGATGCGCGCACCGCGGCAACATGGTGTGCCGCGAGGCCTTCGGCAAGGCGCAGAAGCTGCACTGCGTCTACCACTCCTGGAACTACAACCTGAAGGGCGACCTCACCTTCGTGGCCTTCCGCAACGGCCTGCGCGGCGAAGGTGGCCTGCCGAAGGACTTCGACCTGAAGGAGCACGGCCTGCAGAAGCTGCGCGTCGCCTCCATCGCCGGCGTGGTGTTCGCCACCTTCCACGCGGAGACGCCGCCGCTGGAGGAGTGGCTGGGCGAGGTCGGCGACGGCATCCGGCGCGTCTGCAGGAAGCCGCTGAAGGTGCTGGGCTACGACACGCAGCGCATCCACGCCAACTGGAAGGCGTACCACGAAAACCCGCGCGACTCGTACCACGCGAACATCCTGCACACCTTCTACGGCACCTTCGGGCTCTCGCGCCAGTCGCAGGAGTCGGGCATGGTGCTGGACCGCTCGGGCCGGCACGTCTACTTCTACACCAAGGCGGGAACGGAGAAGCCATCGAGCGACTACCAGGAGACCGCTTCCGCCCTGCGCTCGCACAACGAGGGGCTGCGGCTGGAGGATCCCTCCATCCTGAAGTGGCGCGACGAGTTCGGCGACGGCGTGAGCGTGCAGATCCTCACGACCTACCCGTCCTTCGTGCTGCACCAGATCGCCAACAGCCTGGCCACGCGCCAGCTGCTGCCCAAGGGGCCGGGGCAATGCGACCTGGTCTGGACCTACTTCGGCTTCGCGGACGACGACGCCGAGACGGAGCGCATGCGCCTCGCGCAGATGAACCTGGCGGGCTCCGCCGGCATGGTGTCGGTGGAGGACGCGGCGGTCTGCGAGATGATCAAGCGCGCGATCGGCGACGGGCAGGAAGGCGAGTCGTACATCCGGATGGGCGGCGCCGGGCTGGAAAGCGGCGGCAACAGCAAGCTCTCCGAGCGCGCGATCCGCAACTTCTGGCACGCCTACCGCCAGGACATGGAGATCTGAGATGGCGCTGCTGCACGAAACGCATTTCCGCGCCGTCGAGAGCCTCGTGTTCGAATGGGCACGCGCGATCGACGAGAACCGCGTCGAGGCCGTCTGCGAACTGATGGCGCCGGACGGCCGCTACACCGTCCAGTCCCGCTTCAACGCGGACCGCGGCCTGCCGCACGCGTTGATGGACGCGCGCTCGGCGGCGCAGCTGCGCGACCGCATCCAGTCCATGCGCATGGCCAACATCTACGAACCGCAGCACTACCGGCACCTCGTGTCCGGCGTGCAGATCGTCGGCGGCGAGCCGCACGCGCTGCAGGTGCGCTCGAACTTCCTGGTGGTGCGCACGCTGGACCTCGATGGCGACATGAAGGTCTTCGCCGCCGGACAATGCGAAGATGTGGTGGACGCGAGCGGCCCCGAACCGCTGTTCCGCGCCCGCCATTTCAAGCTGGACTCCCGCGTCGTCGAGACGCTGATGGTGATCCCGCTCTGAAACGAACAACAAAGGAGACGACATGATCCGCACTCTCTCCGCCGCCCTGCTCGCGGCCTGCACCCTGGCCGTCGCGCCGATGAGCGCGTCGGCCGCCGACTGGCCCAAGGGCCCGATCACCGTGGTCGTGCCGCTCGCGGCCGGCGACGGGGGCGACACCACCGCGCGCGCGATGGCCGAGGAGGTCTCCAAGGAACTGCAGGTGCCGGTGGTCATCTCCAACAAGCCGGGCGCGGGCGGCACGCTCGGCGTGCAGACGGCGATCGCCGCCAAGAAGGACGGCTACACGGTGCTGTTCACGCAGAACAGCCCGCTCACCATCCGCCGCGTGCTGGACCCGCTGACCGCGGCCTACGACCCGATGCGCGAGCTGACGCCGCTGGCGATCAGCACGCGCACGCCCTCGGTGCTGGTGGTGAACAGGAACGCGCCCTTCGACAGCTTCCAGGAGATGGTCGCCTACGCGAAGAAGAATCCCGGCAAGGTGCGCATCGGCAATGCCGGGCCGGGCTCCGCCGGCGACCTGAGCGTGCGGCTGCTGAACGCGGCGGCCGGCATCGAGACGACCTCGGTTCCCTATCGCGGCGCCGCCCCGGCCGTCACCGACGTGCTCGGCGGCCAGGTGGAAGGCGTGATCCTGGCGCTGGGCGCCGTGTCGTCGCACATGAAGGCGGGCACGCTGAAGGCGATCGCGATCTCGAGCCCCTTCCCGGAACTGCCCAAGGTGCCGACCCTCTCCAGCCTGGGCTATCGCCAGGACATCCTGGGCGTGTGGTTCGCGTGGATGCTGCCGGCCGGCACGCCGCCGGAAGTCGCGCAGGCGCTGGTGCCCGCGCTGGAAAAGGCCGCCCGCAACCCGGCCATCGCCGCGCGGCTGCTGCCGATCGGCATCGTCCAGGAATGGGAACCCGCCAGCCGCGTCGCCGCGGAAATCACGCGGGAGTACGACACGGTGGCGGAAGTGGCGAGCAAGCTCGCGCCGAAGAAGTGACAGGCTGAGACACCGGTGCCCCCGCCCCAACCCTCCCCCAGAGGGGGAGGGAGTCGCATGGCCCGGCTAGCCGCACAAGGGCCGCGCGGAATAACATGCAGCGCGGCCCCACTTGTGAAGAGGATCCGGCTTTGCCGGTCCTCTTCACACTGATCAAGCCACTTTGAAATCGCGCAGCGATTTCAAAGTGAAAACTCACACGTTCATGATCGCGACCGAGCGCGCGTTCAGGTAGGCCTCCAGCGACTCGGGGCCGCCTTCGGAGCCGTAGCCCGAGTCCTTGATGCCGCCGAAGGGCATTTCCGCGCTCGGCATCGCCGGCATGTTGATCCACAGCATGCCGACTTCCACGCGGCGCGTCAGCAGGTCCGCGTTCTTCAGCGACTTGGTGAACGCATAGCCGGCCAGCCCGAAGGACAGGCGGTTCGCTTCGGCGATCGCTTCCTCCAGCTTCGTGAAGCCGCGGATCGCGGCGACCGGCCCGAAGGGCTCGTCGTTGAACACCTTGGCTTCCAGCGGCACGTCGGCCAGCACGGTCGGTTCCCAGAAGTTGCCAGCGTCGCCGATGCGCTTGCCGCCCGTGAGCACCTGGGCGCCCTTCTTCACGGCGTCCTCGTGGATCTCGGCCATCGCCGTCAGGCGGCGCGGGTTGGCCAGCGGGCCCATCTGCGTGCCCTCGGCCAGGCCGTCGCCGACCTTCAGGCCCTGCGCGTACTTGGCCAGCGCCTGCGCGAAGTCGTTCTTCACGCTCTCGTGCACCAGGAAGCGCGTCGGGGAGATGCAGACCTGGCCGGCGTTGCGGAACTTCGCGGCGCCCGCGGCCTTGACGGCCAGCGCGATGTCGGCGTCCTCGCAGACGATCACCGGCGCGTGGCCGCCCAGTTCCATCGTCACGCGCTTCATGTGCTGGCCCGCCAGCGCGGCCAGCTGCTTGCCCACCGGCGTCGAGCCGGTGAAGGTGATCTTGCGGATCACGCGGTGCGGGATCAGGTAGCCGGAGATCTCGGCGGGGTTGCCGTACACCAGCTGCAGCACGCCGGCCGGGATGCCGGCGTCGGCGAAGGCCTTGATGAAGGCGGCGGGACCGGCGGGCGTCTCTTCCGCGGCCTTCACCAGCATCGAGCAGCCGGCAGCCAGCGCCGGGCCGACCTTGCGCACCACCTGGTTGATCGGGAAGTTCCAGGGCGTGAAGGCGGCCACGGGACCCACGGGATCCTTCACCACCATCTGGCGCAGCTCCGGCTTGCCGCGCGAGGGCACGAGGCGGCCGTACACGCGCAGGCCTTCGTCGGCGAACCATTCGATCAGGTCGGCGGCGGCCAGCGTCTCGCCCTTGGCTTCGGCCAGCGGCTTGCCCTGCTCCTGGGTCAGCAGCGGGGCGATCTCGCCCGCGCGCTCGCGGATCAGGCCGGCGGCCTTGCGCATGATCTTCGCGCGGTCGGCCGGCGGCATGTCGCGCCAGGTCTCGAAGCCCTTCTGCGCGGCCTCGAGCGCCTTGTCGAGGTCGGCCGTGCCGGCTTGCGCCACGCGGCCGATTTCCTTGCCGGTGGCGGGATTGAAGACGGCGAGCGAACGGCCGTCCGCGGCGTCCTGCCACTGGCCGTTGATGAAGAGCTGGGTGTTGGGGTAGGTCATGGCGGTCCCTTGTGCGGAGTGCAACCCGGGATTATGCGATGGCCCGGCGACCCCGGCGCCGGAGGGGGCGGGCGCCCCCTCCCCCTCGCCTCACCGCGCGTTCACGGCGATGGTGCTCGCCGGGATCGCGGTCGCGCGGGCCTGCATCAGGTACGCCGAGCCGCTGTCCTCGCCGCCGAAGGCGCGGACTTCGTTGCGCGCGGCCAGGTACTCGGCCACGACGGCTTGCCGCGTGGTGGCGCTGCGGAAGCCGCGCAGCGGGTTGTACTGGGTGGACCAGGGGTTCACGCCCGCCTGCTTGTACGCGGCCAGTTCGGCCTGCACCTGCGCGCGGGTCTGCGTGGACACGAAGGCGTCGTTCACGATGGTGGGCGTCTCGGCCAGGGCGTTGCCGGCGAAGGCGGCGAACACGAGGGCGGACAGGGCGATCTTGGCTTGCATGACAGGTTCCTTTCAGGGTGGTTTGCTTGTGCGGCCCGCTTCGTTCGCCGGCCGTGCATGCACTGTAGGAAGCGCGCCTTAGCGCCGCGTGAGCGTTCTCTTAGCTGGCGATGAGGGCTGGAGTAGCATGCGGCGCAAAGGAGAGAGCCCCATGGACGACGAAACCTTCAACATGAGCCTGCGCAAGTTCCTCAAGACCGTGGGCGTGCGCTCGCAGCAGGAGATCGAGCAGGCCGTGAGCCGGGCGCTGCAGGCGAAGGACATCGCGGGCACCGAGAGCTTCCCGGCGAAGATGACCCTGGACATCCCCGGCCTGAAGCTGAACGTGGTCTTCGACGGCGAAGTGAAGCTGCAGTAGCGCCCTTCTCCGCGTCTGCCTCGATTGACCGCCGCCGCGCCTTCGCTTAGGGTCGGCGCTTCCTGAAGGAGACACGGTCATGAAGATTGGCATGGTGGGCAAGGCGGCGGCGGTGCTGCTGGCGGCGGGCTGCGCGGCGAGCGCCGCGGCGCAGGAGACGACGCTGCGCCTGGTGAGCGCGTTCGCCGAGAACGGGATCTACGTGCAGCGCCTGCAGCCGTGGATCCAGAAGTTCAACGCCGAAGGCAAGGGCGTGCTGCAGATCAACTTCATCGGCGGCCCCAAGGCGATCCCGACCTTCGAGGTGGGAAACGCCGTGAAGACCGGCGTGGTGGACATGGCCCTGTCCACCGGCGCCTTCTACACCAACGTGATGCCGGAAGCCGACTTCCTGAAGCTCACGCGCATCCCGGTGGCGGAGCAGCGGAAGAACGGCGCGTTCGACGCCATCAACAAGGTGTGGAACGAGAAGGGCAACATGCAGTACCTGGCCCGGATGGTGGAGCACCAGCCCTTCCACATCTACACCAACAAGAAGGTCGACAAGCCCGACCTCACCGGCCAGAAGATCCGCATCACGCCCGTGTACCGCGAGTTCTTCCAGGCGCTCAACGCCAACGTGATCACCACGCCGCCCGGCGAGGTGTACACGGCGCTCGAGCGCGGCGTGGTCGACGGCTACGGCTGGCCCATCGGCGGCATCTTCGACCTGAACTGGCAGGAGAAGACCAAGTACCGCATCGACCCGGGCTTCTACGACGCCGAGGTCTCGCTGATCATGAACCTGCCCGCGTACAAGAAGCTCACGCCGGCGCAGCACGCCTACCTGCAGAAGCAGCTGCTGGCCCTGGAGGCGCAGAACGGCTTCTGGGACCAGTACGCCGCCGACGAGATGGCGCGCCAGCAGAAGGCCGGCATCCAGACGATCAAGTTCGACGCCGCCTCGTCCAAGGCCTTCGTCGACAAGGCCTACGACGTCGCCTGGGCCGCCGCCATGAAGCAGAGCCCCGACGTCGCCGCGCGCTTCAAGCCGCTGTTCTCGCCCAAGTGACGGGCAAGGTTTCGGAAGCCTACGGCAAGCTGCTGGCCGGCCTCGCGCTGGCCGGCAGCGCCATCCTGTTCGCCATGATGCTGCTGATCGTGGCGGACGTGCTGCTGCGCAACGTGCCCGTGCCCGGCCTGCCGCGCGGGCTGGCCTGGAGCAACGAGATCTCCGAGCTGATGCTCTACCTGCTGACGATGTGCGTGGCCCCCTGGCTGCTGCGCCAGGGCCAGCACATCCGCGTCGACATCCTGCTGCAGGCGATCCCGAAGCGCCTGGCCTGGAGCCTGGAGTGGGTGGGCGACACGATCGGCCTGGTGTGCTGCCTGTTCATGGCCTGGTACGGCACCAAGGCCGCGTGGGCGAGCTACGCGAGCGGCGCGCTGAACATCAAGACGCTGGTGACGCCCGAGTGGTGGTCGCTCGCGCCGCTGCCCATCGTGTTCGTGCTGCTCGCCATCGAGATGCTGTTCCGCATGGGCCGGCTGCACGCCGGCGAGCGCGGGCCGCGCCAGGACGCGGTGAGCGCAGCGTGATGCGGAGCCCTGCATGAGCGGATGGGTGATCGCCGCCTGGCTGATGCTGGGCGGGTCCACGGTGCTGCTGTTCATGGGCATCCCGGTGGCCCTGACCTTCATCACCGTGAACATCGTCGGCGCCTGGCTCTACATGGGCGACGAGGCGGGGCTGGCGCAGCTGGCCCGCAGCAGCGTGAGCTCGGTGACCGCGTTCTCGCTGACGCCCATCCCGCTGTTCGTGCTGATGGGCGAGATCCTGTTCCACACCGGCTTGGCGCTGAAGGTAATCGAGGGCATCGAGCGCCTGATCCGCCGCCTGCCGGGGCGGCTGGCCGTGGTCGCCGTCGTGGCCGGGACGGTGTTCTCCGCGATCTCCGGCTCCACCATCGCGACGACGGCGATGCTCGGCTCGCTGCTGCTGCCGGTGATGCTGGCCAAGGGCTACCACCCGACGCTCGCGACGGGCCCGATCATGGCGATCGGCGCGGTGGACATGCTGATCCCGCCTTCGGCGCTGACGGTGCTGCTGGGGTCGCTCTCCGGCATCTCGATCTCCAAGCTGCTGATCGGCGGCGTGCTCCCCGGCGTGCTGCTGTCCACCGCCTTCGTGCTGTGGATCGTGCTGCGCGTGCGCATCAGCCCGCACCTGGCGCCGGCGGCGGAGCAGCAGCCCACGTACACGGGCTGGGAGCGCTGGCGGCCGTTCTTCTTCTACGTGCTGCCGACGCTGTCGATCTTCGGCGTGGTGGTGGGCGCGCTGGCGGCCGGCTGGGCGACGCCCACGGAGTGCGCGGCGCTCGGCGCATTCGCCACGCTGGTGCTGGCGCTGGGCTACCGGGCGCTCAGCTTCGAGGCCCTGCTGCTGGCGCTGAAGGGCACGGCCGGCATCTCCGGGATGATCCTGTTCATCATCCTGGGCGCGACCACCTTCTCGCAGATCCTGTCGTTCTCGGGCGCCAGCAACGGCCTCGTGCAGATGATCACCGGCCAGGGCTGGTCCACCGGCGCGATCGTGATGGGCATGATGATGATGCTGATCTTCCTGGGCATCTTCGTGGACCAGGTCAGCATGATGATGATCACCCTGCCGATCTTCATGCCCATCGTGCAGGGCCTGGGCATCGACCCGGTGTGGTTCGGCGTGATGTTCCTGATCTGCATGCAGCTGGGCCTGCTGCTGCCGCCGCACGGGCTGCTGCTGATGACGATGCGGGGCGTCGCCCCGCCCTCGGTCACCATGGGCCACATCTTCCGGGCCGTCACGCCCTACGTCGTGATGAGCCTGCTGCTGCTGGCGGCAGTGTTCTGGCTGCCGGAGATCGCGACGGCGCTGCCGAAGCGCCTGGGCTGATCCCCCTGCCCCCCGCGGGGCCGGCGCCGCTCCCCAATAATGCGCGCAACCTGAACAAAGAAGGAGACAGCATGCGCATCGCGATCATGGGTTCCGGCGGCCTCGGCGGCTACTTCGGCGCGCGGCTCGCGCTGGGGGGCGCGGACGTGCGCTTCATCGCCCGCGGCAAGCACCTCGAGGCCATGCGCCGCGACGGCCTGCGCGTGGAAGGACCCGAGCCCCTGCACGTGAAGAAGGTCCAGGTGAGCGACCGGCCGGCGGACTTCGGCGTGGCCGACGTCGTGATGGTGGCCGTGAAACTGTGGGACACGCAGCAGGCGATCGAGCAGATCCGCCCCATGGTCGGACCGGAGACGGCCATCATCTCCTTCCAGAACGGCGTGCTGAAGGACCAGTACCTGCGCGCCGCGTTCGATGCGAAGCAGATCATGGGCGGCGTCGGCTACGTGGCCACCACCATCGACTCCCCCGGCGTGATCCGCCAGACCGGCCCGATGCAGCGGCTGATCTTCGGCGAGTTCGACGGCACGCGCTCCGCCCGCGGCGAGGCGCTGCTGGCGGCCTGCCTGGCCGGCGGCATCCAGGCCGAGTTCTCCCCGGACATCCTGCGCGAGATCTGGCAGAAGTACGTCTTCCTGGTCGGCCTGTCCGGCACGACCACGACCATCCGCAAGACCATCGGCCCGATCCGCTCCAACCCGCAGACGCGCGCCTTCCTGCTGGACGTGATGCGCGAGGTGGTGGCCGTGGGCCGCGCGCACGGCGTGGCGCTGCCGGAGGACTACGCCGAGGTGCGGCTGAAGCTCGCCGACGAAGTCTCGCCCGACATGACCTCCTCCATGCACCACGACCTGCAGCGCGGCAACCGGCTGGAGGTGCGCTGGCTGTCCGGCGGCGTCGTGGAGCTCGGCGCCGCCAAGGGCGTGGCCACGCCGCTCAACCGCGCCATCGCCGACATCCTGGCGCTGCACGCCGAAGGCGGTGCCGCGTGAGCGCGTCGCCCGCTGCCCTGCGCGTCCGCAGCGTGCAGTGCACGCCGGTGGAAGTGCCCCTGCGCTACGTGCTGGGCACCAGCGCCGCGACCGTGAAGGCCGCGCCCCTGCTGCTGGTGGACCTGCTCACCGAGGAAGGCGTGACCGGCCGCGCCTACGTGTTCGCCTACCGGCGCAGCGGCGCGAAGTCCATCGCGATGGTGCTGGAGGAAGCGGTGGAGCTGGTGCGCGGCGAAGCCGTCGCGCCGGTCGCCATCGCCGCGAAGCTGCAGCGCCGTTACGCGCTGCTGGGCGTGACGGGCGTCGTTCGCATGGCCTTGTCGGCGCTGGACATGGCGCTGTGGGATGCGCTCGCCATCGCCGCGGGCCGCCCCCTCACCACCCTGCTCGGTGGCACGCCGCGGCCGCTGCGCACCTACAACTCCTGCGGGCTGGGCCTCATGAGCCCGCAGGCCGCCGCCGACGAAGCCGAAGCCTTGCTGGAAGGCGGCATGCAGGCCGTCAAGCTGCGCCTGGGCTATCCCACGCTGGCCGAGGACCTGGAAGTGACGCGCGCCGTGCGCAAGCGCCTGCCCGATCGCGTGGAGGTGCTGGTGGACTACAACCAGGCGCTCTCGCGCGTGGATGCGCTCGAGCGCGGCCGCGCCCTCCAGTCCGAAGGCGTCGCCTGGCTGGAAGAGCCGATCCGCCACGACGACTACGCGGGCAACGCCCAGGTCGCGCGCGACCTGCACCTGCCCTTGCAGCTGGGCGAGAACTTCGACGGCCCCAAGGCGATGCTGCTGGCGCTGCAGGCCGAAGCCTGCGACCTGGTGATGCCGGACGTCGCGCGCATCGGTGGCGTCAGCGGCTGGATGCAGGCCGCCGGCATCGCCGAGGCGCACGGCATTCCCATGAGCTCGCACCTGATGCCCGAGGTCAGCGCGCACCTGCTGGCGGCCACGCCGACCTGCCACTGGCTGGAATACGTGGACTGGACCGACGCGATCGCGGCCGAGCCGGTGAAGATCGTCGACGGCTGCTGGCCGGTGAACGAGACGCCCGGCACGGGCCTGGCCTGGGACGCGGAGAAGGTCGCGCGCTGCCGGATCGCGTGAAGCGCCGGCCTGCCGCTCAGTAGGACATCGCGGAGATCTGCAGCGGCCAGGCGTGCGTGCCCGGGCGCGCGTCCGGCGACAGCGCGAAGCGCACGCGCAGCTGCAGCTGCTCCTGCCACATGCCCCGGCCGGCGGCGGGCCGCGACACGGAGGTTTCGGACTGCGCCACCACCAGCGCGTCCTGCAGGCCCTGCACCACCGCTTCGCGCACCGCCTCGCCGTGGTGTTGCAGGACTAGCGTGTAGCCCTCCGGCACGTTGCTCTGCACGGTCAGTTGCACCGGCGCCCCGACTTCCACGTAGCCGCGCGCGACGTCGCTCTCGGAGATGGTGAGCGAAGCCGGCGCCGCGACGTGCACGCTGGCGAAGCGCTTCACCGTGGCACGGACGGTCAGGGAGGTGGAGGCGCCCGGGCCGCCCGCGTTGGCGTTGCCCGCCAGCAGCGTCGCCAGCAGCAGCATCGCCGCCCCTGCCCATCGCGCTCCGAACCCGTTCATGCCAGCCCTCCAGTGAATGCCTTGACGATAAGGACGGCAGCGGCAGCGGGCCTAGGTCATCGGCACGGGAGACCTTAGGCAAGCTGCTTACGCGGGCGCCAGCGGCGATCGAGCCCGGCCGCAGATGTAACGTCGCGGGGCGGGGATGCGTGGATTGCAGCCCCGCTCCTGCGGCAATCGACCTAAGCACCCTCCGCGGGCCCGTGGTGTCATTCGGGTCTCGTCGGAGGACATGGCAGATGCGCAGGTTCAAGCAGTGGCTCGGCTCGATCGGGGAGTGGAACAACTCCCAGTGGGCCCTACCCGAAGTCGATCGCGACACCGAGCTCTCGGTGCAGCGCTGGACCGTCGTGGCCGGCGGGCTCGCGCTCGTCCTGTCGCGCCTCGCGCCATTCGAACGCTCGGCCCGCTTCGCGCGCACCCAGCAGGCCTACACGCTGATCCGCCGCCGCCTGCGCCAGACGCTCCCGGTGGACGCGAGCGCGGAGCTGCTGAGCGAGGTGATGCATGAAGTCGCCGAGGTCTGCGACCCGGTGACGCGCCGCAACCTGCGCGCCTGCTTCCGCGCCAGTGTGGGCGGCACGTCCCCCGACGCGCTGGCGGACACCAGCGAGATGTCGTCGTCGATGCAGAGCCTGGGCAGTTCCTCCGGCCGCCGCAGCACCGGCACGAGCCGCATCGACAACGCACCCACGAGCATCAACACGGAAATGCTGCAGGAGCGCGCGAAGGCGCTGCGCGAAACCATCGCCGCCGCGCGCAGCACCGGCTTCGCCGACCTCAGCTGACCCCCCATTCCCCCACTCCCTCTCCCGCTCGCGGGAGAGGGCCGGGGTGAGGGCAATGGAGGTCGCCGGGTAAGGACTCAGTCCGCTAAAGTCCCCGCACCCCCTCCAGGAGCCCACCCCATGCAGTGGCAAACCTCTGCCGAGAAATTGGACTGGCAGGAACTGTCCGCCCTCTACCAAGCCGCCGGCATAGGCCCCAAGTCCCCGACCGACCTCGCCACCGCCTTCGGCAACAGCCGCTTCTGCGTGTTCGTCATTGACGAGGAAAAGCTGATCGGCGCGGGCCGCGTGCTGGCCGACGGCGTCGACTGCGCGTACGTCTGCGACGTGGCCGTCCTGCCCGCGTACCACGGCCAAGGATTGGGCGCGGCCATCATGCAGCGACTCGTCGATTCCTCGAAGGGCCACCGGAAGATCATCCTCTATGCCGTGCCGGGGAAGGAGCGGTTCTACGAGCGCTTCGGGTTCAGGAGGATGAGGACGGCGATGGCGATCTTTCGGGACCAGCGGGGGCGGTGGAGCGCGGGGTGGTTTGGGATATTGGTCCGGAGTAGACATCTGCGATCGCTGAACCCGACCGAGAAATGCGGCCCTGGGTGAGCGGCCCTACTCTCTAGCGCGCATCAGACCGATCACCTCGGAAATCGTATTGAACGCGCTCTCAGCGTTCGCCACCAAATGAGAGGGGGTCAGCAGCGCGCTAGTCCCATCCGGCCCGCACGCGCAGCTGCGCCATGGTCTCATCAGTGAGGCGTCCATCGGGTTCCAGCCCCTCGCCGCGCTGGAACGCCCTCAGGGCATCCGCCGTGTACTTACCGTAAACGCCGTCGACCGACCCTTCCATTGCATGCCCCAGCAAGACCAACGCAATTTGTGCCTGCCGCATACCGATGTCCGGCACGCCGTGAGCCTGGAAGTAGGTGTACCAGTGCTCCAGCTTCCGGTCATACTGCTTGTACGCCTTGCCGTTGTAGGCCTTCGCCACCCCCACCCAATCCTGCTTGCGCATTGCAGCCGGCAGGTCCTTGCGGGCCATAAACGTCGCCATAGCGTCTAATTGCTTATCTTCGGATTCGCACGTGGAGGCGACCAAGTCTTCCACATCAGTAAACCCTGCGGGCTTTGAATTGAAGCCCATCACCTGCCCCAGCCCCCAAGAGGTGCTCTCAAGGGCAGCGCGACGATCCAAGTCCATTGCCAGCGAGAGACGGTAGTACTCGGAGGCCCCTCCTGCATAACCGCCGGGGTCCGGATTACTGATGCCGGGAACCTGCGCATCGAAGCGGCCCTCCGTCAGGCGACTGAAAACATGTCGCTCGTACATAATTTTCGGTCGCCGGTCCCTCAGGAAACCACAGCCGCTCGTCTCCACCTTTACCACCGCCCACATCGCCTCGGCCGGCACATCCAGTTCCTCCAATCGGGCGTTGAAGACCCCAGCCGACAGGGGGAGCGCTTTGCCTGCGAACAAGAGAGGCAGCGCTCCGCCTGCCGGGAGCTCCATGACAGCCGGAGGTGCTGCAGCCACTTGTCCGGCAACAGCCGCACCGTTAAACGCTGCCGCCGCAGCAGTATTGCCGGAGGCCAGAACAGGCACGGCCCCTGCCAATGCGGCCGCGCCCTCACCCAGAAAGGGATCTTCGTAACGGAGCAGGCAAAAGCCCGGACGGCCTGGGATGGCTTCGCAACCGAGCACATGAAAGTGCTTGAGCCGTAGCGAATCTGCCCGCAAATCACAATCCCCGCATGGGATAGCCAATTCAAAGGGCATTTCAACCTCGAAGATTACATACAGCGGCCCGATGGCCCAGGAGCAAGCCGGTGTAAACAGCGGAGTCGGCATTGAGCACCGTTAGCTGCCGGGTATAGAGCATCCTTGCGCGATCCGGCGGGCCTGACTGAAGCGCGCTGTTAAGCGGATCGGAGAACAGTTGAAGGGTCTTCGCATTGGCCCAAACTGCGCCCAGCTTATCGTCGCTCAGCTCTGCAAGACAGGCCAACGTGTCCATCACGGTCGCCGCCTGCAGGCTTTCGTCGCGACGGTACCGCGTAAGGGAATCTTCCGCCGTCTGCCTGAACTGCGCAAGCACCTCTGGATACGCCGCCACACTGTCGGCGGCTGCGCCGGTGGCGAAGTACTGGTGCACCCCGAAGGTGGTTCCGGTGGGTGTCTTCACCGCGTAGTCCGTATCCAGCGAAGCAATCACAGAAGGAAACGTATACACGGTCGTCCCATTCGAAGGGGTGGCCGTGATCGGGATGACCGACACTTCCTTGCGTTTGAACCCAAATGTGACCCCCTCAATGCCGGTTGCGTCGAAGCTGACGCGCAGTCCTAGTACCGTTCCAGTGCCGAAAAATACCGACTTGCTAGCGGAG
This sequence comes from Ramlibacter sp. bp-362, assembly GCF_054956735.1. NCBI lineage: Bacteria > Pseudomonadati > Pseudomonadota > Betaproteobacteria > Burkholderiales > Comamonadaceae > Ramlibacter > Ramlibacter sp. bp-362. Next base: position 167,230 of record NZ_JBUDXE010000005.1, read on the forward strand.
GCCCCGGCGCGCGGCACGCTGGCCACCGTGCGCGTTTGCGCGGCGACTGTGGTTGCGGCGGTACCCGTCGCATAAACCTGCTTGATGTTGCGATCAAAAATGCCTCCGTTGGTGAAGAAGCTGCCAGCCACCGGCGGCAGCGTCCCGTCTGCGAAGCGAGGACCGAAAAACCCTTCGCGGCGGTCGTAGGCGAGCGCGGCAGAGGGCGGCGTGTTGTCGAAATCAACGCCGATCGATGTCTTCGTGACGAAGACGACCGCGTCCTGCGGCGTGCTGCAACCCGCGAGGGCAGCAATGAGCAGCGCGGCGAAGGGGGACGGATGGGTCATGGCTTCAACCTCGCTGGGGCAGGGCGCGAGGGAAAGAGAACGCCGGCGGGGCAACTGTCGGCTCGAACGAGCGTCAGCGATGTTTCGTTGAATCCAAGTGAAAGTGCGGTAGCGACGTCCTGCGTGAAGAGTAAGCCCACCGAACGCGTCCGTAGGGTTTCGGCCGACGCGGGCATCGCGGGAAAGGTCAGATGCACGAATCCCGCGATATGGCGCCGCCCTGTTTCGCGGTCCACGTAAGCGTGAGCGCAGCCGCTGAGAACGATCGCGGCGAGGATCTCATTGATGACAAGAGCAGCGCTGTTGGGCGAACGATGCATATCACTCGGAATGTTGGAGGACCGACCCCGCACGCAGGCGGCAGGATAGCGACGGTTCACTCCGAAATGCATCCTCCGATCGGTGGAGCAGCATCGTTGCATGACGCCATGCCCGGAGACCACACTTCTGACCCACGCTAGGATGCAGGGAGGGTTGATGCCTAGTGACGCGGCGGTCGGCGGGTTCGTCGATGTATTCAAAGTAGCTGTCCAGAGCCAACTGGGTGTTTTCGCGCTGCTTGCAGTCGGGCTGGGGCTTCTCGCCTGGCATTTTTTTCGGGCGGGGCATGAAGCTGTAAGAGTGCTGGTGTTCTTTCTCCTGTTCGGCGGCGTCTGTACGTTCGGCTACGCGCTAATTTCCGCGTCCAGGCGAACGGAGAGTGACCCAAGGGAAGCACTCGAACGCAAGGCCGCGGAAGAGACCGTCAGTCGCACGGTGGCGGCCGAGCGCGCCAGGAAAGTGACGACCTGCATACAAGCCGGCGTGGCTCGACTAGTGGACAGGCAAGAGCGCACGCTGCAGAACTCGGTCCGCTGCGAGGGAGGGGGCATTTCGGGACGGGGCGATGCTAAAAGCAGCGCAATCGAATTTGACGCACCACCTGGCTATTCGGTGGTGGGCACGCCAGAGATCTTCGACAAGGAGATCAGTCGGGGAGAGGTTGGGCGCATCAAGTACGTCCGCTCCGGCGAGCGGGTGACCGGCGTGAGGGTCGCTCTCACATGCAAGTCGCCCGATCAGTTTACAGGACCTGGTGGATGGGCAAGTGCGCGACTCCGCGTGACGATCGAACGTGTTGTGCAGGACAGCGACCGTGAGCGGCTTCGCAACGAGTGCGAAGCATCATTGCCGGCCTAGGCACCGTCATGGCGCCCAAGGCAGCGTAGCCATCCAGCTCCGCTGGCAGCGCTGCAAGGGTGAGATGCCTTACCCCAAAGTGTCCATTGGTCTCCGACTTTTCATCCACCAGTCTCTGGCTCGACAAAGGCTATCGCCACAGTCGCTTGCCGGTCCGTCCGCATCTCAACGTGGGTGTCGACTTTCGGCGAAGAGCGGTAGCTCAGTGCTCACCGGCTCACGCCACAGATAACAGAATCTCGTCGTACCCGCGCCCTTTAAATTCGAGCAAATCGATCCCATGCCCAAACGGATCGCCCAAACTCGCCATCCTCCCCCACCGCCTCTCCGCAATCGGCCGCTCCAGCTTCGCCCCCAACCCCACCAGGCGCTGCGCGACGTCCTCGATCCCTGCCACGACGAAATCCAGATGCACCGGCGTCCAGTGCCGCCCGTAATCCCGCCGCTGCGGCCGCCCGGGCCCGAGGGGCTCCGAGCCGGGCGCGTTCGCCAGCAGGTCGATCGGACTCGAGCCGCCAAGCAGTTCCGCCCAATCCTCACCGAGCCGCCTTCCGAGCCGCAGCCCCAAGCCCTGCGTATAGAACGCGATCCCGCGCTCCAGGTCGTCCACGTCGATGCAGATACGGATGTCCACGACGGGATTCAACTCGCGTTGCGCGACCAGTCCAGCGCCGCTTCCAGGCGGTCATCCCCCCAGAAGATTTCTCCGTCCACGACAAAGGTCGGGGAACCGAAGATTCCCAGCTTTCGGGCCACGTCGGTTTCGGCGGACAGTTGCTCCGCGGTCTGCGGCGAATCGGCGCGCGCGAGCAACTCCCCTGCGTCCTTGTCCAGCGTGGTCAGCACGTGCCGAAGGACCTGGGGGTCACCGGGTTCCTTGTGCTCGATGAACCACTGGTGATAGAGGCCCTTGGCGAACTGCGGGCACCAACCTTCCTGCGCCGCCAGAACGGCGACGCGATGCGCCAGGCGATCGGCATCCACCGGGTAAGGCGGGATTCCCGCAAACGGGATGCCATGCTGTGCCGCCCGGCGCTCCAGGTCGCGCCACATGTACTGCATCTTCACCGGCTTCCCGACAAAGGGGCGGTTGTTCTGCTCGCGCGTGATTTCACCGAGATTGAACGGCCGCCAACGGACTTCCACCCCCGCAGCACCGGCCACCTTCTCGATGCGCATCACCGACAGGTACGTGTAGGTACTGGCACATGAAAAGAAGAAGTCCATGGCAGCTCCTCTGGGGAGCAGGCAGTGTACCGCCGCCCTTGTAGCGCGGATCGAGTCAGCCGGCCGCGTTGTTCACGACGATGTAGAACAGCACCGGCTCGGTGCTCGACGGATTGTCGAACTGGTGCGGCACGTTCGCGCGGAAGTAGATCGAGTCGCCGGCAGCCAGGTCGTAGCGCTTCTCGGCCAGTCGCAGGCGCAGCCGGCCCGAAGCGACGACGAGGATCTCCTCGACCCCGGGGCGATGCGCCGGGAAGCTCCCCGAACTCTGCCCGGGCGGCAGGAAGTTGGCCACGAAGTCCACCGCACCGCCCTGCGGGACGAGCGGCGACAGCGACCTGCGTTCGAACCCCGTCGTGGGCACGGCGAACACCGGCTGCTCGCTCCTGGGCAGGACGATCACCGCCTCGCGCCGGGTGGGAGCACCGCCCACCAGCTGCGAGATGCTGACCTCGAACGCTTCCGCGATGCGCCCCAGCACCGTCGCCGTCGGGGAGGTCACGCCGCGCTCGATCTTGGAGAGCATGGACCGGCTGACGCCCGAATGCTCCTCCGCCTCGCGCAACGACCAGTTCTTCCTCTCCCGCAGCTCCTTCAGGCGCGCCCCGATCGCCTCCGTCATGCATCGCCTCGCAGTCCGCCGGATTCCACGCCCGCGAGCATAGCCGTGGTTGACGCCGGTGGACACGTTGTCTACTATGGGAGACGACAGCAGGCCGGGCCACGACCATGGGAGGTGAGATGTCCGTGTTGAGCATCCGGAAGTTCAGTGTTTTCCAGGAAGAGATCCACTTCGACCAGCGCCAGCTGCCCCAGCCGTTCAGGCACGTGATCGTGGCGGCGGTCATCCGCAATCCCTGGGCCGGCCAGGGCTACGTGGCCGACCTGAAACCCGTCGTCACCGAGATCGCGCCCGTGCTCGGCGGCCTGCTCGCCGAGCGCGCGGTTGCAGCCCTCGGCGGCTCGGCGAACGTCGAAGCGTTCGGCAAGGCCGCCGCGGTCGGACTGAACGGGGAGTACGAACACGCGAACGCCCTGATCCACACGACGCTCTTCGGCGATCCGTGCCGCAAGGCGGTGAACGGTTCCGCCTGGATGGTCGGAAACCAGAAGGTCACGCCTCCCGGGGTCACCCTCGAACTCCCGATGGCCCACAAGGTGGACGGGAAGGACCAGCGCTATTACCACGCGATCCCGATCTTCATCCCCGACGCGCCCCTTCCCGACGAGATCGTGGTCGCCGTGGGCATGGCTTCGGGCACGCGCCCGAACGCGCGCTGAAGGCGACGGACAAACCATGCGAATCGCCGTTGTCGGCCTGGGCGCGGTCGGCGGCTACTTCGGCATCCGCCTGCTGCAGGCCGGGGCCGACGTCGTGTTCCTGCAGCGCCCGGGTGCCGGCGTGCCGGTGGAGCAGCAGCACGTGCAGCTGGCGAGCCCCTTCGGCGATTGGGAGGGAACCGTGCGCCGGGTGCCGCCGTCGGACGCCCGCGCGGACATCGTGGTCGTCGCGACCAAGGCGCGTGACCTGACGGCGGCGCTCGAAGCGGCGGCGGCAGCGGCTCGCGACGGCGCGCGCGTGCTCCCCTTGTTGAACGGGGTGCGGCATCTCGAGACGCTCGCCGGCACCCTCGGCAGCGCTCCCCTGCTCGGCGGGCTGGCGCACCTGATGGTGTCGCACGACGGCGCCGGCCGGATCACCCATTCGAACCGGCTCCACCGCTTCCGCTTCGGTCACCTGAGCGGCGCTCCCGATCCCTTGCTGGACGAACTGGCGGCCCTCGCATGCTCCGCCGGCGTCGATGCTGCGCACGTGCCGGATATCGGATCGCAGATGTGGGCCAAGTTCCAGATGCTCGCCGCCTTTTCGGCGCTCGGCTGCCTCGCGCGCGCCGACGTCGGGACACTGATGTCGACGGACAACGGGCGGGCCTTGACGCTGCGCGCCCTGGACGAGACGCGGCGCATCGTCGCCGCGGAAGGCTGGCCGGTCCCGGAGGCGCACCTCGCCGAAACGCGCGAGCTGCTCACCGCGGCCGGCTCCCCGTTCCATCCCTCCATGCTGCGCGACGTGATCGCGGGCCGCGCGACGGAAGCGGACCACGTCGTGGGCGACATGGTCCGGCGCGGCCGGCGCCATGGGCTGGATTGCCCCGTCCTCGAAAGCGCGTGGACGGCACTGCAGTGCCACGAACTCCGCAGAGGCCGTTGAGGCCTGGCCGCGGCCCCTTGCGGACCGACTCCTACAGCGCCTGCTGGAATCGGCGCACCCCGGCAGCCCGGGGCCTGCCTTAGCCTGCGTCGAGACACAGCTTTCGACACAAGGTCCCCGAATGGCAACGCGTTCCCGTCCATCCCTGGCCACGTCCCTGCTGCTGGCGCTCGCCATCGCCGCCGGTCCGTCCTTCGGCGCGGAAAAGCATGAGGCAAAGGACACGAAGCCGCACGCGACACAGCAGAAGAAGAAGTCGCAGAAGGCGAGCAGCAAGAAATCCCACGCATCGCACGCGAAGAAAACCGATGCCGACAAGGCCGATGCGAAGAAGAAGGCGGATGCGAAGAAGCCCGACGACAGCAAGACCGCGTCAACGGACAAGTCCCACGGTCCGCTCGCCGACATGCGCAACGTGCGCGCCGGCAAGGACGTCGTGCACCTCGCCAACTGGGTTTCCTACACCTACGACAGCGGCCGCCGGCCCTTCGTGATCATCGACAAGAAGGCGGCGAAGATGTACGTCTTCGACGGCTGGGGCAGGCTCTGGAGCACCTCGCCGGTGCTGGTCGGCAAGGCCGTGGGCGACGACTCCGCGCCCGGCGTGGGCAGCAAGCGGCTGTCGCAGCTGAAGGCGCACGAGAAGACCACGCCGGCGGGCCGCTTCGAGGCCCGGCCGGGCAAGGACAACCACGGCAGGGACGTCGTCTGGATCGACTTCGACGCCGCGCTCTCCATCCATGCGATGGCCAGCGTCTCCGCGAGCGAGCGGCGCGCCGAGCGCATGGCGACCAAGGACCCGGGCGACAACCGCATCTCCAACGGCTGCATCAACCTGCCGGCGAAGTTCTTCAGCGGCGTGCTGCTGCCGACGGTGCGCAAGTCGGGAGCGGTCGTCTACGTGCTGCCCGAGACCCGCACCGTCGCCCAGGTGTTCGGCGCGCACGACGTCACGGCCGGCGGCAAGCGTTCGGCCTGACGCCGGGGCCGCCCGGCCCCTCGGCCTCCGTACCCGCACAATGCGGGCCCGGAGGCCCCCATGATCGCAACCCTCGCCCGCCGCCTGCCCTTCTTCTACGGCTGGATCGTCGTCGGCGTCGTCTTCGTCACGATGGCCATCTGCGTCAACGCGCGCACGGCCTTCTCGCTGCTGTTCCCGCCCATCCTCGACGAGTTCGGATGGGAGCGCGGCGTCACCGCCGGGGCCTTCTCGTTCGGCTTCGTCGTCTCCGCCGTGCTGAGCCCGCTGCTGGGGCGGCTCATGGACCGGCACGGCCCGCGCTTCGTGATGGAGATCGGCATCGCCGCGACCGCCGCGGGCCTGCTGCTCGCGACCTTCGCCGGCGAGCCCTGGCACGTCTACGTCACGCTGGGCATGCTGGTCGGCGCGGGCACGACCTTCACCGGCTACACGGGGCAGGCCCTGTTCCTGCCGAACTGGTTCGTGCGGCGCCGCGGCCTCGCGATGAGCGTCGCCTTCGCGGGCGTGGGCTTCGGCTCCATCGTCATGCTGCCGGCGCTGCAGGCCTTCGTGGAGGCGCACGGCTGGCGCGCCGGGTGCACCTTGCTGGGCGTGGTGGCGCTGGTGGTGCTCGTGCCGCTGAACCTGCTGCTGCGGCAGCGCCCGCAGGACATCGGCCTGGCGCCCGACGGCGACGCCGACACGCACGCCGCGGCGCAGGCCCGCCGGGTCAACGTGGTGGACACGGCATGGGCCGCGGTCGACTGGACGCTGCCGCGCGCGATGCGCACGGCCCGCTTCTGGTGGATCGCCGTCGCCTACTTCGCCGCCCTCTTCTCCTGGTACGCGGTGCAGGTGCACCAGACCAAGTACCTCGTGGAGACCGGCTTCGGCGCGCAGGAGGCGGCCTGGGCGCTCGGCGCCGTGAGCCTGGCGGGCGTGCCGGGGCAGATCGCGCTGGGCTGGCTCTCCGACCGCATCGGGCGCGAGATCGTCTGGGCCATCGGCAACCTCGGCTTCTGCATCACCTACGCCGCGCTGCTGGCGCTGCCGGCGCACCCGGGCGTGCCGCTGCTGTACACGATGGTGATCGCGCAGGGCGCGATCGGCTACGGCCTCACCTCCGTCGTGGGCGCGATCCCGGCCGAGATCTTCGAAGGCCGGCACTACGGGCCGATCTTCGGCACGCTGATGCTGAGCGCGCTGGCGGGCGGCGCCGTGGGCCCGTGGTTCATGGGCTTCGTGCACGACCAGACCGGCAGCTACGCGCTGGCGTTCTGGTTCGCGATCGGCTGCTCGCTGCTGTCGGCCTTCGCCATCTGGCGGGCCGCGCCCAGCGGCGTGCGCGTGGTCGCCGGGCGGGTGCGTCCCGCCCGGGCCTGACTACGCCAGCAGCCTGCCGGCTTCGGCCGGGTCCAACCCGTACATCTCGGCGAACTCCGCCACCGTCTTGCCGCTGGCCTGGAAGGCGTTCTGCAGCGCCTCGCGCCGCGCCGCCTTCTGCGCCACCAGGGAGAGGGCCTCTTCCAGCATCGCATGCACGTCGTCGTCGGGCGAGGTGAAGCGCTCGCGATACGCCTCGCGGCTCAGGCCGGACGCTTCGACGGCGGCCGCCAGCTGCGCGACGGCGCGCTGGCGTGCCTGCTCCGGCGCCTTGCCGGCGCGGCGCCTGTACAGCTCCAGGATGGCGTGGTGCACGTGCTCCGGCGCCACCGGCTCCACGGGCTGGCCCTGCAGGTCGTGGCGGGCGAGGCCGGAGGCCACGGCTTCGATGTAGCGGGTGGAGCGCGTGTGCTGGCGCAGCGCGTCCTTCAGCTCGTCCGCGGGCAGCGCCTCGGGATGCGCCGCCCGCAGGTCGTCGTAGACGCCCACCTTGAGCGGCAGGAAGCGCGCGCCGAACAGGCGCGGGTACAGCTCGAACAGTTTGTGCAGGAGGGGATGCACGGGCCGCGGCGGCTTGCGTGCGGCAGCCTGGCGGCGGGGAGCGGGCGAAGTGGCGATCGGGTCTGGGGTCATGGTCCTGTTCTTGGCGGCGTAGTTTAGTGGGGCGGGGCCCGGCCATCGGACGCCCTGCTCTACAGGAAGCCCGCGGCGGCCGCGACCTTGACATCGCGCCGGCACAGGCGCAAAACCCGCAGACCCAAGGAGACAGCCATGGACCTCGGACTCAAGGGCAAGCGGGCACTCGTCACGGGCGGCACCAAGGGCATCGGCCGGGCCATCGCCGATACCTTCGCCGACGAGGGCGCGGGCATCTCGATCTGCGCGCGCAACCACGTCGACGTCGAGATGACGGTGGCGGCGCTGAAGAAGCGGGGCGTGGCGGCCTTCGGCCGCGCGATCGACGTGAGCGACGCCGAGGCCTTGCAGGGCTGGGTGAAGGCCAGCGCCGAGGCGCTGGGCGGCATCGATGCGCTGGTGTGCAACGTCAGCGCGCTGGCCGTCGGCGACACGCCCGAGAGCTGGGCGAAGTCCTTCGCGACCGACATGATGCACACCGTCAACGCGGTGGCGGCGGCGGTGCCCTGGCTCGAGAAGTCGGACAGCGCGTCCATCGTGCTCATCTCCAGCGTCTCGGGCTTCGAGGTCGACTTCGCCGCGGGCTCGTACGGCGCCACCAAGGCGGCGCTGATCCACTACGCCAAGGGCCTCAGCCGCAAGCTCGTGGGGCAAGGCATCCGCGTCAACTGCGTCTCGCCGGGCAACACCTACTTCGACGGCGGCATCTGGCAGAACATCGAGAAGAACATGCCCGACCTGTTCGCGTCCACGCTGGACGTCAACCCGACGCACCGCTTCGGCACGCCGCAGGAGGTGGCCAACGGGGTGGTGTTCATCGCGAGCCCCGCGGCCAGCCGCATCTCCGGCGCCAACCTGGTGATCGACGGCGCGCTCACCGTGGCCGTCTGAAGGAGCACGCCATGGGCACCCTGGCCGGCCACACCATCCACAAGGACCACATCCACCACGGCTGGAACAACGCGTTCGCGCCCTGCCTGCGCATCGCGCCGGGCGAGACGGTGGAGTTCCAGACGGTCGATGCATCGTCGGGGCAGCTCACGCGCGAGTCGACCGAGGCGGACCTCGAGCGGCTCGACCTCGCGCGCGTCAATCCGGTCACCGGCCCGGTGTACATCGACGGCGCCGAGCCGGGCGATGCGCTGAAGGTGACGGTGCTGTCGCTGCGGCCCTCGGGCTGGGGCTGGACGGGCAACATCCCCGGCTTCGGCCTGCTGGCCGACCAGTTCCCCAATGCGCGCCTGCACCACTGGAACTACGACCCGGCCCTGACCCCCGCGATGTACGGGCCGGGCGGGCGCGTGCCGCTGCGGCCGTTCACGGGAACGATCGGAGTTGCCCCCGCCGCGCCCGGGCCGCACAGCATCATTCCGCCGCGCAACGTGGGCGGCAACATGGATGCCCGCGACATCGCCGAGGGCGCCGAGCTGTACCTGCCCATCGAGGTGCCGGGCGCCCTCTTCTCGGTGGGCGACACGCACGCGGCGCAGGGCGACGGCGAGGTCTGCGGCACCGCGATCGAAAGCCCGATCGACGTCGTGCTGAAGTTCGAGCTGGTGAAGAACGCGCGCCTGCGCATGCCGCGCTACGTGGTGCCCGGCCCGGTGACGAACCACTTCGACCGAAGGGGCTACGAGGTCACCACCGGCATCGGCCCCGACCTGATGGAGGGCGCGCGCATCGCCGTCTCCGAGATGGTCGAGCTGCTCAGCCGGCGCTACGGCTACCAGCCGGTCGACGCGTACATGCTGTGCAGCGTCTGCGCCGACCTGCGCATCAGTTCCATCGTCGACGTGCCCAACTGGGTGGTGTCGTACTACTTCCCGCGCGTGGTGATCGACTAGCGCACATGACCAGGAGCCCGACATGCCGATACGCACCGCATCGCTGACAAAGCGGATCTCGAAGAACGGCCAGGAACTGCATCGCGCCAGGATGCGCCGCGAGGGCGGCGAGGCGGCCCAGGAGCCGTCGGAAGCCGAACAGGCGCTGGCCGAGGAGCGCCGCATGCTCAAGGAAGAGCGCGAGAAGCGCCAGGCCCAGGCCGCGCAGCCGCGTCCGACCGCGCTCGACCGGCTGGTGCGCACGCACCACCCGCAGCCCAAGGACAAGCCGAAGGCGACGAAGGAAGAGCGGCAGGCCAGGGAAACGAAGAAGCCGAAGGCGCGCATGTCGCGCGCCGAGAAGCATGCGGAGAAGGCCGCGGCGGTGGAGGCCGCGCGCCGGTCGAAGAAGCCGGCGAAGTAGGCCCGCGGCGCGATGAACCCGTCCGCCGCCGACCGCAAGTTCGCGGGCGCCATCCCGCAGGTCTACGACCGCTATTTCGTCCCGCTCATCTTCGAGCCCTACGCCGCCGACCTCGCGCGCCGCGTGAAGGCGCTGGAGCCGGCGGCCGTGCTGGAGACGGCGGCCGGCACGGGCGTGGTGACGCGCCACCTGGCGCGCGAGCTTCCGGCGGAAGTCGCGATCACCGCCACCGACCTGAACCCGCCCATGCTGGAACAGGCAGCCAGCGTCGGCACGGCGCGTCCCGTCACATGGCGCCAGGCCGATGCGATGGAGCTGCCCTTCGACGACCGCAGCTTCGACGTCGTGGCTTGCCAGTTCGGCGTGATGTTCTTCCCCGACAAGCCCCGCGCCTTCTCGGAAGCGAAGCGCGTGCTGCGGCCCGGCGGCGCCTTCCTCTTCAACGTGTGGGACCGCATCGAGGAAAACGAATTCGTCCTCACCGTGAGCCAGGCCCTCGACGCGCTGTTCCCGCAGGCCCCGCCGCGCTTCATGCGCCGCGGGCCGCACGGCTACCACGACAAGGCGTCCATCGTGCAGGACCTGGCGCGCGGCGGCTTCAAGCCGCCGGAGATCGCCACCCTCAGCGCGCGCAGTCGCGTGGAGTCGCCGCGCGACGCGGTGATCGCCTATTGCCAGGGCTCGCCGTGGCTGGCGGAGATCGAGGCGCAGGGGCCGGACGCGCTGGCGCGGGCGCTGGACGCCGGCACGCAGGCGCTGGAGCGGCGCTTCGGTCCCGGGCCGATCGAGGGGCGGATTCAGGCGCACGTGGTGGTGGCGCGGGCCTGAACGGCAAGGCGGCCCTTCGCCACCGCTTTCAGGCTTTCCTCCAGCGCCACCATCGCCTCGCTCGCGACGATATCGCGCCGCGTCGTGATCCCCACGTGCCGCTCCCACGCGGAGCCGATGCCCTCCAGCGGGCGCAGCAGCCCGGCCTTGTGCTCCCAGTGGATCATCTCCAGCGGCACGAAGCTGAGGAAGTCGCCCTGCATCACCAGCGTCTTCATCAGGATCGCCGAACTGGTTTCCACCGCCGCGCGCGGCGCCTCGACGCCGGCGTGCGCGAAGAGTTCGTCCAGCGCCTTGCGTTCCAGCTCCCAGCGGCGCGCCAGCACCCAGGGGTAGGCGGCCAGGTCGGCCGCGCTCACGCGCCGGCGGCCCGCGAGCGGATGCTCCGGCCGGGCGATCACCACGGCCTGGTCCACGTACAGCGCCTGGTGGCTCAGCTCCGGCAGCATCGTGCTGCTCGGGATCGAGGAGAGCGCGCATTCGATCTCGCCGTGCCGCACCATGGGCATCAGCCTCTCGTTCAGCCCGTACTCCACGCTCACCCGCAGCTGCGGGTGCGCCTGCCGCAGGTGCTCCAGCGCGAGCGGCAGCAGGCGCATCGCCTCCGAGGGGCCGCAGCCCACCTGCAGCGTGGTCGCACCGTCCAGGCGCAGGCGCCCGACGCGCGTCCACGCGGCGTGCAGTTCGGCCTCGACGCGCTTGAAGTGCTCGACCAGGGTGTCCGCGTAGGGCGTGCCCTTCACGCCGAAGCGGTGGCGCTCCAGCAGCGTCACGCCCAGGTCCACCTCCAGCGACTTGATGCTGGAGCTCAGCGCCGGCTGCGATACGCCCAGCGTTTCCGCCGCACCCGACAGGCTGCCCTCCGACAGGGCCGCGCGCAGGTGGCGCAGCCGCCGCAGATCGAGGGTTTCCACCAACTCGCCGGGACGGATGGAGGCTGACATTCGCGGAATCTATGGCAATTCGACCCGCGTGAATAGGAGGACGAACGCGCCCCTGCCTAGAATTTTTGCGAGCCACAGCTGGAGGGCCTGCCGTGAATGTCGACCAACTCGTCGAACCCGATCGTGTGCACCGCAGCGTCTATACCGACGCCGCCATCTTCGACGCGGAGATGGAGAAGATCTTCGAACGCACCTGGGTCTACTGCGGCCACGAGTCGCAGGTGAAGGCCCCGGGCGACTACTGGGCGGTGACCATCGGCCGCCAGCCGATGCTGATGGTGCGCCAGGGCGACGGCAGCATCCGCGTGCTCTACAACCGCTGCCCGCACCGCGGCGTGCAGGTCGCCGGCAACCGCTGCGGCAACACCGGCAGCGCCCTGGTCTGCTCCTACCACGCGTGGAGCTTCCACCTCGACGGCCGCGTGCGCGCGATCCCGCTCGCGCAGGGCTACGAGAACACGCGCATGACGCGCGACAACCCCGACTGCTCGATGAAGCAGGCGCCGCGCGTGGACAGCTACCGCGGCTTCGTCTTCGCGAGCCTCGCGCCCGAGGGCGAGAGCCTGCTGGAGTTCCTGGGCGAGGCGAAGGTCGCCTTCGACGACATGTGCGACCGCTCGCCGGTCGGCGAAGTGGAGGTGGTTCCCATCTGCCATCGCGTGATCCAGCAGTCGAACTGGAAGTTCTTCATGGAGAACCAGCTCGACGCGCTGCACCCTTCGGTCACGCACCAGTCCACCGGCATCGCCGCCGGCCGCGTCGAGAAGCGCCTGAAGGCGGAGCGCGGCGCCGCGCCCCTGTACTACCACTACCTCTCGGCCTTCGCGTCGAACTTCGAGCAGTGGGACAACGTGCAGACCATCAACTTCCCGCGCGGCCACGGCATCCTGAAGGCCTACATGGGCCTGCGCCCACAGGACCCCGACACCAAGGCGCACGAGGCGCTGCTGGAGCAGGCCTACGGCAAGGAGAAGATGGAGGAGTACCTCTCGCGCAGCATCCACCACGTGCTGGTGTATCCCTATCTCTCGGTGCAGAGCCCGCTGCAGCAGCTGCGCTGCATGCGGCCGATCTCGGCGGACAAGACGCTGTCGGAGATCTGGCACTTCCGCCTGAAGGGCGCGCCGGAGGCGATCTACCGCCGCAGCCTCTGGTACTACAACCTCGTCAACTCGCCGGCCACGATGATCAACGCCGACGACCTGGAGAACTGGACCAAGGCGCAGTGGGGCCTGCAGTCCAAGGGCCTGGACTGGGTGAGCTTCCACCGCTGGTACGGCGACGACCGCGAGGAGGACGGCGTGACCTACTCCAACCACGGCACGTCCGAGGCGGTGATGCGCAACCAGTTCCGCGCCTGGGCGCAGTACATGGCGCAATGAGGAGCCCGCGATGACCGAACCCCGCACCATTCCCAACGCCGGGCCCGACTTCGAGCACCTGCTCGCCCAGGACGTCGTGATCGCCGGCAGCGACGCGCGCGCGAGCGGCGCCCAGGCCGTCGCGCCCGACCACTCGCCGGTGGCGCCGCAGGCCGGAATGCCGCGCGCGATCGAGACCATCCCCAAGCCGGCGCTCACGGCCGGCGCCGACCTTCAGCGCGAAGTGGAGCAGTTCCTCTATCGCCAGGCCGAGCTGCTCGACGGCAAGCACTGGCAGGCCTGGATGGACTGCTTCGCCGACGACGGCGTCTACTGGATGCCGGTGACGCCGCAGCAGACCGAATGGGAAGGTTCGCCCTCGATCTTCGCCGAGGACAAGCTGATGATGGAGATCCGCAAGGGCCGCATCAGCCACCCGAACGCCTGGTCGCAGGCGCCGGCCTGGGAGACCAGCCACCTGGTGAGCCACGTCGCGATCGAGTCGGCCAGCCAGCGCGAGATCGTCGTGCGTTCGCGCTTCCACATGATGGAGCTGCGGCGCGACGAGATCCGCCATTTCGGCGGCAGCTACCGGCACACGCTGGCGCGCGGGCCCGGGGGGCTGCGCATCCGCCTGCAGCGCGTGGACCTGTTCAACAGCCAGGCCCCGTTCGACTACGTGCTGCAGATCTGGGTTTGATCCAAGGAGACGACCATGCACCGCTTGCTCGCACCCGCCCTCGCCCTCAGCCTGGCTGCCACCGCCTTCGCCGCGCAGGCGCACGAGCGCGTGAAGGTCGGCTTCGTCAGCACCTTGTCCGGCCCATCCTCGGCGCTGGGCATCGACATCCGCGACGGCTTCCTGCTGGCCGTGAAGATGCGCGGCGGCAAGCTGGGCGGCCTGCCGGCCGACGTGATCGTCAACGACGACCAGTTCAGCCCCGAGGTCGGGCGGCAGCTGTTCGAGCGCGACGTGAAGCGCGACAAGGTGGACTTCATGACCGGCGTGGTGTTCTCCAACATCATGCTGGCGGCGCTGCCCGAGGCGATCGACAACGGCGTGGTCTACATCAGCCCGAACGCGGCGCCCTCCTCCATCGCCGGCAAGGACTGCAACCCGCTGTTCTTCGCGGCGAGCTGGCCCAACGACGCGTACCACGAGGCGGCGGGCGCATTCGCGAACCAGCGCGGGCTGAAGAACGCGTACCTGGTCGCGCCGAACTACCAGGCCGGCAAGGACTCGCTCTCCGGCTTCAAGCGCACCTTCAAGGGCCAGATCGCCGGCGAGACCTACACGAAGCTCGGGCAGCTCGATTACTCTGCGGAGCTCGCCGAGATCCGGGCCGCCAAGCCGCAGGCCGTGTACATCTTCCTGCCCGGCGGCATGGGCATCAACTTCATCAAGCAGTTCGTGGGCGCCGGCCTGAGCAAGGACGTGATGCTGCTGCTGCCCGGCTTCAGCGCCGACCAGGACGTGATCCGCGCCGTCGGCACGCCCATGGCCGGCCTGTTCAACACGGCGCACTGGTCGCCCGACCTGGACAACGCGGCCAACCGCAAGTTCGTCGCCGAGTTCGAGAAGGAATACAAGCGCGTGCCCACGGTCTATGCCTCGCAGGGCTACGACACGGCGCTGCTGATCGACGCCGCCGTGCGCGACGTGAAGGGCAGGATCGAGGACAAGGAAGCCTTGCGCAAGGCGCTGAAGGCGGCGCGCTTCGAGTCCGTGCGCGGCCCCTTCAAGTTCAACACCAACCAGTACCCGATCCAGAACTACTACGTGCGCACCGTCGGCAGCGACGGGCACGGCGGCCTCGTCAACAAGTCCTTCAGCGAACCGATCCTGAAGGCCCACGGTGACGCCTACGTGCAGCAGTGCCCCATGAAGTGAGCGGGGTCCTGCTGTTCGAGCAGGCCCTGAACGGCCTGCAATACGGGTTGATGCTCTTCCTGCTGGCGGCGGGCCTGACCATCGTGTTCGGCGTGATGGACATGATCAACCTGGCGCACGGCTCGCTGTACATGGTGGGCGCGTTCTTCGCCGCCTGGCTGGTGCCGCTGGCCGGGTCCTTCTGGCTGGGCGTCGCCGGGGCCATCGTGCTCACGGCCGTGTTCGCGATGCTGCTGGAGACCAGCCTGCTGCGCACGCTCTACGCGCGCGACCACCTTTCGCAGGTGCTCGCGACCTTCGCGCTGATCCTGATCCTGAACGACGCCGTGAAGATGGTGTTCGGCACCGACCGGCCGCTGTCCGCTCCCGAGGCGCTGTCCGGCCCGGTGGCGTTGCCGCTCGGACTGCAGTACCCGGCCTGGCGCCTGCTGATCATCGCCGTGGGCCTGCAGCTCGCGGCCCTCCTGTACCTGCTGGTGCAGAAGACGAAGCTGGGCGCGCTGGTGCGCGCCGGCGCGTCCAACCGCGAGATGAGCAGCGCCATGGGCGTGAACGTGCCGCGGCTGTTCACGGCGGTGTTCGGCCTCGGCGCGGCGCTGTGCGCTGTGGCAGGCGCCCTGCTCGGCCCGTTGCTGGCCGTCCAGGTGGGCATGGGCGAGAACATCCTGATCCCCGCCTTCGTGGTGGTCGTGATCGGCGGCGTCGGTTCGATCCGCGGCGCCCTGGCCGGCGCGCTGCTGGTGGGCGTGGTGGACACGCTGGGGCGCACCGCCTTGCAGCAGGTGCTGCGCGAGGCGCTGCCGCCGCAGTGGGCCAGCGCCGCGGGCCCGGCGCTCGCCTCCGTGGCCGTGTACGTGCTGATGGCCGCCGTGCTGGTCTGGCGGCCGCAGGGCCTCTTGCCAGTGCGGGGCCGATGAGGGCGGGCCGCGTCGCCGCCGTCGCCGCCCTGGCCGCCGCGCTCGCGCTGCCCTGGATCCTGCGCCTGGCAGGCGCCGACTTCTACCTGGGGCTCGCGACGCGCGTGCTGGTGTTCGCGATCGCGGCGACCAGCCTCAACCTGCTGCTCGGCTACGCGGGCATGGTGTCGCTGGGGCATGCGGCCTTCGTCGGCCTGGGGAGCTACGTGAGCGGCGTGCTGCTCGCCAAAGGGCTGCAGGGCGCGGGCGTGCACCTGCTGGCCGTGGTCGCGGTCACCGGCCTCGCGGCACTGGTGATCGGCGCGATCTCGCTGCGCACGCGCGGCGTGTACTTCATCATGATCACGCTCGCCTTCGCGCAGATGCTGTTCTACCTGGCCAACTCCATGAAGGCCTACGGCGGCGACGAAGGCCTGCGGGTGCGCGCGCGCGTGCTGCTGCCCTTCGGCGGCGACCTGCGCGACGACCTCACGCTCTACTTCGTCTGCCTGGCGCTGCTGGCCGCCGCGCTGCTGGCGCTGGCGCGCTTTTCCGGCTCGCGCGCGGGCCGGGCCGTGCGGGCGCTGCGCGACGACGAGGTGCGGGCCGAGGCCCTGGGTCTGCCGGTCTTCCGCTGGAAGCTGGCGATCTTCGTCGTGGCGGGCATCGTGGGCGGTATCGCCGGCGCGCTGAACATGAACCTGCAGGGCTATGTCAGCCCGCACGGCCTGCACTGGACGGCCTCGGGCACGCTGCTCGTGATGGTGGTGCTGGGCGGCGCGGGCACGCTGTGGGGCGGCGTCGCCGGCGCGGCGGTGCTGCTGCTGTTGCAGGAAGTGCTGGCGGCGTACACGCCCTACTGGGGCTTCTGGGTCGGATGGGTGCTGCTGGCCGTCGTGCTGTTCGCGCGGCAGGGCCTGGCCGGGCTCTGGCCCGTTGCATGGAGGCGCGCATGACCGAGGCGCTGCTGCAGGTGCGCGGGCTGCGCAAGCGCTTCGGCGGTCTCGTCGTCACAGACGGCGTGGACCTGGACGTGCGCGAGGGGGAGATCCACGCGCTCATCGGCCCCAACGGCGCCGGCAAGACGACCCTGGTGGCGCAGCTCGCCGGGGAACTGCGCAGCGACGCGGGCAGCGTGCACTTCGCCGGCCGCGACATCACGCACCTGAGCGTGCATCGCCGCGCGCGGCTGGGGCTGGTGCGCTCCTTCCAGGTGACGCGGCTGTTCCGCAGCCTGACGGTGGCCGAACACGTGGCGTTCGCGCTGCATGCGGCGGGGCGCCGCGGCGCGGCCGGTGGCGAGGTGCTCGAGCGGATGGGACTCGCGGCGCGTGCGCCGGCCGGCATTGAAGCGCTCTCGCACGGCGAGCGGCGCGCGCTGGAGGTCGCGCTCGCGCTCGCGAGCGAGCCGCGCCTGGTGCTGCTGGACGAACCGCTCGCGGGACTCGGCGCGCAGGAGTCCGAGGCGATGTCGCAGCGCATCGCGGCGCTGCGGGGCCGCTGCGCCGTGCTGCTGATCGAGCACGACGTCGACGCGGTGTTCCGCCTCGCCGACCGCGTGAGCGTGCTGGTGGGCGGCGCGCTGATCGCGAGCGGCACGCCGGCGCAGGTGCGGCAGGACCCGGGCGTGATCGCCGCCTACCTGGGCGAGACGGAGGAGGTGCCGTGAGCGCGCTGCTTTCCGTGCGCGGACTGTGCGCCGGCTACGGCGGCAGCCAGGTCCTGTTCGACGCGGAGCTGGATATCGCACCCGGCGAGATCGTCGGCCTGCTCGGTCGCAACGGCATGGGCAAGACGACGCTCGTGCGCACGGTCATGGGCCTGCTGCCCCTGTCCTCGGGCAGCGTGCATTTCCTGGGCCGTCCGCTCGCGGGCCTGGCCGCGCACCAGGTCGCGCGCCGCGGCATCGCGCTGGTGCCGGAGGGCCGGCAGGTGTTTCCCAACCTCACGGTGGAGGAGCACCTGGGCGCCTTCGCGCGGCCGGGCCCGTGGACGCCCGCCAGGCTGTTCGAACTCTTCCCGCGCCTGGCCGAACGGCGCGGCCACATGGGCCACCAGCTCTCCGGCGGCGAGCAGCAGATGCTCGCGATGGCGCGGGCGCTGGTGACGAACCCCAAGCTGCTGGTGCTCGACGAGGCGACCGAAGGCCTCGCACCGCTGGTGCGCGAGGAGATCTGGCGCACGCTCGGCGTGCTGCGCGCGGCGGGCCACTCGATGCTGGTGGTCGACAAGTACGTGCAGCGGCTCGTGCGCCTGGCCGACCGGCACGTGATCCTGGAAAAGGGCCGCGTCGCGTGGCGCGGGACGTCGGCGGAGCTGGATGCGGACCGCGCGATCTGGACGCGCTACCTCGGCATCTGAAAAAGCGCTAGATCCGCGCGAGCAGCAGTCCCAGCAAGAACGCGCCCGTCAGCGCCGCCACGGGTTTCGCGCGCACCTGGTCGCGCGCCGCATCGAGCATGCCGCGGCGTCGCGTGCGTTCGCGCATGGGCGCCATCGCGGCGCTTTCTTCCTGCGGCGTCGCGACCTCGACCACCACGACTTCTTCCTCGATGAGCTCGACCTCGTCGCCCACGTCGCCCACGTCGGGCAGGCGCGTGTCGCCGGTGAGCTTCAGGCGGTTGCGGGGGTTGGGCATGGCCTAGCCCTGGTAGTGCTCGACCGTGCCGATGTCGCGCGGCTGCGCGGCGTCCGGGTCCTGGCCGAACTCGCGGCGGGCGCGGCGCTGGCGCAGCAGGTCCCAGCACTGGTCCAGCTGCTCCTCCACGTGCTTCAGGCGCTGCGCCTTGGTTTCCGCCGAGGCGCTGCCGTCCCGCAGCTGGTGTTCCTCTTCGATCAAGCGCGAGATGTGGTCGAGGATGCTCTGGTCGCTCATGGCTGCTCCTTGGGCTCGTCCCATTCTAGGCCGCGGCCCCGACGTCGGGGGCTCAGTCCTCGCCCATGTGCAGCCATTCCTCCTCGGCCATGGACTGCATGAAGGCCATCACGTCTTCGAGCACGCCGCCGCGTTCGGCCCATTCGATGTGCTCGCGGAAGCACAGCCGCTTGGTGAGCGAAGGCGTGACGGCCCACGCGGCCCCGGTCGGCGGCGCTGGCGGCTGCGCGGTGCCGCGCAAGGTCTTGCGCGCGGGCAGCAGCGCCACGAGGGCGTCCCAGCGCTGCGGGCGCGGACAGACGCGGTTGTTGCGCCGGGCGAGCAGCATCGCGGTCTCGAGCGTGAAGAGCGCCTGCTTGTCGGCCGCGGCAGGCGGCTTGCGCGGCGAAAGCCCGCGGCCCGCGGACGGCTGCGTCGGCGCCCACGCGGGCTCGCCGCCGCGGGCGGGCAGGTGCGGCATCGGCGCCGTCTTGGCGAAGCGCCGCTCGTGCTGCTGCGAGACTTCGGTCCACAAGGCCCAGCCGGAATCGCCGTCCCGGAAGACGGCTTCCGGCGCGGGAATGGGGTCGCCCGGCACCCAGGGGCGCTCGAGGTCTTGCGGACGTGTTTTCTTGGTACTGCGGTGAGGGGGCATGACTTCCTCCACTGTACTGCCGCGGCGGGTGTCCGGCGCCGATTCCCGTCCCCGCGACAGAGGCAATCCGGCACGGCTCTACACTGCCGCGATGCCCGCCGCCTCCCGCACGCCCCGCTCGTTGTCCGGCCTGCTGCCCTTCCTTCAGCCGTACCGCGGGCGCATCCTGCTGGCGGGACTGTTCCTGCTGCTGGCGGCGGCGGCGATGCTGGTGTTCCCGGTCGCGCTGCGCACGATGATCGACCGCGGCATCGCCGCCGATCCCGGCACGCGGCTCGTCGCGCTGCGCAGCCACTTCCTGATGCTGTTCGGCGTCGCGGTGGGCCTGGGCCTGTTCTCCGCCGGCCGCTTCTACATGGTGAGCTGGCTGGGCGAACGCGTCACGGCCGACCTGCGCAGCGCCGTCTATGCCCACGTGCTGCAGCAGAGCCCGGCCTTCTTCGAGCACACGCAGACCGGCGAGGTGCTGTCGCGCCTGACCACCGACACGACGCTGGTGCAGACCGTCGTCGGCTCCTCCTTCTCGCTGGGATTGCGCAACCTCGTCATGGGCGTCGGCGCGCTCGCGATGCTGGTGATCACGCACCCCTACGTGATGACGCAGGTGCTGCTGGTGGTGCTGCTGGTCATCCTGCCGGCGATGGCCTTCGGCCGGCGCGTGCGCCGCCTCTCGCGCGCGAGCCAGGACCGCGTCGCCGATTCCAGCGCGATCGCCGCGGAGGTGCTCAACGCGATTCCCGTCGTGCAGAGCTACGCGGCGGAGGAGCGCGAGGCGCAGCGCTTCCGCGCGGCGACCGAGGGCGCCTTCGCCACCGGCATCCGCCGCACGCGGGCCCGCGCCGCACTCGTCGCCTTCGTGATCATCGCCAACGCCGGACTGATGCTGTGGGGCCTCTACGAGGGGACGCAGGCGGTGCTGCGCGGCGACCTGAGCGCCGGCCAGCTGGGGCAGGCGGCGCTCTACGTCGCGATCTTCGCCGGCGCGATCGCGGTGCTGGGCGAGGTCTACGGCGACCTGCTGCGCGCCGCCGGCGCGACGGAGCGCCTGATGGAGCTGCTGGCGAGCCGCTCGCCGGTGACCTCGCCCGAGCAGCCGCTCTCGCCGCCGGCGCCGCGCGCGGGCAGCAGCGTGCGCATCGCGAACCTGCGCTTCCACTATCCCTCGCGTCCGGCGACGCCGGCGCTGGCGGACTTCGCGCTGGAAGTCGCGCCGGGCGAGACGGTCGCGCTGGTGGGCCCCAGCGGCGCCGGCAAGACGACGGTGTTCCAGCTGCTGCTGCGCTTCTACGACCCCCAGCAGGGCGAGATCGCGATCGACGGTGCGCCGGTGCGCGCCCTGCGCCTGCAGGACCTGCGCGAGCGCATCGGGCTGGTGCCGCAGGAGCCGGTGATCTTCTCGGCCTCGGCGCTGGAGAACATCCGCTACGGGCGGCCCGGCGCGAGCGACGCCGAAGTGCACGCGGCCGCCCGCGGCGCCTTCGCGGACGGATTCATCCGCGCCCTGCCCGAGGGTTACGACACCTTCCTCGGCGAACGCGGCGTGCGCCTCTCGGGCGGCCAGCGCCAGCGCATCGCGATCGCGCGCGCGATGCTGAAGAATCCGCCGCTGCTGCTGCTGGACGAAGCTACCAGCGCCCTGGACGCCGAGAGCGAACGCATGGTGCAGGCGGCGCTCGCGTCGGCGATGCGCGACCGCACGACGCTGGTCATCGCCCACCGCCTCGCCACCATCCAGCAAGCCGACCGCATCGTGGTCCTGGACCACGGCCGGATCGTCGAATCGGGCAGGCACGAGGAACTGATGGCGCAAGGCGGCGTCTATGCGCGGCTGGCGGCGCTGCAGTTCATGACTTGAAGGTGCGTGCCTCGGTGAGATGAAGAACGCAGAGGACGCAGAGGTTACGCAGAGAGCGCAGAGAAGACCATTTTTTATGGCTGTTCCTCTGCGTCTTCTGCGTAACCTCTGCGCCCTCTGCGTTCCAATTCTTCGCGCCGCGCGACCTCGCCTACTGCAGCGGCCCCTTGAGCCCCTTCGGGATCGGCAGCGGCAGCACGCCGATCCCCTCTTCGAGGAGCGCCTGGGTTTCCTCTCGGGAGGCCTGGCCGCGGATGCCGCGTTCCTCGGATTCGCCGTAGTGGATCTTGCGGGCTTCCTCGGCGAAACGCTCGCCGACGTCCTCGGTGTTGGCCAGGACCTGGCGCACCATCTTCATCCACGCGGCCTGCAGCTGCGCGTCGGGCGTGGCCATCACCTCCTGCTTGCCCGGCCGGGCGGGGTCGGAGGCACCCAGGTTCAGGCGCGGGGCGCTGGGCAGCTTGCCCACCTCCACGTCGCCGCACACGGGGCATTCCACCAGCCCGCGGGCGAGCTGGTCCTGGAAGTCTTCTTCGGAACCGAACCAGCCCTCGAAGCCGTGGGCCTGGCTGCACTGGAGGTTGAGGACCTTCATGGGGTGGAAGGTAAGGCCTGCCAGTCCAGTTTCCAAGTCCCCGCCAGCACGTTCTGCACCCAGGCGGCGGCGGCCAGGGTCTTGGAGTCGACGATCCGGCCGTCCCGGCACCAGCCCAGGAACTCCTCGGGCGTGGCCGTGAACACGTCCAGGAACTCGCCGGCGTCCAGCTGCCTGCCGCGGTGCTCCAGCCCGCGCGCGAACCAGATCTGGATCGCCTCGTCGGAGTAGGCGACCGTGGGGTACATCGTGAAGGCGTAGGCCCACTCGCGGGCCACGTAGCCGGTCTCCTCCAGCAGCTCGCGCTGGCCGCAGGCCAGGACGTCCTCGCCGGCGTCCAGCTTGCCGGCCGGGATCTCGATCATCACCTGCCGCGTCGGATGGCGGTACTGCCGCTCGAGCACGATGCGGCCGTCGTCCGTGAGCGGCACGATGGCCACGGCGCCGGGGTGCAGCACGTATTCACGGAACGCCGATCCGCCGTCGGGCAGGCGCACCGTCTCGCGCACGATGTGCAGGAAGTGCCCCTTGAGCAGCTCCTCGCGGGCGGTGGTGTGCTCCCTCAGGTGCGCGTCGTCCTGCATGTCAGTGCCTCGGCTTGTAGAGATACCGCCAGACGAAGCCGGGGAAGGCGAAGGTGAGGAACAGCGCGCCGGTGATGGCGTAGAACTCCCAGCCCTGGGGCGCGATCTGGCCCGCGCGCTTCTCCAGCAGCATCCCGATGCCGCCGACCACGAAGTACAGGAACACCAGTTCCGCCAGCCGCACGCCCAGGCTCTTGCCGCCCGCGAGCGGCACGATGCCCAGGACGCGCTGGGTCAGGAACGGCAGGTTGGCGGCCACGAAGGCCAGCACGAGCACCAGCCAGATGGCGCCGGTCTGGTTCACGACCCGAGCATCTTCACGATGGCCTGGGCGCAGAGCGTCATCAGGCCCCCCGGCAGGATGCCCAGCACCAGCACCAGCGCGCCGTTGATCGTGAGCACCACGCGCACGTCGGCCGGGGCCGTGACGGTGGTGGCCGTGATCGGCTCGTCGAAGTACATCACCTTCACCACGCGGATGTAGTAGAAGGCGGCCACCAGCGACATGAGCACCGCGAACACGGCGAGGCCCACGTAGAAAGGCGTGCCCGAGACCACCAGGGCCTGCAGCACCGCCAGCTTGGCGTAGAAACCCACCAGCGGCGGGATGCCCGTGAGCGAGAACAGGCAGATCGCCATGATGCCGGCGTACAGCGGGCTGCGCTGGTTCAGGCCGGCGAAGTCGGCGATCTCCTCGCTCTCGAAGCCCTCGCGCGCCAGCAGGAGGATGACGCCCACGGCGGCCATGAAGGTCAGCACGTAGGTCACCATGTAGAACATCGCGGAGCTGTAGGCGTTGCGGGTGAACGCCGGGTCGCCGGCGACCACGCCGGACAGCAGGCCCAGCACCACGAAGCCCATCTGGCCGATCGTCGAATAGGCCAGCATGCGCTTGAGGTTGGTCTGCGCGATGGCGGCCAGGTTGCCGATCAGCAGCGAGCCCACGGCCAGCACGACGAGCATCTGCTGCCAGTCGATCGCCAGCGGCAGCATGCCTTCCACCAGCAGGCGGATCGCGATCGCGAACGCCGCGAGGTCGGGCGCCGTGCCGATGATCACCATGATGACGGTCGGCGCGCCCTGGTAGACGTCCGGGATCCACATGTGGAAGGGCGCGGCGCCCAGCTTGAACGCGAGGCCGGCGACGATGAAGACCAGGCCGAACACCAGCACGGCGTGCTTCACCTGGCCGGTGGCGATCACCTTGAACACCGTGCCGACGTCCAGCGAGCCCGTGGCGCCGTACAGCATCGACATGCCGTACAGCAGGAAGCCCGAGGCCATGGCGCTCAGCACGAAGTACTTCATCGCCGCCTCGGTCGCGACGGCGTTGTCGCGGCGCAGGGCGACCAGCGCGAAGCTGGAGAGGGACATCAGCTCCAGGCCCAGGTACAGGACCAGGAAGTTGTTGCCCGACATCATGACGAACATGCCCAGCAGCGCGAACAGCGACAGCGTGAACAGCTCGCCGCCGCGCAGCATGCCGCGGTCGCCGGCGTAGGGGCGGCCGTACACCAGGCAGGCCATCATCGCGATCGACGCGAAGCACTTGAGCCAGTTGCCCATGGCGTCGCTGACGACCATGCGGTTGAAGCCGTAGGTGGTGTCGCCCTGCGCCGCGAGGTCGCCGGTCATCCAGGCGACGGCGGCCATCGTCAGGAGGGTCAGCCAGTAGGTGACGTTGCGCAGGCGGCTCTTCACGCCCAGGTCCACCAGGGCGACGACGCAGGTCATCACCAGCAGCAGGATTTCGGGCGCGACGACCGCGAGACTCGTGGAATCGATCATGTGCTTGTTCTCCCGGCCGTCGTCAGAGCTTGGAAGCCGCGACGTGCTTCAGGAAGTCGGCCACCGAGGCGTTCATCACGTCGGTGAAGGGTTTCGGGTGGATGCCCATGTACAGCACGGCGACCGCCAGCAGGCCCAGCATCAGGAACTCGCGGGCGTTGATGTCGGCCATGGCCTTCACCTTGTCGTTGCCCACCGGGCCGAAGTAGACGCGCTTGACCATCCACAGCGTGTAGGCCGCGCCCAGGATCAGGGCGATGGCGGCCAGCAGGCCGATCCAGAAGTTCTCGCGCACCGAGGCGAGGATCACCATCCATTCGCCGACGAAGCCGGCGGTGGCGGGCAGGCCGCAGTTGGCCATGGCGAACAGCACCACGAACGCGGTGAAGGTCGGCATGGAGTTGATCACGCCGCCGTAGTCGGCGATCTGGCGCGAGTGCACGCGGTCGTACAGCACGCCGATGCACAGGAACATGGCGGCCGACACGAAGCCGTGGGCGATCATCTGCACCACGCCGCCGGCCACGCCGAGGTCGTTGAAGATGAAGAAGCCCAGGGTGACGAAGCCCATGTGGGCGACGGAGGAATACGCCACCAGCTTCTTCATGTCCGTCTGCACCATCGCCACCAGGCCCACGTAGATCACGGCGATCAGCGACAGCGCGATGATGAGCCAGGCCCATTCGCGCGAGGCGTCGGGGGCGATCGGCATGGAGAAGCGCAGGAAGCCGTAGGCGCCCAGTTTCAGCATGATCGCGGCCAGCACGGCGGAGCCGCCCGTGGGCGCTTCGACGTGCACGTCCGGCAGCCAGGTGTGCACCGGGAACATCGGGACCTTCACCGCGAAGGCGGCGAAGAAGCCGAAGAACAGCAGCGTCTGCGCCAGCGAGGACAGCGGCAGCTTGTGCCAAGTCAGGATGTCGAAGCTGCCGCCGGACTTGGTGTACAGGTAGACCAGCGCGACCAGCATCAGCAGCGAGCCGAGCAGCGTGTACAGGAAGAACTTGAAGGCCGCGTAGATCCGGTTCGGGCCGCCCCAGATGCCGATGATCAGGTACATCGGGATCAGCGTGGCCTCGAAGAACACGTAGAACAGCACGGCGTCGAGCGCGCAGAACACGCCGATCATGAAGCCCGAGAGGATCAGGAAGGCGCCGTAGTACTGGTTCACGCGCTCGGTGATCACCTCCCAGCCGGCGATCACGACGATCACGGTGATGAAGGCGGTGAGCAGCACGAACCAGAACGAGATGCCGTCCAGGCCCAGGTGGTAGCTGATGTTGAACCGGTCGATCCAGCTCACCTGCTCCACGAACTGCATCGCGGAGGTGCCGGTGTCGAACTGCGCGTACAGGGGCAGCGTCACCAGGAAGCTGGCGAGCGCGCCGACGAGGGCGATCCAGCGCACCGCGCGCGCCTGGTCGTCGCGGCCCATGGCCAGCAGGATGGTGCCGAAGACGATCGGCATCCAGATCGCCAGGCTGAGGAGTCCCATCTTCATTGTTCTTGTTCCCCTACTTCTGCAGCCACTCGCTGATCATGGGCCAGCTGACGAAGTACGTCATGAGCACCACCACGCCCAGCAGCATCGCGAACGCGTAGTGGTAGATGTAGCCGGACTGCACCCAGCGCACGATGCCGGCGAACCAGCCCACCGCGCGGGCGCTGCCGTTGACGAAGACGCCCTCGATCACGCCCTGGTCGCCGCCCTTCCACAGGCCGCGGCCGAGCCCGCGCGCCGCGCGGGCGATCACGTTCTCGTTGAACCAGTCCATGTAGTACTTGTTGTCCAGCAGCGTGTACAGGAAGCCGAAGCGCTTCTGCAGGGCCGCCGGGATGTCGGGCCGCTTCATGTAGAAGAACCACGCGAGCACCACGCCGGTGAGCGCGAGCCAGAACACGGGGGTGGTCAGGCCGTGCAGCGCCATCTGCACCGGGCCGTGGAATTCCTTCGCCATCTCCTCCAGCGCGGGGTGCTTCTCGAGGTCGACGAAGATCGCATCCTTGAAGAACTCGCCGTACAGCATGGGCTGGATGGTCAGGAAGCCGATCACCACCGAGGGGATCGCCAACAGCACCAGCGGCACCGTCACCACCCAGGGGGTCTCGTGCGGCTTCTCGTCGTGGCCATGGCCGTGGCCGTGGTCGTCCTTGTGCACCGCATGGCCCTGCACGTCCGGCTCCTCGTCGGAGTAGTGGTGGCCGTGGGCTTCCGGGTTCTGGTCGTAGCGTTCCTGGCCGTGGAAGACCAGGAAGTACATGCGGAACGAGTAGAAGGCCGTGACGAACACGCCCGCCATCACGGCGAAGTAGGCGAAGCCGGCGCCCGGCAGGTGCGACAGGTGCACCGCCTCGATGATGCTGTCCTTCGAGTAGAAGCCGGCGAAGAGCGGCGTGCCGATCAGCGCGAGCGAGCCGATCAGCGTGGTGATCCAGGTGATCGGCATGTACTTGCGCAGGCCCCCCATCCAGCGGATGTCCTGGTTGTGGTGCACCGCGATGATCACGGAGCCGGCCGCGAGGAACAGCAGCGCCTTGAAGAACGCGTGCGTCATCAGGTGGAACACCGCCACCGAGTACGCCGAGGCGCCGAGCGCCACGGTCATGTACCCCAGCTGCGAGAGCGTGGAGTAGGCGACGACGCGCTTGATGTCGTTCTGGATGATGCCCAGGAAGCCCATGAACAGCGCCGTGATGGCGCCGATCACCAGCACGACGGACAGCGCGGTGTCCGACAGCTCGAACAGGGGCGACATCCGCGCGACCATGAAGATGCCGGCCGTCACCATGGTGGCGGCGTGGATCAGCGCGGAGATGGGCGTGGGGCCTTCCATCGAGTCGGGCAGCCACACGTGCAGCGGGAACTGCGCGCTCTTGCCCATGGCGCCGACGAACAGGCAGATGCAGATCACGGTGATCAGCATCCAGTCGGTGCCGTAGCCGAAGCCGAGCTTCGCGATCTCCGGCGCCTTGGCGAAGGCCTCGCCGTAGTTCAGCGTGCCGGCGTAGGCGGCCAGCAGCGCGATGCCCAGGATGAAGCCGAAGTCGCCGACCCGGTTGACCATGAAGGCCTTCAGGTTGGCGAAGATCGCCGTCGGCTTGGTGAACCAGAAGCCGATCAGCAGGTAGGAGACCAGGCCCACCGCTTCCCAGCCGAAGAACAGCTGCAGGAAGTTGTTGCTCATCACCAGCATCAGCATGGAGAAGGTGAAGAGCGAGATGTAGCCGAAGAAACGGTTGTAGCCCGGGTCGTCCTCCATGTAGCCGATGGTGTAGATGTGCACCATCAGCGACACGAAGGTCACCACGCACATCATCATCGCCGTGAGGCCGTCGACCAGGAAGCCGACCTCCATCTTCAGGCCGCCGACGACCATCCACTCGTAGATCGTCTGGTTGAAGCGGGCGCCGTCGATCGCGACGCTCTTGAGCGTCATCGCCGACAGGATGAAGGCGACGAGCACGCCGAGGATGGTGAAGGTGTGCGACAGGCGGCGGCCGATCGCGTTGCCCCCCAGCGTGGTGCCGAAGACGCCGGCCAGCACCGCGCCCGCGAGGGGCGCGAGCGGTACGGCGAGCAGCGTCGCTGCGTTCAGTGAAGTAGCCATCGTTTCTTTTCCCGCCCGGCGGGCATCAGCCCCGCAGGGCGTTCAGTTCTTCGACGTTGATGTTCTCTTTGTTCCGGAACAGCAGCACCAGGATCGCCAGGCCGATGGCCGACTCGGCGGCCGCGACCGTCAGGATGAAGAACACGAACACCTGCCCGTGCATGTCTCCCAGGTAGTAGGAGAAGGCCACGAAGTTCATGTTCACGGCCAGGAGCATCAGCTCGATGGCCATCAGCAGCACGATCAGGTTGCGGCGGTTCAGGAAGATGCCGACCACCGACAGCGCGAACAGGATCGCGCCCAGCGTGAGGAAGTGTCCGAGGGTGAGCATCATGCCTTGGTCTCCGCGGCGGCCGCGGCGGGCGCCGGTTCGGGCTGGGCGGGGCGCGTCGGCGGCAGCTTGACGATCTGCAGCCGCTCGCGCGCCTTCACGCGCACCGCCAGCGAGGGGTCGATCGCCTTGCTGTCCTTGCGGTGGCGCAGCGTCAGCGCGATGGCGGCGACGATGGCCACCAGCAGGATGACGGCGGCGATCTCCAGCGGGAACAGGTACTCGGTGTAGAGCAGACGGCCCAGCTCCTGCGTGTTGGAGAACTGCGTGCCGGCCTGCGCCGCGGCGGCCACGGCCGGCAGCGCGCGCGGCTCCTCGGTCGGCCGGAAGCCGCCCATCAGCACCGCGGCCATCTCCAGCGCGATCAGCGCGCCGATGGTGGCGGCCAGCGGGAAGTGCTTCCAGAAGCCGGCGCGCAGCATCGACACGTCGATGTCGAGCATCATCACGACGAACAGAAACAGCACCATCACGGCGCCGACGTACACGAGCACGAGCGCGATGGCCAGGAACTCCGCCTTCAGCAGCATCCACACGCCGGCGGCCTGGAAGAAGGTGAGCACCAGGTACAGCGCCGCGTACACGGGGTTGCGCGCCGTGATCACCCGGAAGGCCGCGAACAGCAGCACCACCGAGAACAGATAGAAGAGACCGGTCCGGACGTCCATGTTTGTTGTTTCCTGCGTCCTAGCGGTACTTGGCGTCCGCCGCCTTGGCGGCCGCGATCTCGGCCTCGTAGCGGTCGCCGACGGCCAGCAGCATGTCCTTGGTGAAGTACAGGTCGCCGCGCTTCTCGCCGTGGTATTCCAGGATGTGCGTCTCGACGATCGAGTCCACCGGGCAGCTCTCCTCGCAGAAGCCGCAGAAGATGCACTTGGTCAGGTCGATGTCGTAGCGCGTGGTGCGGCGGGTGCCGTCGTCGCGCTGCTCGCTCTCGATGGTGATGGCGAGCGCCGGGCAGACGGCCTCGCACAGCTTGCAGGCGATGCAGCGTTCCTCGCCGTTCTCGTAGCGGCGCAGCGCGTGCAGGCCGCGGAAGCGCGGCGACAGCGGGGTCTTCTCGTCGGGGAACTGCACGGTGATCTTGCGGGCGAAGAAGTACTTGCCCGTGATGCGCAGGCCCTTGAACAGCTCCACCAGCATGAAGCTGCGGAGGAAGTCGCCCAGGTTGAAGCCGGGGCGGGACAGGGTGTCGGTTGCCATGGCCTTACTTGAAGATGTTGTAGGGGGTCTGCATCCACGCGCCGACCACCACCAGCCACACGAGCGTCACCGGGATGAAGATCTTCCAGCCCAGGCGCATGATCTGGTCGTAGCGGTAGCGCGGGAACGTCGAGCGGATCCACAGGAACATCGTGACCATCACGAAGGTCTTGATGCCCAGCCAGATCCAGCCCGGGATCCAGTTCAGCAGCGGCGCGTCGATGGGGGGCAGCCAGCCGCCCAGGAACATGATCACCGCCAGGATGGACACGAGCCACATGTTGGCGTACTCGGCCAGGAAGAACATGGCGAAGCTCATGCCCGAGTACTCGATCATGTGGCCGGCCACGATCTCGGATTCGCCTTCCACCACGTCGAAGGGGTGGCGGTTGGTCTCCGCCAGGCCCGAGATGAAGTAGACGAAGAAGATCGGCAGCAGCGGCAGCCAGTTCCAGGACAGGAAGTTGATGTTGCGGTCGGCGAAGTAACCGCGCGACTGCTGCATCACGATCTCCGTCATGTTCAGGCTGCCGGACACCATGAGCACCACCACCAGGCAGAAGCCCATGGCGATCTCGTAGCTGACCATCTGCGCCGAGGCGCGCAGCGCGCCCAGGAAGGCGTACTTGGAGTTGGACGCCCAGCCGGCGATGATCACGCCGTACACCTCGAGCGAGGTGATCGCCATCAGGAACAGCAGGCCGGCGTTGATGTTGGCCAGCGCCACGTCGGGCCCGAAGGGGATCACCACCCAGGCGGCCAGCGCCGGCATGATGGTCATGATCGGGCCGAGCAGGAACAGGCCCTTGTTCGCGACCGTGGGGAGGATGATCTCCTTGGTCAGCAGCTTCACCGCATCGGCGATCGGCGTCAGCAGCCCGAAGGGGCCGACGCGGTTGGGACCGGGACGGATCTGCGTGAAGCCGATGGCCTTGCGCTCCCACAGCGTCAGGTAGGCCACCGCGCCCATGAGGGGCAGCACCACGGCGATGATCTTGATCAGCGCCCACACGACAGGCCAGCCCGCGGCCGTCCACCAGGGCGCGGCGATCAGGCCGTTGCCGAATCCGTAGAGTGCGTCGATCATGCCCGCACCTCCCGCTGGCTAGCTCCCTCTCCCGCCTGCGGGAGAGGGCCGGGGTGAGGGCTCTTTCGCGCATCGGCGGTCAGCTGCAGCGCCGGCGCCCTGCGCACGATGCCATCGAGCTGGTAGATCGCCGCGCTCACCGGCTTCGCGTCGGTGTCGCCCAGCCACGCCGCCTTGGACGTGCGGTTGGACAGCAGCTCGCCCCGCACCATGGGCTCGTCCTTGTCGGCGCCGCCGCGGGCGTCGGCCAGCACTTCGTTGGCCGACTCGTACTCGAAGCCCGGCAGGCCCAGCATGTTGCCCAGCACGCGCAGCACCTTCCAGGCGGGACGCGCCTCGCCCAGCGGCTTGACGACGGCGTGGAAGCTTTGCACGCGACCTTCGGCGTTGACGAAGGTGCCGGGCGTTTCCGTCCAGGGCGCGATCGGCAGCAGCACGTCGCTGATGTCCAGGTTGGCCTGGAAGGGGCTCAGCGTGACGACCATGCCGCCGCCCTGCCCCAGCGCGCGGGCGCGCGCGCCGGCGGCGGAGTCGAACTCCGGCTCGGTGTTCAGCAGGAACAGCGCCTTCAGGCCGCCGGCCAGCATCTGCGCGGCGTTCAGGCCGCCTTCGCCGGGCATGGCCTTCACGAGCTGCGCGCCGACCGTGTTGGCCGCTTCGGTGAGGTAGCCCACCGTGGCGCCGGTCTGTTCGGCGATCCACTGCGCCAGCGCCAGCAGCGAGCTCGCGCTGGGATGGTGCGCGGCGGCGTTGCCCAGCAGGACCGCCTTGCGCTCCCCGGACAGCAGCGAGGCGGCGATCGCCTTGGCCGTGTCGGTCGCGTTGCCCTGCAGCGGCGCCTTGGCGCCCTTCTCGCTGCCGATGGCGGTGGCGATGTCCGCCAGCGCCTGGATCCACTGGCCGGCCGGAGCGATGCTCTTGCCGGCGATGGCCATGGCCCAGTCGTTGTCCGCATCGTGCACGACCGAGACCTGGGCGCCGGTGCGCACCGCGGCCCGCACGCGCATGGCGAACAGCGGGTGGTCCTTGCGCAGGTTGGAGCCGATCACCAGGGCGCGCTGCAGCGTCGAGAGCGACGCGATGCTCGTTCCCAGCCAGCGCACGCCCTCGCCCGCCGTGAATTCGGCGTGCCGCAGGCGGTGGTCGATGTTCTCGCTGCCCAGCGCGCGCACCAGCTTCTGGGCGAGGAACAGTTCCTCCACCGTGCTGTGCGGGCTGACGAGCGCGCCGATGGCCCTGGCGCCGTGCTCGCGCTTGACGTCGGCGACGCCGCGCGCGACGTATTCCAGGGCCGTCTGCCAGTCCACGGGCTTCCACTCGCCGCCCTGCTTCAGCATGGGCGAGACCAGGCGTTCGGGCGAGTTGAGCGCCTCGTAGGAGAAGCGGTCGCGGTCGGCCAGCCAGCACTCGTTGACCGCTTCGTTCTCGAAGGGCAGCACGCGCATGACCTTGTTGTTCTTGACCTGGACGATCAGGTTGGCGCCGGTGGAGTCGTGCGGGCTCACCGACTTGCGGCGCGACAGCTCCCAGGGGCGGGCCGAGTAGCGGAAGGGCTTGCTCGTGAGCGCGCCGACCGGGCACAGGTCGATCATGTTGCCCGAGACCTCGGAGTCGACCGTGTCGCCGAGCACCGTGGTGATCTCGCTGTGCTCGCCGCGGTGGATCATGCCCAGCTCCATCACGCCGGCGAGCTCCTGGCCGAAGCGCACGCAACGGGTGCAGTGGATGCAGCGGCTCATCTCCTCCATGGAGATCAGCGGGCCGACGTCCTTGTGCAGGACGACGCGCTTCTCCTCCTCGTAGCGCGAGGAGCTCATGCCGTAGCCGACCGCGAGGTCCTGCAGCTGGCATTCGCCGCCCTGGTCGCAGATCGGGCAGTCGAGCGGGTGGTTGATCAGCAGGAACTCCATCACCGACTGCTGCGCCTTGACCGCCTTCTCGCTGCGGGTGCGGACGATCATGCCGTTGGTGACGGGCGTGGCGCAGGCCGGCATGGGCTTGGGCGCCTTCTCCACGTCCACCAGGCACATGCGGCAGTTGGCGGCGATGGAGAGCTTCTTGTGGTAGCAGAAGTGCGGGATGTAGGTGCCGGCCTTGTCGGCCGCATGCATCACCATGCTGCCTTCGGGCACCTGCACCTTCTGTCCGTCGAGTTCGATCTCAATCATGCTTTTGCTCCCTCTCCCTCGGGGAGAGGGTTGGGGTGGGGGGCGGCCCCCTTCGTCGCGACGATCTTCGCCTCGAACTCGTGCCGGAAGTGCTTCAGCATCGCGCGCACCGGCATCGCCGCGGCGTCGCCCAGCGCGCAGATCGTGCGGCCCTGGATGTTGTCGGCCACGGAGTTCAGCAGGTCGAGGTCGGCCACCTTGCCGGCGCCGTTGAGGATGCGGTCCTCCACGCGCCACAGCCAGCCCGTGCCTTCGCGGCAGGGCGTGCACTGGCCGCAGGACTCGTGCATGTAGAAGTACGACAGGCGCAGCAGCGACTCCACCATGTCGCGCGTCTCGTCCATCACGATGACGGCGCCCGAGCCGAGCATGGAGCCCGCCTTGGCGATGGAGTCGTAGTCCATCGTGCACTCCATCATGATGTGCGCGGGCAGCACCGGCGCCGAAGAGCCGCCGGGGATCACGGCCTTGAGCTTGCGCCCGCCCTTGACGCCGCCGCACAGCTCCAGCAGCTTGCTGAAGGGCGTGCCGAGCGGGATCTCGTAGTTGCCGGGCAGCTCCACGTCGCCGGAGACCGAGAAGATCTTGGTGCCGCCGTTGTTCGGCTTGCCGCATTCGAGGTAGGCCTGGCCGCCGTTGCGGATGATCCAGGGCACCGCCGCGAAGGTCTCGGTGTTGTTGATCGTGGTCGGCTTGCCGTACAGGCCGAAGCTCGCCGGGAACGGCGGCTTGAAGCGCGGCTGGCCCTTCTTGCCTTCCAGCGACTCCAGCAGCGCCGTCTCCTCGCCGCAGATGTAGGCGCCGAAGCCGTGGAACGCGTGCAGCTGGAAGCTGAAGCCGGAGCCCAGGATCCTGTCGCCCAGGTAGCCGGCGGCGCGGGCCTCCTCCAGCGCTTCCTCGAAGCGCTCGTAGACCTGGAAGATCTCGCCGTGGATGTAGTTGTAGCCCACGCTGATGCCCATCGCGTAGGCGGCGATGATCATTCCCTCGATCACGATGTGCGGGTTGTAGGCGAGGATGTCGCGGTCCTTGCAGGTGCCCGGCTCGCCCTCGTCGGAGTTGCACACCAGGTACTTCTGCCCGGGGAACTGGCGGGGCATGAAGCTCCACTTCAGGCCCGTGGGGAAGCCGGCGCCGCCGCGGCCGCGCAGGGCCGATTCCTTGACGGTCGCGATCACCTGGTCGGGCGTCAGGCCGTCGGCCAGGATCTTGCGCAGCGCCTTGTAGCCGTCGCGCGCCTCGTAGTCCGCGAGGCGCCAGTTGGTGCCGTCGAGGCCCGCGTAGATCTGCGGGTTGATGTGGCGGCCGTGGAAGCAGGTCTGGACCCCGGTGGCCTGGAACTGCTCGAGCACCTGGGCGGCGTTCATGCTTGCGCTCCCTTCAGGCCCTCGACCAGCTGGTCCAGCTTGTCGTCGCTCATGAAGCTGCACATCGTGCGGTCGTTCACCAGCATCACCGGCGCGTCGGCGCAGGCGCCGAGGCACTCGCTCTGCTGCAGCGTGAACAGGCCGTCGGGCGTGGTCTCGCCCATGCGGATGCCCAGGCGGCGCTCCAGGTGCTCCAGCGCCTTCTGGCCGTTGCGCAGCTGGCACGGCAGGTTGGTGCACACGTTCAGCTTGTACTTGCCGACCGGGCGCTGGTTGTACATGTTGTAGAAGGTGGTCACCTCGTGCACCGCGATCGCGGGCATGCCCAGGTAGTCGGCGACGTCCTGCTCGCTCTCGCGGCTGACGAAGCCCTGCTCCTGCTGCACGATGGCCAGGCAGGCCATCACGGCGGACTGCTTCTGGTCCGGCGGGTACTTGGCGACCTCGCGGTCGAACCGCGCGCGCATGCTGTCACTGATCATCGATCGATCTCTCCGAACACGATGTCCATCGTGCCGATGATGGCCACGGCATCGGCGATCATGTGGCCGCGGCCCATTTCGTCCAGGGCGGCCAGGTGCGGGAAGCCCGGCGGCCGGATCTTCATGCGGTAGGGCTTGTTGGCCCCGTCGCTCACGATGTAGATGCCGAACTCGCCCTTGGGGTGCTCCACCGCGGCGTAGGCCTCGCCCTCGGGCACGCGCATGCCCTCGGAGAAGAGCTTGAAGTGGTGGATCAGCTCCTCCATGTTGGCCTTCATGCTCTCGCGGTCCGGCGGCGCCACCTTGTGGTTGTCGGTGATCACCGGGCCGGGGTTCTCGCGCAGCCAGGCCACGCACTGCCGGATGATCCGGTTGGCCTCGCGCATCTCCTGCACGCGCACCAGGTAGCGGTCGTAGCAGTCGCCCGTCTTGCCGATCGGGATGTCGAAGTCCATGCGGTCGTAGACCTCGTAGGGCTGCGTCTTGCGCAGGTCCCACAGCACGCCGGAACCGCGCAGCATCGGGCCGGTGAAGCCCAGGTTGAGCGCGCGCTCGGGGCTCACCACGCCGATGCCCACGGTGCGCTGCTTCCAGATGCGGTTGTCGGTCAGCAGCGTCTCGTACTCGTCCACGTTGCCGGGGAAGCGCTGCGTGAACGCCTCGATGAAGTCCAGCAGGGAGCCCTGCCGGTCCTCGTTCATCCGGTCGATCTCGCGCTGGTTGCGGACCTTGCTGGCCTTGTACTGCGGCATGGCGTCCGGCAGGTCGCGGTAGACGCCGCCCGGGCGGAAGTAGGCCGCGTGCATGCGCGCGCCGGAGACCGCCTCGTACATGTCGAAGATGTCCTCCCGCTCGCGGAAGCAGTAGATCAGCATGTTCATCGCGCCGCAGTCCAGCCCGTGCGCGCCGAGCCACAGCAGGTGGTTCAGCAGGCGGGTGAGCTCGGCGAACATCACGCGGATGTACTGCGCGCGGATCGGCACCGTGATGCCCAGGAGCTTCTCCACCGCGAGGCAGTAGGCGTGCTCGTTGCACATCATCGAGACGTAGTCCAGCCGGTCCATGTAGGGCAGCGTCTGGATGTAGGTGCGCGTCTCGGCCAGCTTCTCGGTGGCGCGATGCAGCAGGCCGATGTGCGGGTCGGCGCGCTGGATCACCTCGCCGTCCAGCTCCAGCACCAGCCGCAGCACGCCGTGCGCGGCCGGGTGCTGCGGGCCGAAGTTGAGGGTGTAGTTCTTGATTTCAGCCATGTCTTTAGCAGTCCGAACTTCCGGAACTACCGGACGCAAAAGTCGCAAAGGTTCCGCGAAGGTCGCAAAAGAAACCTTCTTTCAATGGATGTCCTTTTGCGACTTTTGCGGAACCTTCGCGACCTTTGCGTCCGGTCCCCGTATTCACTGCAGCCCCCCGTACTTCTCCTCGCGGATGATCCGCGGCGTGATTTCGCGCGGCTCGATCGTCACGGGCTGGTAGATCACGCGCTTCTTCTCGGCGTCGTAGCGCATTTCCACGTGGCCGGAGACCGGGAAGTCCTTGCGGAACGGGTGGCCGATGAAGCCGTAGTCGGTGAGGATGCGGCGCAGGTCGGCGTGGCCCTCGAACACGATGCCGTACAGGTCGAAGGCCTCGCGCTCGAACCAGTCGGCCGCGCTCCACAGGCCCGTCACCGAGTCCACCACCGGCAGGTCGTCGTCGGGCGCGAACACGCGCAGGCGCACGCGCTGGTTCAGGCTCACCGACAGCAGGTGCGACACCACGGCGTAGCGCGGGCCGTCCCAGTCGCCCATCCTGTATTCCGAGTAGTCGACGCCGCAGAGGTCGATCAGCTGCTCGAAGCGGCAGCCGGGGTCGTCCTTGAGGATGCGCGCGGCTTCCAGGTAGTCCTTCGCGCCGACCACCACGGTGACTTCGTCCAGGCGGGCTTCGACGCTCTTCGCCTTGTCGCCGAGCGCCGCCTTCACGGCCTCGAGCGTGGCTTGCATGCCGGGAGCGACCGCGGCGAGATTGGCGGGCTGCATGCTCAGGTCCTCGCGATCGTCTGGGTGCGGCGGATCTTCTGCTGCAGCTGGATGATCCCGTACAGCAGGGCCTCGGCCGTCGGCGGGCAGCCGGGCACGTACACGTCGACCGGCACGATGCGGTCGCAGCCGCGCACCACCGAGTAGCTGTAGTGGTAGTAGCCGCCGCCGTTCGCGCAGGTGCCCATGGAGAGCACCCAGCGCGGCTCGGCCATCTGGTCGTACACCTTGCGCAGCGCCGGCGCCATCTTGTTGCACAGCGTGCCGGCGACGATCATCAGGTCGGACTGGCGCGGGCTCGGGCGGAACAGCATGCCGAAGCGGTCGATGTCGTAGCGCGCCGCGCCGGCGTGCATCATCTCCACCGCGCAGCAGGCCAGGCCGAAGGTCATCGGCCAGAGCGAGCCGGTCTTGGCCCAGTTGATGACCGAGTCCACGGTCGTCGTGACGACACCTTTTTCGAGGATGCCTTGGTCGTTTGCCATCGCGAGAAATTCCTTGCTGTGGTTCGCGCCGGGGATCATTCCCAGTCGAGCGCGCCCTTCTTCCACTCGTACACGAAGCCCACGACCAGGATCGCCAGGAAGATCATCATGGCCCAGAAGCCGACGAGGCCGATCTCCTTGAGCGCCACGGCCCAGGGGAAGAGGAAGGCGATCTCGAGGTCGAACAGGATGAAGAGGATCGCGACGAGGTAGTAGCGCACGTCGAACTTCATGCGCGCGTCCTCGAAGGCCTCGAAGCCGCATTCGTAGGGGGAGTTCTTCGCCGGGTCGGGCTTCTGCACGCCCATGCCCTTGGCGAACACCCAGCCGAGGACCTGGGGCGCCACGCCGACGCCGACGCCGACGAGGATGAACAGGAGGACAGGGAGGTACTGGTCGAGGTTCATCTGGGGCTGGGTCGTCCGCGGACTTTGTTGCTGCCGGGGCAGCGCCCGGCCGGCTCTTCTCTTGGTGCCGACGGCGAGACTCGAACTCGCACAGCTTTCGCCACTACCCCCTCAAGATAGCGTGTCTACCAATTTCACCACGTCGGCAATCGTGAACGCGCCCGGACAGGCTGCACGAGGGTTGCGTCTCCGGGGAAACGCGCCCATCCGGACAACCATGAAGTGTACTCCGAAACAGGTGCCTCACTGCCGCGCAGGAGACGCCCCGTTCCGGGGCAAGGCTCACTTCGTGGGGATCTGTGCGGCGCCCGACGCGGGCGTCGCGGGAGCCGCCGGCGCCGCGGAAGCGGCGGGGGCGGCCGGCACGGTCGTGCCCGGGATCGCGGCGGCGCCGGAGGCCGGCGCGGCGGGAGCCGTCGCCGGCGCGGCGGCGCGCTCGAGCACGCTGCCCGAGCCGGCCGGCGCCACGCTGTGGCTGAAGTAGGCCAGGCCCAGGGTGCAGGCGAAGAACACGGCCGCCAGGACGGCCGTGGTGCGCGAGAGGAAGTTGGCGCTGCCGGTGGCGCCGAACAGGCTGCCGGAGGCGCCGCTGCCGAAGGCCGCGCCCATGTCCGCGCCCTTGCCGTGCTGCAGCAGGATGAGCCCGATCATGCCCAGGGCCGTCAGGATCTGGACAGCCAGCACGATGGTCAGCAATGCATTCATTCAAATACTCCTGGTTCTTGTGTGCGCCCGCCGCGCTCAGGCGCCGGCGGCCGCGATGATCTGGAGGAAGTCGGGGGCCTTCAGGGAGGCGCCGCCGATCAGGCCGCCGTCGATGTCCGGCTGGGCCAGCAGGCTGGCCGCGTTCGCCGCGTTCATGCTGCCGCCGTAGAGGATGTGCACGCGCTGAGCGTGCGCGCTGGCCGCGGCGAGCTGCTTGCGCAGCACGGCATGCACCTGCTGCGCCTGCTCGGGGCTGGCGGTCTTGCCGGTGCCGATCGCCCAGACCGGTTCGTAGGCGACCACGATCTCGCTGATGCAGTGGCCGTTGACGTGGATCACGGCGGCCAGCTGGCGCTTCACGACCTCCTCGGTGCGGCCCGCCTCGCGCTCGGCGAGCGTCTCGCCGACGCACACGATGGGCGTGATGCCGTGGGCGAGCGCCGCCCTGGCCTTCTCGGCCACCAGCGCATCGCTCTCGCCGTGGTACTGGCGCCGCTCCGAATGGCCGACGATCGCGTAGCGCACGCCGAACTCGCGCAGCATCGCCGCCGAGACCTCGCCGGTGTAGGCGCCCTGCGCGTGCTGCGAGACGTCCTGCGCGCCCAGTTCCAGCGGCGAGCCGGACTTGAGCATCTGCACCTGCGCCAGGTAGGGCGCGGGCACGCACAAGGCGACGTCGCAACGCGCCTCCTTCGTCCCCGCGGCCACCGCGCGCACCAGCGCGTCGTTGGCCTCCAGGCTGCCGTTCATCTTCCAGTTGCCGGCAATCAGCTTCTTCTTCTGCATCTCGCTTGGGTTCACCAGGTCAGGACGATCTTGCCGACGTGCTGGTTGGATTCCATCAGGGCGTGCGCCTTCGCGGCGTCCGCGGCGGCGAAGGTGGCGTGGATGACCGGCTTGATCCTGCCGCCTTCGACCAGCGGCCAGACGTTCTTCTTCAGCGACGCGGCGATCGCGGCCTTGAAGGCCACCGGCCGCGGGCGCAGCGTGGAGCCGGTGATCGTGATCCGGCGGCGCAGCACCAGGCCGGCGTTGAACTCGCTCTTGGTCCCGCCCTGCACCGCGATGATCACGATGCGGCCGTCCTCGGCGACGCACTTCACCTCGCGGTCGATGTAGGCGCCGGCGACCATATCGAGGATCACGTCCACGCCCTTGCCGCCGGTGAGCTGCTTCGCCTCCTCGGCGAAGTCCTGCGCCTTGTAGTTGATCGCGTGGTCGGCGCCGAGATCGATGCAGGCCCGGCACTTGTCGTCCGAGCCGGCGGTGGCGATCACCTTGGCGGCGCCCATGGCCTTGGCCATCTGGATCGCCGTCACGCCGATGCCGCTGGTGCCGCCCTGGACCAGGAAGCTCTCGCCCGCCTGCAGGCGGCCGCGGTCGAACACGTTGCTCCAGACGGTGAAGAAGGTCTCGGGCAGCGAGGCCGCCTCGACGTCCGACAGGCCCTGGGGCACCGGCAGGCACTGGCCCACCGGCGCGACGCACAGTTCGGCGTAGCCGCCGCCGGCCACCAGCGCGCAGACGCGGTCACCGGGCTTGAAGCCGCCGGCGGCCATCGCCTGGGCGTCGCCGCCCACGATGGTGCCCGCCACTTCCAGGCCGGGGATGTCCGACGCGCCGGGCGGCACCGGGTAGTTGCCGGTGCGCTGCAGCACGTCGGGCCGGTTGACGCCGCTCGCCGTGACGCGGATCAGCAACTCGCCCGCGCCCGGCACCGGGTCGGGGCGCTCGCCGGCGCGCAGGACTTCAGGCGCGCCGTACTGCGTGATCTCGATCGCGCGCATGGCGGTTCAGGCCTGCGGTTCGCCGCCGTTGCCGCCCTGGCTGCCATTGCCGCCCTGGCCGCCGCTGCCGTTCTCCTGCACCGGGGCCGGTTCGCGCTGCTCGCGCGGTTCGCGGAATTCACGCGGCTCGCGGGCTTCGCGCGGGGGACGGTCGCCGCGGTCGCCGCGGTCGCCACGATCACCCCGGTCGCCGCGGTACTCGCCGCGCGGGGGACGGTCGCCACGGAATTCGCGCGGCTCGCGCTCGGGCATGCCTTCCGGACGCTCGGTCAGCGCCTTCATGGACAGCTTCACGCGGCCCTTGTCGTCGGTCTCGAGCACCTTGACCTTCACCACCTGGCCTTCGGACAGGTAGTCGCCCACCTTCTCCACGCGCTCGTGCGCGATCTGGCTGATGTGCAGCAGGCCGTCCTTGCCGGGCAGCAGGTTGATCAGCGCGCCGAAGTCCAGGATCTTGGTAACCGGGCCTTCGTACACCTTGCCCACTTCCACTTCGGCGGTGATCTGCTCGATGCGCTTCTTCGCCTCCTCGGCCTTGCCGGAGTCGGTGGACGCGATGGTGATGGTGCCGTCTTCCGCGATGTCGATCTGCGTGCCGGTTTCCTCGGTCAGCGCGCGGATCACGGCGCCGCCCTTGCCGATCACGTCGCGGATCTTCTCCGGGTTGATCTTCATCGTGTACAGGCGCGGCGCGAAGTCGGACACCTCGGTCTTGGCCTCGCCCAGGGCTTCCTGCATCTTGCCCAGGATGTGCATGCGCGCTTCCTTGGCCTGCGCCAGGGCGACCTGCATGATCTCCTTGGTGATGCCCTGGATCTTGATGTCCATCTGCAGGGCCGTCACGCCGTTGACCGTGCCGGCCACCTTGAAGTCCATGTCGCCCAGGTGGTCCTCGTCGCCCAGGATGTCGGTCAGCACCGCGAAGCGGTTGCCTTCCTTGATCAGGCCCATGGCGATGCCGGCCACGTGGGCCTTCATCGGGACGCCCGCGTCCATCAGCGCCAGGCAGCCGCCGCAGACGGAGGCCATCGACGAGGAGCCGTTGGACTCGGTGATCTCGGAGACCACGCGCATCACGTAGGGGAACTCCTCCTTGGAGGGCAGCAGCGGGATCAGCGCGCGCTTGGCCAGGCGGCCGTGGCCGACCTCGCGGCGCTTGGTCGAGCCCATGCGGCCCGTTTCGCCGGTGGCGAAGGGAGGCATGTTGTAGTGGAACAGGAAGCGGTCGTGGTATTCGCCCGCCAGCGCGTCGATGCGCTGCGCGTCCTGCTCGGTGCCCAGGGTGGACACGACCAGCGCCTGCGTCTCGCCGCGCGTGAACAGCGCGGAGCCGTGGGTGCGGGGCAGCACGCCGGTGCGGATCTCGATCGGGCGCACGGTGCGCGTGTCGCGGCCGTCGATGCGCGGCTCGCCCGACAGGATCTGGCCGCGCACGATGCGCGCCTCGATGTCGAACAGCAGGTTGTCGACCTTGATCGGGTCGAACTCGACGCCCTGCTCCTTCAGGCCGGCGTGCACCGACGCGGTGGCGTCGCGCAGGGCCTGGGTGCGGGCCTGCTTGCTGCGGATCTGGTAGGCGGCGCGGATCTTCTCCTCGGCCAGCGCGGTGACCTTGCCGATGAACTCCTCGTCCTTGGCGGGCGGCTGCCAGTCCCACACCGGCTTGCCGGCTTCGCGCACCAGCTCGTGGATGGCGTTGATGGCGATGTTGCCCTGCTCGTGGCCGAACACCACGGCGCCCAGCATCACTTCCTCGGACAGCTGCTGCGCCTCGGACTCCACCATCAGCACGGCGGATTCGGTGCCGGCGACCACGAGGTCCAGGTCGGACATCTTGCGGGCGGTCGGGCCGGGGTTCAGCACGTATTCGCCGTTGACGTAGCCCACGCGGGCGGCGCCGATCGGGCCGTTGAAGGGGATGCCGGAGATGGACAGCGCGGCGGACACGCCGATCATGGCGGCGATGTCGGCGTCGACCTCGGGGTTCAGCGAGATGGTGTGGATGACCACGTGCACCTCGTTGTAGAAGCCCTCGGGGAACAGCGGGCGGATCGGGCGGTCGATCAGGCGGGAGGTCAGCGTCTCGAGCTCCGAGGGCTTGGCTTCGCGCTTGAAGAAGCTGCCGGGGATCTTGCCGGCGGCGTAGGTCTTCTCGATGTAGTCGACGGTCAGCGGGAAGAAGTCCTGGCCCGGCTTGGCGGTCTTGGAGCCGACCACCGTGGCGAGGACCACCGTGTCGTCGATGTTGACCAGCACGGCGCCGGAGGCCTGGCGGGCGATCTCGCCCGTCTCCAGCGTCACGGTGTGGTTGCCCCACTGGAACGTCTTGGTGACCTTGTTGAAGATGCTCATGGCTTGTTCTCTCTCTGGTTGCCGGAGCCCGGGCCCGAACGAGATGCCATTCCCCAGGGACTGGCCGCCAACCCCTGGGGAATGACACTAGCGTTCATCCGGTCCTTCGCTCCGAAGTGAAAAACGCCTGAGGCAGTCGTGAAAACCGTCCCAGGCGTTTCGTGGCGGGTGCGCTGTTACTTGCGCAGGCCCAGCTTGCCGATCAGGGCCGTGTAGCGCTCGGCGTCCTTGTCCTTCAGGTACGCGAGCAGGCTCTTGCGGCGGTTCACCAGGCGCAGCAGGCCGCGGCGGCCGTGGTGGTCCTTGGCGTGCGTCTTGAAGTGCGGGGTGAGCTCGTTGATGCGGGCGGTCAGCAGCGCGACCTGCACTTCGGGGCTGCCGGTGTCGTTGGCGCCGCGCGCGTGGGCGGCGACGACCTCTGCCTTGTTGATGGCGGTCATGGGGTGTCCTTGGAAAGTTGTTGACTTGCGTGGCGCTGCCGGAACTGCGGCGCCACGTGCGCTCTGCGGGTGCAGAACCGGGGGATTATAGCGGACGCTGTCCCAGCCAGCTCGCCAGCCGGTCGACGCCCTTGCGCAGCCGCCCCAGGTCCTTCGAGGCGAAGCACCACCTGAGCCAGCCCTGCGCCTCCGGCGCGAAGGCGTTGCCGGGGGCCAGGCCGATGCCGGCCTCGGCGACCAGGCGCTTGGCCAGCACCAGGGAATCGTCGAAACCGTCCAGCTTGAAGAAGGCGTACATGCCGCCCCTGGCCGGCGTCAGCTCCACGCCCGGCAGCCCCTGCAGCAGCGGCACCAGGGTGTCGCGGCAGGTCTTCAGGTGCGCCACGATGCGGGGCGTCACTTCGTCGGTGCGGCGCATCGCCTCGACGGCGGCGCGCTGGGTGAAGACGCTGGCGCAGGAGGTGTTGAACTCGATCAGCTTGCCCATCGGGTGGGTCATCTCCGGCGGCATCACCAGCCAGCCGAGCCGCCAGCCCGTCATGAGGAAGCTCTTGGAGAAGCTGTGCGCCACCACGAGCCGGTCGTCCGGCTGCGCGACGTCCAGGAAGCTGGGGGCGCAGGCGTTGGGCGTGGGCTCGTAGTACAGACGTTCGTACACCTCGTCGGCCAGGATCCAGGTGCCGGTCTTGCGGCAACGCGCCAGGATGGCCTGCTGCTCCTCGCGGGTGAGCGTCCAGCCGGTGGGGTTGTTCGGAGCGTTGACGATCAGCAGCTTGGTGGCCGGCGTGATCGCGTCCAGCAGCGCGCGCAGGTCGAGCGTCCAGGCGCCGTCGCGGGGTTGCAGCGACACGGGCTTCAGCTTCGCGCCCATGATCAGCGCCTGCGCGGTCAGGTTGGGCCACACCGGCGTGACCGCCACGACCTCGTCGCCCGCGTCCACCACGGCCTGGCAGGCGAGCATCAGGGCGTTGACGCCGCCGGAGGTGACGGCGATGCGCTCGACGCCGATGGGCCCGTGCAGCTTCGAGGCGTAGCCGGAG
The DNA here is from genome assembly GCF_054956735.1 of Ramlibacter sp. bp-362. Lineage (NCBI taxonomy): Bacteria > Pseudomonadati > Pseudomonadota > Betaproteobacteria > Burkholderiales > Comamonadaceae > Ramlibacter > Ramlibacter sp. bp-362. Next base: position 211,135 of record NZ_JBUDXE010000005.1, read on the forward strand.
ATCGCCTCGCGCAGCTCCGGCAGGCCCAGGTTGTGGGCGTAGAAGGTTTCCCCCGCCCGCAGGGACGCGATGGCCGCCTCGCGGATGAACTCCGGCGTGACCTCGTCGCTCTCGCCGAACCAGAACGGCAGCACGTCGGAGCGCCCCATCCCGGCATTGGCCACTTCACGGATCTTGGACTCTTCGAGGTCGAGGACGGTCTGGCGCATGGGGTGATTTTCTCAGAAGCCGAGGTTTCGGGCGTTCGACGAAAGGAACGCAGAGGACGCAGAGGTCACGCAGAGAACGCAAAGAACACCCTTGAATGGTTTTTCTCTGCGTTCTCTGCGTAACCTTTGCGCACTCTGCGTTCTCGCTCTCCGCCAGTCCGGCCCTAATCGGGCCGCACCATGCGGCACGTATGCGGCATTTCCGCCTGGGAAGCCGGGATCTGGCGCACCACGCGGAAGCCGTAGCCGGAGCCTTCCACGTCGAAGGGGACGCCCGGCGTGCCCTGGCGGTCCATGATGCCGACGACGAGCGGCTGCTGGAACTGGTGGTCGGCGGCGCGCATGTGGCCGGACTGGCCGGCGAAGGTCAGTTGCACTTGCTCCAGCGCGCGGGCCAGCGGCACCGCCTCGCTCGTGCCGGCGCGCCCGATGGCCTGCGCCAGCGCCTCCACCAGCATCTGCATGCGCAGGTGCACGTAGTCGTCGGCCGGGCGCGGGAAGCGCGCACGGAAGCTGCGGTAGAAGGCCTCGCTCTCGGGCGTGGGCACGTTGGGCAGCCAGTCGGCCACGGCGACCACCTTGCCGATGCCGGCGTCGCCGATCGCGGCCGGCGCGCCGAGCGCGTTGCCGTAGAAGGTGAAGAAGCGGCCCTCGAAGCCGGCGTCGCGCGCCGCCTTGACCAGCAGCGTCAGGTCGTTGCTGAAGTTGCCGGTGATCACGGCGTCGGCGCCGCTCGCCTGGATCTTCGCCGCGTAGGGCGCGAAGTCCTTGATGCGCAGCAGCGGATGCAGTTCGTCGGCCACGATCCGGATGTCGGGGCGCTGCTGCGCGAGCTGCCGCCGCGCCTCGCGCTGCACCGCGTGCCCGAAGCTGTAGTCGGGATTGAGCAGGTACACCGACTTCACCGCGCGGTCCTCGCGCAGCACCGACATCAGCGCCGTCATGCGCATGTCCGCGTGGGCGTCGAAGCGGAAGTGCCAGAAGCTGCACTTCTCGTTGGTGAGCACCGGGTCGACGGCGGAGTAGTTGAGGAACACGACGCGGCGCTGCGGCTCGCGCTCGTTGTGGCGGTTGATCGCCTCCACCAGCGCCGCGGCGACCGCGGAGGAATTGCCCTGCAGGATCACGCGGGCGCCGTCGTCGATGGCGGAGCGCAGCGCCGACAGCGCCTCCTCGATCTGGCCCTTGCTGTCGTAGCGATCGAGCTGCAGCGGACGCGCTCCGGCGCGCGTGCGCACGCCGCCGCGCTGGTTGACGCGCTCCACGGCCCACGCGAGGTTGCGGAACACCGCCTCGCCGCCGTTGGCGTTGCCGCCGGAAAGGCCTTCGATGAGCGCCAGCTTGACGGGGACGGATTGCGCGATGGCGAGGGCGGGGAGAAATGCCGCCGCGGCCAGCGATTTCAAGACCGCTCGACGGGGTTTTTTCATCACGGGAAATCCTTGAAATGCGCGCGCCGGTACGCAGATGGGTTACCAGGCGGCGATCGATGTGCGAGAGCCGCGCAGTTTAAGGGACGCGTGGGCACCGATCGCGCCGCGCCCCACCCCGATAGCGACAAGGAGTTTGATCATGTTCTACGCACCCGCCCTTCGCAGCCGCGCCTTCGCGCCCGCCCGGTCCTTCGACCGCAGCTTCGAGCGCTTCCTCAACGACTCCTTCTTCGGCGCCTTCGACGGCCTGAAGGTGGAACAGAACGACGAGGCCTGGACCCTGTCGCTCGACCTGCCGGGCGTGAGCCGCGAGCAGCTGGCGATCGACGTCGACGGCACCGTCGTCCGCGTGCAGACGGCCAAGGAAGCCGCCCGCCAGTACAAGCTGGCCTACGAGCTGCCGGCCGAGATCGACGCCGACGCCACCAGCGCCAAACTGGAAAACGGCGTGCTGACCCTCACCCTGGGCAAGAAGAAGCCCGTGGTGACGGCGCGGCAGATTTCGGTGCAGTGAACCTGCGCCGGATGGCGGCAAAAGGCCCGCTTGCGCGGGCCTTTTTCATGCCGGCTTCCGCGCCACGAGTCCGATGAGCGCCGAGTGCCCCTTGTGACCGGTGCCTTCCGCCAGCTCCGCCTCGTACTCCTGCAGCTCCAGGATCTCCATCCCGGCGAAGGCATCCCGAAGCAGCCCCGGCGTGTACATGTGCGACGCGATCGGCGGGCCGCCGGTGCGGAATTCCAGCTGGCGCGGCGTGTAGCCCTGCAGCAGCAGCAGGCCGCCCGGCTTGAGGCAGCGCACCATGCCCGCGAAGATGCGCGAGCGCAGCACCGGGTCGGCGAACTGGATGAAGATGGCCACGACGCCGTCGTAGAGGTTGTCGGGCCAGGGCAGCTGCGCGATGTCGGCCACCGCGAAGTTCACCTTCACGCCCGTGATGCGGGCGAAGTCGCGCGCCTTGCGCACGCCCACCTCGGAAATGTCGAAGGCATCGACGATCAGCCCCCGCTGCGCCAGGAACACGCTGTTGCGTCCTTCGCCATCGGCCACCGACAGGATGCGCTGGCCGGCTTCCCACCGGTCCGCATGGGCGTGCAGCCACCCGTTCGGCTCCGTGCCGAACAGGTAGCCGGCCTGCGAGAAGCGGCGGTTCCAGGTGCCGGCCGGGTCGTCGAAGGGCGGCATGGAGCTGGCGGGAACGCTCATGCCTTCATCTTAGGCACGGGTCGCGCTGCCGCTGACTGAGGGAAACCCCGTCAGGAATTCGCCAATGCCTCCAGGGGCCAGCGCGGCTTGACGTCGAAGGCGTAGGCCGCCCGCGCTTCCTGCACGCCCGCCTGCAGCCGCATGGCCGCGGCCAGCGCGATCATGGCCCCGTTGTCGGTGCACAGGGCCGGCTCCGGGTAGTGCACGCGCAGGTGGCGCCGCGCGCAGGCGGCGTCCAGCTGGGCGCGCAGCCGCCGGTTGGCGCCGACGCCCCCGGCCACCACGATCCGGTCCAGGCCGCTGCGGTCGAGCGCGGCCAGCGACTTCTTCACCAGCACCTCGACGATCGCCGCCTCCGTGGCGGCGGCCAGGTCGGCGCGGCGCGCCGGCAGGTCGGCACCGAGCTTGTGCACCTGCGTCAGCACGGCCGTCTTGAGCCCCGCGAAGGAGAAGTCGAGGTCGCCGCTGTGCAGCAGCGGGCGCGGCAGCCTGAAGGCCGCGGGATCGCCCTGCTCCGCCAGCTTCGACAGCGCCGGCCCGCCCGGGTAACCCAGGCCCAGCAGCTTGGCCGACTTGTCGAAGGCCTCGCCCGCGGCGTCGTCGATCGTTTCGCCCAGCAGCGTGTAGCGGCCGACGCCGTCCACCTGCATCAGCTGCGTGTGGCCGCCGGAGACCAGCAGCGCGATGAAAGGGAAGGACGGCGGGTCGCTGCCGAGGAAGGGCGAGAGCAGGTGCCCTTCCAGGTGGTGCACGCCCAGCACCGGCCGGTCCAGCGCCGCGCCCAGCGCGCAGGCCACGCCCGCGCCCACCAGCAGCGCGCCGGCGAGCCCCGGGCCGCGCGTGTACGCGACCACGTCGACGTCGGCGAGCGATGCACCCGACTCCGCCAGCACCTGCTGCGCGAGCGGCAGCACGCGGCGGATGTGGTCGCGGCTCGCGAGTTCGGGCACCACGCCGCCGTAGGCCTGGTGCATGTCCACCTGGCTGTGCAAGGCGTGCGCGCGCAGGCGCGGGACCGCGGCGGCGCCGGTCTCGACCAGGGCGACGCCCGTCTCGTCGCAGGAGGATTCGATGCCCAGCACGATCATGCGGGCAGTGTAGCGGCGCACGAAAAGCGTGCGTGGCGGCTGGCACGGAGCCTGCTTGGGGAAAGGTGTTTCCTTCCACCCAGGAGTCTCCATGGCCTATCTCGTCCCCACCGAATTCGTGACCAGGATGGTCGACGCGGGGGAATCCAAGATCTTCATGTCCACGCGCGACACCGTGATCCGCGCCTACATGGCCGGCGCGATCCTGGCCCTCTCGGCCGCGTTCGCGGTGACCATCAGCGTGCAGACCGGCAACGCGCTCGTGGGCGCCATCCTGTTCCCCGTCGGCTTCTGCATGCTGTACCTGATGGGGTTCGACCTGCTGACCGGCGTCTTCACCCTGGCGCCGCTGGCGCTGATCGACCGCCGGCCGGGCGTCACGCTGCGCGGCGTGCTGCGCAACTGGTCGCTGGTGTTCCTGGGCAACTTCGCCGGCGCGCTCACGGTGGCGCTGTTCATGGCGGTGATCTTCACCTTCGGCTTCTCCATCGCGCCCAACGTCGTGGGCGAGAAGATCGGCCACATCGGCGAGAGCCGCACGCTCGGCTACGCGGCCTACGGCGCCGCCGGCATGCTGACGCTGTTCATCCGCGGCGTGCTGTGCAACTGGATGGTGTCCACCGGCGTGGTCGGCGCCATGATGTCCACCAGCCTCACCGGCAAGGTGCTGGCCATGTGGATGCCGGTGATGGTGTTCTTCTACATGGGCTTCGAGCACTCGGTGGTGAACATGTTCCTGTTCCCCTCCGGCCTGATGCTGGGCGGCAGGTTCTCCGTGGCCGACTACATGCTCTGGAACGAGATCCCCACCGTGCTGGGCAACCTGGTCGGCGGCCTCACCTTCGTCGGCCTGGCGCTGTATTCCACCCACGTGCGCACCGCGCCCAAGCGCGTAGCGCTCTGAAGCCATGGAGAAGATGAAGCTGGTGATGGTGGGCAACGGCATGGCCGGCATGCGCACCATCGAGGAACTGCTGAAGATCCAGCCGGGGCTGTACGACATCTCGGTGTTCGGCGCCGAGCCGCACCCGAACTACAACCGCATCCTGCTGTCGCCGGTGCTGGCGGGCGAGCAGACGCTGGAACAGATCGTCCTGAACTCCCGGGAGTGGTACGAGCGGAACGGCATCCGCCTGCACGCCGGCACGAAGGTGGTGCAGGTCGACCGCCGCCGACGCGTGGTGCGCGCCGCCGACGGCACCGAGGCGCCCTACGACCGCCTGCTGCTGTGCACCGGCTCCAACCCGGTGCTCCTGCCCATTCCGGGCAAGGACCTGCGCGGCGTGCTCGCCTACCGCGACATCGCCGACACCCACGCCATGATCGAGGCGGCGGCGAACTACCGCAAGGCGGTGGTCATCGGCGGCGGGCTGCTGGGCCTGGAAGCGGCCCACGGCCTCGCCAAGCGCGGCATGGACGTCACCGTGGTGCACGTGATGCCCTGGCTGATGGAGCGCCAGCTCGACGAGGCCGCGGGCCGCCTGCTGCAGCGGTCGCTGGAGCAACGCGGCCTGAAGTTCCGCATGGGCGCCCGCACGAGCGCGCTGGTCGGAGGCGAGGATGGGCGCGTGCAGGCCGTGCGGTTCGCCGACGGCTCGCAGCTCGAGGCCGACCTGGTCGTCATGGCCGTGGGCATCCGCCCCAACACGGAGCTCGCCGAAGCCTGCGGCCTGCACTGCGAGCGCGGCATCGTGGTGCACGACACGCTGCAGACCGTCACCGATCCGCGCATCTACGCGGTGGGCGAGTGCGCGTCCCATCGCGGCGTCGCCTACGGGCTGGTGGCGCCGCTGTTCGAGCAGGCCAAGGTGGCCGCCAACCAGCTGGCGCAGTTCGGCATCGGCCGCTACACCGGCTCCCTGACTTCCACGCGCCTGAAGGTGACCGGCATCGAGCTGTTCTCCGCCGGCGCCTTCATGGGCGGCGAAGGCGCCGAGGAGATCGTGCTGAGCGACCCCGGCGCGGGCATCTACAAGAAGCTGGTCATCCGCGACGACAAGCTGGTGGGCGCCTGCCTCTACGGCGACACGGTGGACGGCAGCTGGTACTTCCAGCTGCTGCGCGAGGGCCGCACGATCCGCGACATCCGCGAGAAGCTGGTGGCCGGCGCCTCCGGCCTGGGCGACGCCGGCCATGCCGGCCGCAACAAGGCCGCCGCGATGGCCGACGGCGACGAGGTCTGCGGGTGCAACGGCGTGAGCAAGGGCGCGATCTGCCGGGCGATCAAGGAGCAGGGGCTGTTCACGCTGGAGGACGTGCGCAAGCACACCAAGGCCAGCGCGTCCTGCGGCTCCTGCACCGGCCTGGTGGAGCAGATCCTCATGTTCACCGCCGGCGGGGACTACTCCGCCGCGCCGCGCAGGAAGGCCATGTGCGGCTGCACCGACCACAGCCACCAGGAAGTACGCGACGCGATCCGCGCCAACCGGCTGCTCACGATCGCCGACGCGATGCGCTTCATGGAATGGCGCACGCCGGACGGCTGCGCCTCCTGCCGCCCGGCGCTGAACTACTACCTGCTCTCCACCTGGCCCAGGGAGGCGAAGGACGACCCGCAGTCGCGCTTCGTCAACGAGCGCAGCCACGCGAACATCCAGAAGGACGGCACCTGTTCGGTGGTGCCGCGCATGTGGGGCGGCGAGACGAGCGCGTCGGAGCTGCGCCGCATCGCCGACGTCGTCGACAAGTACCGCATCCCGACGGTGAAGGTCACGGGCGGCCAGCGCATCGACCTGCTGGGCGTGAAGAAGGAGGACCTGCGCGGCGTCTGGCAGGACCTCGGCATGCCTTCCGGGCACGCCTACGCCAAGGCGCTGCGCACGGTGAAGACCTGCGTGGGCAGCGAGTGGTGCCGCTTCGGGACGCAGGACTCCACCGGCATGGGCAAGACGCTGGAGCGCGCGCTGTGGCGCATGCAGGCGCCGCACAAGGTGAAGCTGGCCGTCTCCGGCTGCCCGCGCAACTGCGCCGAGGCCGGCATCAAGGACGTCGGCGTGATCGGCGTCGACTCCGGCTGGGAGATCACCGTCGGCGGCAACGGCGGCATCAAGACCGAGGCGGGCCAGTTCCTCTGCAAGGTGAAGACCGCCGAGGAGGTGCTGGAAGTGAGCGGCGCCTTCCTGCAGCTGTACCGAGAGGAAGGCTGGTACCTGGAACGCACCGTGCACTACCTGGCGCGCGTCGGCCTGGAGCACGTGAAGAAGCGCGTCGTGGACGACCTCGCGGGCCGCAACGCGCTGTGGGCGCGGCTGCAATCCGCCCTGGAGGGCGAACCCGACCCCTGGTCGGAACCGGAGAAGGCGGGCGTGGACACGCGCCAGTTCAGCAGGCTGCAGGCGGAGGGACAGGCGGCATGAAGGCGAAGGAGTGGCAGGTGGTCTGCCGGGTGGAGGACATCCCGGTGCGGGGCGCGCGGCGCGTCGCGCGCCCGCGCGGCCTCGATGTCGCCGTGTTCCGCAACGACAGCGGCGGAGTCTTCGCGCTGCTCGATCGCTGCCCGCACCAGGGCGGGCCGCTGTCGCAGGGCATCGTATTCGGCACCAGCGTGGCCTGCCCGCTGCACAACTGGACGATCGGCCTGGAGGACGGCTGCGCGCGGGCGCCCGACGAGGGCTGCACGCAGCGATTCTCCTGCCGCGTGGAGGGCGGCGCCGTACTGCTGGATGCGGTGGAACTGGCGACGCTCGCGATCGACGCGGAAGCGCCGAAGGCGGGGCCGCGCCGCTGAGCCTGCGCCATCTTTGCTCATAACGCCGAGTCATCAACCCTCTGGGACAATTGCGCGTGGGCATCAGCCAGTACCTCAAGGAGATCGGCCGCGGCAGCCAGGGCGCGCGTTCGCTCGACCGCGCGCAGGCGGCGGACCTGTTCGGGCAGGTCCTCGACGGCACGGTCACGGACCTCGAGGTCGGCGCCTTCTGCATCGCCATGCGCGTGAAGGGCGAGACGGCGGAGGAGATGTGCGGCTTCCTCGACGCGACGCAGCAGCGGCTGCGGCACGTCAGGGCCGCCGGCGACCAGCCCGTCATCGTCCTGCCCAGCTACAACGGCGCCCGCCGGCTGCCGGCGCTCACGCCGCTGCTGGCGCTGCTGCTGGCGCGCGAAGGCCTGCCCGTGCTGGTGCACGGCACGTCCACCGAAGAGGGCCGTGTCGCCGTGCGCGAGGTCTTCGAGGCGCTGGACCTGCCCGCCGCGACCGCCGTCCCGCAACTGCAGGCAGGCCGCGTCGCCTTCGTTCCCACCGAACTGCTGTGCCCCGGCCTGAAGCGCCTGCTGGACGCGCGCCGCGCCATCGGCCTGCGCAACAGCGCCCACAGCCTCGTGAAGCTGATGAATCCCTGCGCCGGCCCGGCGGTGATCGTCGGCAGCTACACCCATCCCGAATACGCGGTGTCCATGGGCGAGGTGTTCGCGCGCATGCGCGGCACGGCCCTGCTGCTGCGCGGCACCGAAGGCGAGGCCGTCGCCGATGCGCGCCGGCTGCCGGAGATGGTGGGCTTCGTGCGCGGCGAGCGCTTCGTCCTGGAACAAGGCCGCAAGGGAACGCTGACCGACCTGCCGGCGTTGCCCACCGGGCCCGACGCGCAGGGGGCCGCACGCTACATCGCCGACGTGCTGGCCGGGCGCGTGCCCGTGCCGGCATCGATCGCCCTGCAAGGACAACACCTCCTCCATCTCGCCACCGCATGAACACAGGCAAGGTCACCCTCGTCGGCGCCGGTCCCGGCGACCCGGAACTGCTCACCCTCAAGGCGCTCAAGGCGATCCGGGCGGCCACCGTCCTGCTGGTGGACGACCTGGTCAGCCCCGAAGTCGTGGCGCATGCGTCGCCGCAGGCCCGCGTCGTCCACGTCGGCAAGCGCGGCGGCTGCCGCAGCACGCCGCAGGCCTTCATCGAGAAGCTGATGGTGACCGCCGCCCGCGAGGGCGAAAACGTGGTGCGGCTCAAGGGCGGCGACCCCTTCATCTTCGGCCGCGGCGGCGAGGAGGTCGAGCACCTGCGCGCGGCCGGCGTCGCGGTGGAGGTGGTCAACGGCATCACTTCCGGCCTGGCGGCGGCGAACACCCTGGGCGTGGCCCTCACGCACCGGGACCATGCGCAGGGCGTCATCTTCATCACCGGCCATCCCCGGCAGGGCGCCGACGCGCCGGACTGGAAGGCGCTGGCGGCGACGGCGCACCAGGCGCGCCTCACGCTGGTGATCTACATGGGCGTGCGCACCGCGAGCCGCATCCAGCAGGACCTGCTCACCGGCCTGCCCGCCGGCACGCCCGTGGCCGTGGTGCAGCGCGCCTCGCTGCCGCAGCAGCGCCATTGCGTCACCACCCTGGGCGAGCTGGCCGCCACCATCGCCCGCGAGGGGCTCGCCAGCCCGTCGGTGATCGTCGTCGGCGACGTGGTGCGCGGCGTCGCCCTCGCGCGGGAAGCCCTGCCGCGGACGCGCGCCGCCTGAGGCCGCACCGATAATGCGCGTCCATGCCGGACGCGCCCCCCTCCCCCGCCCGCTTCGATGCCGTCGTGATCGGCGCTGGCGCCGCCGGCCTCTTCTGCGCCGGGGTCGCCGGCCAGCTGGGCGTGAAGGTCCTCCTGGTGGACCACGCGGAGAAGGTCGCCGAGAAGATCCGCATCTCCGGCGGCGGCCGCTGCAACTTCACCAACCGCGACCTCGATCCGCGCGCGCCGCACAAGCACTTCCTGGGCGAGAACCCGAACTTCTGCCGCTCCGCGCTGGCCCGCTACACGCCGGCGGACTTCCTGGCGCTGGTGCAGCGCCACGGCATCTCCTTCCACGAGAAGCACAAGGGCCAGCTGTTCGGGGACCGCTCCTCCGAGGACTTCATCCGCATGCTGCTGGCCGAATGCGCGGCCGGCGGCGTGACGCACTGGCAGCCCTGCGCCGTCGGCGCGATCCGGCACGGCGCGGCCGGCTACGAGGTGGAGACCAGCCGCGGCACCGTGCAGGCGGACTCGGTCGTCATCGCCACCGGCGGCCTATCGATCCCGAAGATCGGCGCGACCGATTTCGGCTACCGCGTCGCGCAGCAGTTCGGCCTGGAGCTCGTGCCGCCGCGGCCGGCGCTGGTGCCCCTCACCTTCGACGGCGCCGCCTGGGCGCCGTTCGCGCAGCTGGCCGGGCTGGCGCTGCCGGTGCGCATCGCCACCGGCGCGCGCAAGGAGCGCATGGCCTTCGACGAGGACCTGCTGTTCACGCACCGGGGGCTGAGCGGCCCGGCCGTCCTGCAGATCTCCAGCTACTGGCGCGAGGGCGCCGCCTTGCAGGTGGACCTGGCGCCGGGGCGCGACCTCGCGCAGGAACTGCTGCAGGCCAAGGCGCGCTCGCGCCGCAAGCTGGCCAACGAGCTGGCGCAGTGGGTGCCGGCGCGGCTGGCCGAGGCCTGGGTGCAGCAGGACCCGGCCTGGCAGCGGCCCGTCAACGAGGCCGGCGACCGCGCGCTGCAGCAACTGGCCGGGCGCCTGTCGCGGTGGGAACTGGTGCCGACCGGCTCGGAAGGCTACCGCAAGGCGGAGGTGACGGCGGGCGGCGTGGACACCCGCGAGCTGTCCTCGCAGACGCTGGAGTCGCGCCAGCCGGGGCTGTACTTCATCGGCGAGGTGGTGGACGTGACGGGGTGGCTGGGGGGCTACAACTTCCAGTGGGCGTGGGCGAGCGGGTTCGCGTGCGCGCGGGCGTTGGCGGCCTAGCGGCGGGCCAGCAGGCGGTCGAGCGTCGCGAACAGGCGATCGGGGCTCACCGGCTTGACGAGGTGTTCGTCGAAGTGGGAGGACAGCGCCCGCTCACGGTCCTTGTCGCTGCCGTATCCCGTCAGGGCCACCAGCCGGGCGTCCGCCATGCGCGCGTCGGCCCGCATCCGGGCCGCGAGCGAGTAGCCGTCCTCGCCGGGCAGGCCGATGTCGAGCAGGGCGAGCTGCGGTACGTAGCCGTCCAGCAGGTCCATCGCGCTGCCGGCGTCGGCCGCGCAGCGCACCTCGTAGCCCAGCACCCGCAGCAGGTCGGCCAGGGTCTGCGCCGCATCGGTGTTGTCGTCGACGACCAGCAGCCGCGCCTGGCCAGCGGAGGAGGACGGCTTCGCCTGCAGCGCGTCGGCGGCCTCGGGGGCGAGCGCCTCCTCCGGCAGCGTGGGCAGGCGCACGGTGAAGCGGCTCCCCCGGCCCGGCCCGTCGCTTTCGGCCCGCACCTCGCCCCCGTGCATCCGGACCAGCATGCGCACGATCCCCAGGCCGAGGCCCAGGCCGCCGGACCGGCGGTCCAGCGCCTGGTGGCCTTGCACGAACAGGTCGAACACCTGCGGCAGCAGTTCCGGCTCGATGCCGCGCCCGGAATCCTCCACCACCAGTTCGGCCTGCCCGCCCGCCTCGTCCAGCGCGAGCCGCACCTCGCCGTCGGCGGGCGTGAACTTGGCGGCATTCGCCAGCAGGTTGCACAGCACCTGCGTGAGGCGCGTGAGGTCGCCGTGCACGCACACCGGGCGCTCCGGCAGCCGGACCTGCACGGGGGCGGCGCGGCGCTGGAAGACGGGTTGCGTCTGTTCCAGCGCCTGCCGGACCGCGGTGCGCAGGTCGATCGCCTCGCGCTGCAGGTCCACCTTGCCCCGGGTGATGCGGGAGACATCGAGCAGGTCGTCGATCAGGCGCGACAGGTGCCGCACCTGCCGCCCGATGATCCGCCGTTCCTCCAGGTGCGCGTCGGCATCGCGCCGGGACATCAGCTCCAGCGCGGTGGCGATCGGCGCCAGCGGGTTGCGCAGTTCGTGGCCCAGCATGGCCAGGAACTCGTCCTTCGCGCGGCTGGCGTTCTCCGCCTGCCGGCGGGCCGCCTCGGCCTCGGCATAGGCGCGGGCGTTGTCCAGGGCCAGTGCCGCGCGATGCGCGAGCTCCTGGACCAGCGTGCGGTCGGCCTGCGCCAGGTCGCGCCCCGACTCCGCCTGCACCACGCCCATCGCGCCGATGGTGCGGCCGCGCGCGACCAGCGGCACGATGTAGTGCACGCGCATGCCGAACATGCCGGTGTACTCCTTCAGCACGGGATCGTCCGCTTCCGGCGGCTCGCTGAAGCGGCCATAGTGCGGCTGCGAATGGGCCATGCACCAGGCCATGGAGCCGACCGTCTCCGCCGACGCGCGCATGCCGCGCGCCACCTCCAGCGCCCGGGCGGCCCGCGCCGGGTCGCTGTGGTGCGCCATCCGTGCCTGCGGCGTGCCCTGTTCGTCCAGCAGGTCGATGCGGCACCAGTCCGCCACCTCCGGCACGATCACGGCGGCGATCGCCCGCAGCGTCTCTTCCGGGTCGAGCGAGCCGCGGGCCAGCATGGTCCCGGCGCGGGCGAGCAGGTCGAGCCCGTGCCGCGCCTCCTCGGCCTCGGTCCGCGCCTTGCGCTCGGCGGCCAGCAGCTCCATGCGCTCGGTGATGTCGATGTTGGCGCCGATCATGCGCAGCGGCCTGCCCTGCGCGTCGCGCACGAGCTCGCTGCGGGTGGAGATCCAGCGCATGCTGCCGTCCGCCAGCGGCGCACGGAATTCGACGGCATATTGCGGCCCCCCCTCCAGGGCCGAGCGCAGGGCCGCCTCCACCCGGGGCAGGTCCTCCGGGTGCACGCGGGCGCGGAAGCCGGCGAGCCCGCCGGTGTCGCTGCCCACCGTCATGCCGTGCATGGCGTAGACGCGGTCGCTCCACGACACCTCGCCGGACACGATGTCCCAGTCCCAGATGCCGACCTGGCCGGCCTCCACGGCCATGTGCAGCTGCTCGCTGCTCTGGCGCAGGGCGGCCTCGGAAGCCTCGTGCTGCGAAACCAGCCGGGCGGTGACCACCAGCGGCGCCGCGAGGATCGCCAGTTCCGCCGCGAGTTCCAGGTGGTCCGCCGTGTGCGTGCGGCCGGACGCGCCCATGAACAGCGTCAGCGCGCCCACCAGCTCGTCCCGGTAGCGCACCGGCACCGTGATCATGGAATGGAACGCCAGCTCCCGCAGCAGCCGCAGGTGCTGCTCGTTGGCCGCGACCTGGCGGTACCACTCCTCGCCGATGCGCGGGTGCAGCGCCGCCTCGCCGGTGGAGAGGGCGCAGAGGTTGAGGCTGGGGTGGACCTGGCGCACCCATTGGGTCGGCGCGAGCAGGGCCTCGATGTGGGGCGCTTCGTGCGCCGCCACCGTGCGCCGGACCTCGCCGGGCGCCGCGACGACGTCGAAGAAACCGAAGTCGCCCAGCGCCGGCAGGCACGCCGCGAGCGTCTGCCGCAACGTGCCTTCGAAATCGCTGGCGGACGCGAGCAGGCGCGCCGCGCGGCCCAGCACCTGGCGCTGCTCCTGCAACCGCTCGCCGTCGGAAGGGCGGGACGGGACCACGCTCCGATTCTGGCCCATTTCGCGCCGGGCGGGGCCGCCGGGGCCACGGCCGAGCCAGCGCGCTTGCCGGTCTTTGCCATGCAGCTATAATCTCGGGCTTTGCTGGCAAACCCCCACCGGCCTGATCGACCTAGAGGTGGGGAACCCCCGGCGGATGCCCTCGATCTTCATCCGCCACAATGGATTTTCAGGAAGTCATGACGACCATTCGTGTCAAGGAAAACGAGCCGTTTGACGTGGCGCTGCGCCGCTTCAAGCGCACCATCGAGAAGCTGGGCCTGCTCACCGAGCTGCGCGCCCGCGAGTTCTACGAGAAGCCCACGGCCGAGCGCAAGCGCAAGAAGGCCGCCGCCGTGAAGCGCCACTTCAAGCGCGTGCGCAGCATGCAGCTGCCGAAGAAGCTCTACTGAGCCCAGGCGCAGCCTCACCACGAATGCCCGCCTGGGGACGCCCAGGCGGGCATTTTTCATTTTCGGAGAAGGACATGACGCTCAAGGAACGCATCACCGAGGACATGAAGGCCGCCATGCGGGCCCGCGACAGCGAGCGCCTGGGCGCGATCCGCATGCTCACCGCCGCCATCAAGCAGAAGGAAGTCGACGAGCGGCTGGACCTGGACGACGTCGGCGTGGTCGCCATCGTCGACAAGCTGCTCAAGCAGCGCAAGGACAGCATCGAGGCCTTCCAGAAGGCCGGCCGCCAGGACCTGGCCGACAGGGAGCAGGCCGAGGCAGCCGTGCTGCAGGCCTACCTGCCCGCCCGGCTGTCGGCCGACGAGATCGCGGCGGAGGTGAAGGCGATCGTGGCCGAGACCGGCGCGAAAGGCCAGTCCGACATGGGCAAGGTCATGGGCGCCGCCAAGCAGCGCCTGGCCGGCAAGGCCGACATGGGCCAGGTCAGCGCGGCGGTGAAGGCGGCGCTGGCCTCCTGACCCGGATCAGGACCCGGCCACCTTCATCCGGTTCACCAGGATGGACCCGACGGTCTTGGCGCCGTAGTTGTAGACGTCGGAACCCACGGCCTCGATCCCCCGGAACATCTCCCTGAGGTTGCCCGCGATCGTGATCTCCTGCACCGGGAACGCGATCTCGCCGTTCTCGACCCAGAAGCCGCTGGCGCCGCGCGAGTAGTCGCCGGTCACGTAGTTGACGCCCTGCCCCATCAGTTCGATGACGAAGAGCCCCGTGCCCAGCTTGCGCAGCATCTCCGGCAGGTCGTCGCCCGGCTGCGTGCGGCGCGAGGTCAGCGACAGGTTGTGCGAGCCGCCGGCGTTGCCCGTGGTGCGCATGCCCAGCTTGCGCGCCGAATAGCTGCTGAGGAAGTAGCCCTCCACCCGCCCTGCGTCCACCACCTTGCGCGCCCGCGTGCGCACGCCCTCCTCGTCGAAGGCGGCGCTGCCCTTGCCGCGCGGCACGAAGGGATCCTCCAGCACGTCCACGTGGTCGGCGAAGACCTGCTTGCCGAGCGAATCGACGAGGAAGCTGCTCTTGCGGTAGAGCGAGCCGCCGCTGGTGGCCTGCACGTAGGCGCCCAGCAGCCCGGCGGCGAGCGGCGACTCGAACAGCACCGGGCATTCGCGCGTGGGGATCTTGCGCGACTTGAGCCGCGCCAGCGCCCGCTCCGCGGCATAGCGGCCGATGGCTTCCGGCGAGGCGAGCTCGGCGGCCGAGCGCATGGAGCTGTACCAGGCGTCGCGCTGCATGTCCTCGCCGCGGCCGGCGATCGGCGCCACCGAGATCGAATGCCGCGAGCTGGCGTAGCCGCCGCGGAAGCCGTGCGAGTGCGCGCTGAAGAAATGGCTCTGCTGCGCCGACACGCCGGCACCCTCGCTGTTGGTGATGCGCTTGTCGGTCGCGAAGGCGGCCCGCTCGCAGCGGATCGCCAGCTCCGCCGCCTGCTCGCTCGTGATGTCCCAGGGGTGGAACAGGTCGAGGTCCCGGTGGGCGCTGGCCGGCGCCACGTCCTCGGCGTCGGGCAGGCCCGCCACCGGATCCTGCGCCGTGAAGCGGGCGATGTCGTAGGCGGCCTGCACCGTGCGCTCGATCGCGGGGCGCGAGAAGTCGGAGGTGCTGGCATTGCCGCGCTGGCTGCCCACGTAGACGGTGATGCCCAGCGACTTGTCGCGGTTGCGCTCCACCGTCTCCAGTTCGCCCTTGCGCACGGAAACGCTCAGGCCGCAGCCCTCGGAAGCCTCCGCACCGGCATCGCTGGCCCCCAGCTTGCGCGCGTGCGCCAGGGCGAAGTCGACCAGTTCCTCGAAATCGGCGCGGCTGTAGCTGAAGCCGGATCCGTCCTGCGCGGGTGCTTTGTTCATGGCGGGCTATGATACTTGTGCAACGCAGCGCAGGCGTCCCTGCCGCTGCCACCTCCTCTCATTCCCACGCATGCCTCGCAAACCCCGCAAGGGCTATTTCGTCAAGGGCCAGTTCGTCGCCGAGGGCAGCGAACTCGATCTCGCGCTGCAGGCCGAGCTGCGCGGCACCGAGCCGAGCCGCACCGAACTGAAGAAGGAAAGCGCCGAACTGCAGAAGCTCGGCGAGGCCCTGCTCACGCTGCGCGCGGACCTCATGGAGCGCCTGGCGCTGCCCGAGAACCTGCTGACGGCACTCGACGAGCTGCGGCGCATCAGCAACTTCGAAGGCCGCCGGCGCCAGCTGCAATACGTGGGCAAGCTGATGCGCGGGCTGGAGCCCGACACACTGGCCGCCATCCGCGGGGCGCTGGACGAACAGCGCAGCGGCTCGGCGCAGCAGACCCTGGCGCTGCACGCGGCGGAGAAATGGCGCGACGACCTGATCGCCAGCGACGACGCCCTGCAGCCCTGGCTGCAGGCGCACCCGGACACCGACGTGCAGCAGCTGCGCGCGCTGATCCGCCAGGCGCGCAAGGACGGCACGCCGACCCAGGACGAGGTCTCGCGGGGGGAGGCGCCGCGCCGCGGCCGCGCCTACCGCGAGATCTTCCAGCTGGTGCGCGGGCACCTGGAGCAGGAAGAACATGGCTGACCACGACCCCATCACCATCGGCATCGTCTCGATCAGCGACCGCGCCTCCAGCGGCGTGTACGAGGACAAGGGCCTGCCCGCGCTGAAGGACTGGCTCGCGCGCGCGCTGAAGAACCCCATCGCCTTCCAGGAGCGGCTGATCCCCGACGAGAAGGAGCGCATCAGCGCGACGCTGATCGAGCTGGTCGACGCCGGCTGCTCGCTCGTGCTCACCACGGGCGGCACCGGCCCGGCGCCGCGCGACGTGACGCCCGAGGCGACGCTGGCCGTCGCCGACAAGGAAATGCCCGGCTTCGGCGAGCAGATGCGGCAGGTCAGCCTGCGCTTCGTGCCGACGGCGATCCTGTCGCGGCAGGTTGCCGTGATCCGCGGCAAAAGCCTGATCATCAACCTGCCGGGGCAGCCCAAGGCGATCCAGGAGACGCTGGAAGGCCTGAAGGAAGACGGCAAGCAGGTCGTGAGCGGCATCTTCGCCGCCGTGCCCTACTGCGTGGACCTGATCGGCGGGCCCTACCTCGAGACGAACGACGAGGTCTGCAAGGCGTTCCGGCCGAAGAGCGCGGTGCGGCAACGCTGACGGTTGGGCGGGCTACTTGCCCACGAGTTGCGTCAGCCTGTCCTTCTCGAAGCTCTCCTTCGTCTGCGCGTCCAGCGGCACGCAGGGTTCGCCGCGGTGCGGGTCGGAGAGTTTCTCGATGGCCTGCCACAGCAGGGCGATCTGGTGTTCCTGGGTGGCGGCGTTGTCGATCAGGCCCTTCATGGCCTGCGACAGCGGGTCGTCGCTGGCCGTGACGCCGTAGGCCGAGAAGCCCATCTTGGCCGCCGCCGCCTCGCGCCGGGCCGAATCCTCGGCCTGGATGATGCGCGCCGGGATGCCCACGGCCGTGGCGCCCGCGGGCACGGGCTTGGTCACCACCGCGTTGGAGCCGATCGCCGCGTCGTCGCCGACGGTGAACCCGCCCAGCACCTTGGCGCCCGCGCCGACGACCACGTTGCGCCCCAGCGTCGGATGGCGCTTGGAGCCCTTGGTGAGCGAAGTGCCGCCCAGCGTCACGCCCTGGTAGATCGTGCAGCCGTCGCCCACTTCGGCCGTCTCGCCGATCACGACGCCCATGCCGTGGTCGATGAACACGCCGTCGCCGATGCGCGCGCCCGGGTGGATCTCGATGCCGGTGAGCCAGCGCGAGAACTGCGAGACGAAGCGGGCCAGCCAGCGCAGGCCGCGCTGCCAAAGCCAGTGCGAGCCGCGGTGCAGCACCAGCGCGTGCAGGCCCGGATAGCACGTGACCACCTCCCACTTGCTGCGCGCGGCAGGGTCGCGGTCGAGGATGCACTGGATGTCGGAACGCAGGCGGTTGAACATGGATGGCCGTCGGGTTGACCCGCAGTCTAAGGCCTGCCCTTCCTGCCCGCCTCGGCCATGGCCCTGGCGACACCTCGCAGGATGTGGATTTCCTCGGGGGTCGGTTGCGCGCGGTTGAACAACTGGTTCAGCCGCGGCATCAGCTTCTTCGGCGCGGCCGGATCGAGGAAGCCGACGTCCACCAGCGCCTGCTCCCAGTGCCGCAGCATGCCCCCCAGGGCCGCGGCATCGGCCGCCTCGGGCGCGGGGACCGCCGGCGCGTCGAAGCCGCCCAGCGCCATGCGCCACTCGTAGGCGATCACCTGGACGGCCGCCGCCAGGTTCAGCGAGCCGTAGTCCGGCGCCACCGGGATGCGCAGCGCCGCATGGCAGCGGTACACGTCCTCGTTGCGCATGCCGTAGCGCTCGGAGCCGAAGAGGAACGCGACGTGCTGGCCGGTCGGCGCGATGGCGCCGAGGTGCTCGCGCGGCGTGCGCGTGGGCGGGCCGAAGTCGCGCGGCGTCATCACCGTGGCGCACAGGTGGGTCATGCCTTCGAGCGCCTCGTCGAGGCTGGCGACGGCGCGCGCCCGCGCCAGCACGTCGGCCGCGCCGCTCGCGCGCTCGATGGTCTCCTCGCGCGTGAGCACGTCGTCCCAGCGCGGTTGCACCAGCACCAGGTCGTCGAAGCCCATCACCTTCATGGCGCGGGCGACGGCGCCGACGTTGCCGGCGTGGCTGGTCTGGATCAGGACGAAGCGGGTGGCCATGCCGCCATTGTCCGGCACGGCGGCCGGTAGAATCCGGGGCATCCGCAGCCGCATCGGCGGCCTGCCCCGTCCCCCCGGACGAAGCTCTTGCACAACCCATGTCGTCCAACCAGCACCCCATGCTCAACGTGGCCGTCAAGGCCGCCCGCGCCGCCGGCGCGATCATCAACCGGGCCGCGCTCGACGTGGAGTCGGTCCGCATCTCGCAGAAGCAGGTCAACGACTTCGTCACCGAGGTCGACCACGCCAGCGAGCGCGCCGTCATCGAGACGCTGCTGACCGCCTACCCCGACCACGGCATCTGGGCCGAGGAATCGGGCCGCGAGCACGGCTCGGCCAGCTCCGACCACGTCTGGCTGATCGATCCCCTGGACGGCACCACCAACTTCATCCACGGCTTCCCGTTCTACTGCGTCAGCATCGCGCTGCTGGTGAAGGGCCGCGCCGAGCAGGCCGTGGTGTACGACCCGACCCGCAACGACCTGTTCACCGCCACGCGCGGCCGCGGCGCCTACCTCAACGACCGGCGCATCCGCGTGAGCAAGCGCACGCAGCTGAAGGAGTCGCTGGTCTCCACCGGCTTCCCCTTCCGGCCGGGCGACAACTTCAACGTGTACCTGCGCATGATGGCCGATGTGATGAAGCGCACGGCCGGCCTGCGCCGCCCGGGCGCCGCCGCCCTCGACCTCGCGTACGTGGCGGCCGGCTACAGCGACGGCTTCTTCGAAACCGGCCTGTCGCCCTGGGACGTGGCCGCCGGATCGCTCCTGATCACCGAGGCCGGCGGCCTGGTGGGCAACTTCACCGGCGAGGCGGACTTCCTGGAGCAGCGCGAATGCGTGGCGGGCAACCCCCGCATCTACGGCCAGCTCGTGAAGATCCTGCACAAGTACAGCAAGTTCGCGAGCGCCGGCGAGAAGGCCGACCTGCGCCAGAACACCCCGGCGCTGGTCGACGGCGCCAGCGAACCGGCCGGCCTGCGGCCTGAACCGGAGACCCCTGCGGACGAATGACGGAACTGCTGAACACCCATCCCTGGCTGGCGACGGCCGTCGTCGCCCTCGTCGCGGTCGCGGCCGCCATGATCGGCCGCCACGTGCTGCGCGCGACGCTGCACCGGCTGGCCCGCGGCAACCCGCTGCTGCTGTGCGTGCTGGCCGCCACCGAGCGCGCCGGCGCCATGGCCTTCCCGATGCTGGCGCTGCTGATGGTGTGGCAGGCCGCCCCGCCGGAGCTGCCCTACCTGCGGACGGTGCGGCACGTGACCTCGCTGCTGCTGATCGGCTCGCTCACCTGGTTCACGGTGTCCGTCATCGGCGGCCTGGCCCGCGGCGTGATCGAACGCCACCCGGTCACCGTCGACGACAACCTGCAGGCGCGGCGCATCCAGACGCAGACCAATGTCCTGAGCCGAAGCGCCCAGGTGATCGTGATGATCGCCGGCATCGCCATGGCGCTCATGACCTTCCCGAGCGCGCGCCAGGTCGGCGCCAGCCTGCTGGCCTCCGCCGGGGTGCTGGGCATCATCGGCGGCCTGGCCGCCCGGCCGGTGTTCGCCAACCTGATCGCGGGCCTGCAGCTCGCGCTGGCGCAGCCGATCCGGCTGGACGACGTGCTGATCGTCAAGGGCGAATGGGGCCGCGTCGAGGAGATCACCGGCACCTACGTGGTGCTGAAGATCTGGGACGAGCGGCGCCTGATCATCCCGCTGCAGTGGTTCATCGAGAACCCGTTCGAGAACTGGACGCGCACGGGCTCGCAGATCCTCGGCACGGTGTACCTCTACCTGGACTACGCCACCCCGATCGAGCCGCTGCGCGCCGAAGCGAAGCGGCTGGTGGAGACCCTGCCGGAATGGGACCAGCGCGTGTTCGCGGTGCAGGTGACCGACGCCACCGAGCGCACGATCCAGGTGCGGATCCTGGTGTCCTCGGTCAACTCCGGCAAGGCCTTCGACCTGCGCTGCAAGATGCGCGAAGGGCTGATCGCCTTCCTGGCGCGCGAGTACCCGCAGGCGCTGCCGGTCTCCCGGCAGCTCACGGAAGTCAGCGGCGCGCTGGAGATGCCCGCGCTCGCCGCCAACGAGGCCTAGTTCGGCACCGCGTGCCGCCCCGCGTGGGCGCGGGCGATCACGGTCTTCATGATCGGCGCGGTGCCGTCGCCGATCTGGAAGCCCAGCACGTCGCGCAGGCGCTGCTCCATCACGCCGCGGTCGTAGCCGCCGTGGCCGAAGGCGAGCAGGCACTGGTGCACCGTCTCGTAGGCCAGCTGCGGCGCCCACCACTTGCACATGGCCGCCTCGGCGCCGTGCGGCAGGCCCTGGTCCTTCAGCCACAGCGCCTGCAGGCACAGCAGCCGCGCCGCTTCCACCTGCGTCTGCAGCGCCGCCAGCGGATGCGACACGCCCTGGAAGGCCGCGATCGGCTTGCCGAAAGCCTCGCGCTGCGCGGCGTAAGCCCAGGCCTCCTCCAGCGCGATGCGGGCGACCGCGAGCACCTGCAGGCCGATCAGCGCGCGCGAGAAGTCGAAGCCCTGCATCACCTGCACGAAGCCGCGGTTCTCCTCGCCCAGGCGGTGGTCCAGCGGCACGCGCACGTTCTCGAAGAAGAGCGAGCCGCGGCCGATCGCGCGCTGGCCGTGGCAGTCGAAGCGGGTGCGCGTGAGGCCGGGCGCGTCGCCCGGCACGAGCAGCGCGGTGACGCCGTGCGCGCCCGATTCGGCGCTCCCCGTGCGGCCGAACACGATGATCGCGTCGGCCTGGTCCGCGGCGGAGATCGAGGTCTTCTCGCCGTTCAGCACGTAGGCGTCGCCGACGCGCTCCACGCGCAACTGCAGGTTCGCCGCATCCGAGCCGCCGCGAGGCTCGGTGAGCGCGATCGCGAGCAGCGCCTCGCCCCGCGTGAGCCGCTGCAGCCAGGGGCGCGCGAGCTCCGGGTTGCCGTGCTGCGACAGGATCTGGCCGTTGAGCGAGGCGAGCAGGTTCACGTAGGACATGCTCAGGTCCGCCCGCGCGATTTCCTCGTGGATCACGCCGGCGGCGAGGCAGCCGAGGCCCTGCCCGCCGCAGGCCTCGGGCAGCTCCGGCGCGATGAAACCCAGCTCGCCCATCGCCCGCATCAGCCCGCGATCGAGCACGCGCGTGCGGTCGCGCTCCTGGAAGCCGGGCGCCACGCGTTCGGCGGCGAAGCGGCGCGCGTGCTGCGCCAGTTCCTCCAGCGTGTCGTCGAGGTAGGGGCTGCGCACGGACGCCCTACTTCGCGTGCTTGCGGAACTCGGGCTTGCGCTTCTCCTTCAGCGCCTGCACGCCTTCGCGCGACTCCGCCGTGTCGTAATAGAGCTTCAGCGCGTACATGCCCATGCCGGCGATGCCCGCCTGGTGCGCCGTGTCCATGTTGAAGCTGCGCTTGGCGATCGCGATGGCCGTGGGGCTGCGCTCGCAGATCTCCTCGGCCCACTGCTGCACGACGGTGTCCAGTTCCTCGTGCGGCACGCAGATGTTGGCGAGCCCCATCGCGACGGCCTGCTCGCCGGAGTAGCGCCGGCACAGGTACCAGATCTCGCGCGCCTTCTTCTCGCCCACGATGCGGGCGAGGAAGGCCGTGCCGTAGCCCGGGTCCACCGAGCCCATCTTCGGGCCGACCTGGCCGAAGATCGCCTTGTCGGAGCAGATCGTGAGGTCGCACAGGGTGGCGAGCACGTTGCCGCCGCCGATGGCGAAGCCCTGCACGCGCGCGATCACCGGCTTGGGCACGTCGCGGATCGTGGCGTGCAGTTCCTCGATCGGCAGGCCGATCGTGCCGCGGCCGTCGTAGTTGCCGTCGTGCGCCGACTGGTCGCCGCCCGTGCAGAAGGCGCGGTCGCCGGCGCCCGCCAGCACGATGGCGCCGATGGAGGGGTCGTAGCCGGCGCGGTTGAGCGCCCGGATCAGTTCCTCGCAGGTCCGGCCGCGGAAGGCGTTCATCTTCTCGGGGCGGTTGATGGTGATCCAGGCCACGCCGTTGCGCGTCTCGACCAGCAGGTCTTCGTACTCCATGGGTGTCGTCCTTGTCGTGTGTCGTTGTCGGTTCAGCCGGCCATGGTCAGCCCGCCCGAGACGCTCAGCACCTGGCCGGTGACGTAGGCGGCGTCGTCGCTCGCGAAGAAGGCGATGGCGCCGGGCAGGTCCCCGGGCTGGCCGATGCGGCCCAGGGGAATGGAGCGGCGGAAGGCCTCCTCCAGCTTCTCGGGATTGCCCGCGCCCTTCTTGTAGTCGGCGAACAGGGCCGTGTCGGTGGGGCCCGGGCAGACGACGTTGACCGTGATCCCGTGGCGCGCGTGCTCGCGCGCCAGGGTCTTGGAGAAGGCGACCAGCCCGCCCTTGCAGGCGGCATACACCGCCTCGCCCGAGGAGCCCACCCGGGCCGCGTCGGACGCGATGTTGACGATGCGCCCGGCGCGGCGCTCCACCATGTGCGGCAGCACGGCGTGGTGCATGTGCAGCGCGCCGACCAGGTTGACGGCGATCAGCCGCTCCCACTGCGCGGGCTCCGTCTTGGTGAAGGGCAGGAAGACGTCCCAGCCCGCGTTGTTCACCAGGATGTCGATCGCTGCGAAGCGCGCCAGCACCTCGGCCACCGCGGCGTCGACCGTCGCCCGGTCGGTGATGTCGCAGGGGAGCGCGAGCGCCTCGCCGCCGTCCGCGACAATCGCCTGCGCGACGGCCTGCGCCGAGGCGAGGTCGCGGTCGCACACGGCCACCTTCGCACCCTCGCGCGCGAAGCGCCGGCAGGTCGCCCCGCCGATGCCGCCGCCCCCGCCCGTGACGACCGCCACCTTGCCCGCCAGCCCCTGCATCGTGTGCTCCTTGCCTGTCGACATATGTCAACATGTGGACATATATTAGGAGCCGGGGGCCGGGCCGGCAAGGCCGTCCGCCCCGGCGTCCGACACTGAAATACTCCTATGGACAAACGAACCGAAACGCGCATGGAGCTGGCCAACCGGCTGTTCTTCCGCCTGTACCAGTGCGCCAACATGCTGCATAAAACCGGCTCCCGCGCGATCGAGGCGCACGGGCTCACCACGCAGCAGTGGGCGGTGCTCGGCGCGCTGTCGCGGCCCCAGGCCGCGGCCGGCATGAAGCTCGGCGACCTGGCCCGCTACCTGATGGTCAGCCGCCAGAACCTGGCCGGCGTGGTGGGCCGGCTGGAGCGCGACGGCCGCGTGGAAAGCGCGGCCGACCCGCAGGACGGCCGCTCACGCCTGGTGCGCATGACGGCCGGCGGCCGCCAGGTCTGGCAGCGCCAGGCGCTGCCCAAGATCCACGCCTAC
Organism: Ramlibacter sp. bp-362; assembly: GCF_054956735.1. Classification (NCBI taxonomy): domain Bacteria; kingdom Pseudomonadati; phylum Pseudomonadota; class Betaproteobacteria; order Burkholderiales; family Comamonadaceae; genus Ramlibacter; species Ramlibacter sp. bp-362. Next base: position 234,856 of record NZ_JBUDXE010000005.1, read on the forward strand.
TACGAGGAGGCGCTCGCCGGCTTCTCCGTCAACGACATGGTCCACTCCGTGCACTACCTGCTGAAGATGCTGGAGAACATGGAGCGGATCGATGCCGAGGACGGGGAGGACGACGAATGACGCCTCACTTGCCGGTCTTCGCGAACTCCGCCGACTGCGTCTTCACCACCTGGTCGACCACGTCGCCGTAGGCGGAGATCCAGCCGGACTGCGGCACCCACTTCGTGCCGTCCCACATGTCGATGCGGGTCTTGCCGCCGCCGCCGTGGTCGCTGGCGGTCACGGTGACCGGCGCGATGAAGCCGTTGGCGTCGAAGTTGCGCAGGCTTTCCAGGCCGGTCTTGATCTTGGCCGGCGTGAGCGGCCAGCCGCCCTGCCTGATCGCCTGGCGCAGGCCCTCGAAGGTCACCGAGTACATGGCGAGCCCGGTGTTGTAGTAGATGTCGTCCATGTTCTTCGGGTCGCCGTTGCCCTTGCCGGCGCCGTAGACCTCCTTCTGGATCTGCTGCATCAGCGGGTGGTCCTTGCCGCCCACGACGTTGGTGCCGCGCTTCATGCCCTTGGCCTCGGCCGCGCCGATGTTGCGGATGTCCACCTCGTTGAACCAGTTCACCGAGATGAGCTTGTCCATCGGGATGCCGTTGCGCTTCATCTCCTTGGCCGCCACCACGTGCATCGCCGAGAGGTTCCAGGTGATCACGTGGTCGGGGTCGAAGCGGCGGATCTGCGTCCACACGGCGGCCTGGTCACGCCCGGGCAGCGGGTTCGGGAACAGGCCCAGTTCGAAGCCTTCCTTGGCCGCCAGCGTCTTCAGCACGGGGATGGGCTCCTGGCCGAAGGCGTAGTCCGGGTAGATGAAGGCGATCTTCTTGCCCTTCAGGTTGCCCTTGTGCACGTCCTTGAGGTACTGGATGTCGTTTGCCATCTGGCCCCAGTAGGTCGGCCCGATCGGGAACACCCACTTGAAGACGTCCCCGTCCACCGCGTCGCCGCGGCCGACGAAGGACTGCAGCATGACGTTGCCGTCGGCCATGTGGCGCGGCAGCACGGCGCGCGACACCGGCGTGGACAGGTAGTCGAACACCATCACGCCTTCCCGCTTGAGCTTCTCGTAGCACTCGATGCCGCGCTGCGGCTCGTTGCCGTGGTCCTGCACCACCACCTCGATCGGGTGGCCCTCGAGGCCGCCCTTGGCGTTGAGCAGCGTCGCGTAGTCCTTCACGGCCTGCACGATCTGCGGCGTGATGAAGGTGTAGGCCTTGCTCAGGTCGTAGCACAGCCCGACCTTCACGCTGTTGCCCGCCTGCGCCTGCGCCCCCGTGGATGCCGCCAGCAGGGCCAGCCCCGCGAGCGTCGATAGCAAGGATCTCTTCATGGCATGTCTCCTGCGTACGGTGGAATGGCCGCTGCCGGACGCCAAGTACGCGCGCTGCCCGGAGCGTGGTGCCGAAAGCGGGTCAACTGAGCCACCTCTTGCGGCGGCTGTAGTGCTTGATCTCGTGGAAGTCCTTGCCCTCGCTGCCACCCAGGTAGAACTGCTGGATGTCGGGGTTGTTCTTCATGGCCTGCGCCGTGTCGTGCATGACGATGCGGCCCTGCTCCATCAGGTAGCCGTGCGAGACGACCTCCAGCGCGGCGATGGCGTTCTGCTCCACCAGCAGCACCGACAGGCCCTCCTGCCGGTTGATGCGCGCGACGATCTCGAAGATCTCCGCCACCAGCACCGGCGCCAGGCCCAGGCTCGGCTCGTCCAGCATCAGCAGGCGCGGCGCCGTCATGAGGGCGCGGCCGATCGCCAGCATCTGCTGCTCGCCGCCCGAGAGGAAGCCCGAGGCGGCGGTGCGCCGCTCGTACAGGCGCGGGAAGTAGCTGTACACCAGGTCGCGCCGGCGCTGCGTGTCCTGCCGGCTGCTGCCCGCCACGGCGGAGGCGGCCACGAGGTTCTCGTCGGCCGAGAGGTGTTCGAACACGCGCCGCCCCTCCAGCACCTGCACGATCCCGAGCTTCACCCGCTGCTGCGGCAGCAGGCGGTCGATGTCGCGGCCCTGGAAGCGCAGTTCGCCGCGCGTGACCTGGCCGCGCTCGGGCCGCAGCAGGCCGCTCACGGCCTTCAACGTCGTGCTCTTGCCGGCGCCGTTGGCGCCCAGCAGCGCCACCATCCCGCCCTGCGGGACCCGCAGCGACACGCCCTTGATGGCGAGCGCCACGTGGTCGTAGATCACCTCGATGTTGTTGATGTCCAGGATGGGGGCGTCGCGCGCGTCCATGGCCGCTCCTATTTGCGCACGTAGCCGAAGGGCCAGACGAGCAGGTAGTTGCGCACGTTGCCGTACAGCTTGCCCAGTCCCATGGGCTCCGCCAGCAGAACCACCACGATGGTGGCGCCGTACACCATGTTCGGGATGTGCGCGAGCGCCTCGATGCCGATGTCCAGGCCCAGCGTGCGCGCCAGCCAGGCGACCAGCGCGTGCATCTGTCCCGGCAGCAGCAGGATGAAGGCCGTGCCGAAGAAGCTGCCGATGATGCTGCCCAGGCCGCCCACGATCACCATCGCCAGCAGCTCGATCGAGACGTTCACCGCGAACTGCTCCGCCGTCACCGCGTGGTAGAAGCCGAAGATCAGCATGGCGCCGCTCACGCCGCCGATGAAGGCGGAGGCGGCGAAGGCGACCAGCTTGTAGCGGAAGGCCTGCACGCCGATGGCGGCGGCCGCGTAGTCCTTCTCGCGCACGGCGACCAGCGCGCGGCCCAGGGCCGTGCGGCGCAGGTTCAGCATGAACACCGTCACCAGCACCGTCCAGGCGAGCACGACGTAGTAGGTTCCCGCCTCGGACGTGATCGCCTGGCCGAGCAGCTTCATGGGCGGCGCCTGCAGCGTGGCCGCGATGCCGCCGCTGATGGCCGGCACGTGCGAGATCACCCAGTCGATCACGAACTGCATCGCCAGCGTGGAGAGCGCCAGGTACAGGCCCTTCACGCGCAGCGCGGCGAACGCGAACACCACGCCCACGGCCGTCGCCATCGCGCCGGCGAGCAGGATGGCGAGCTCCCAGGGCACGCCGGCGCGCGCTGCGTGCACCGAGGTGTAGGCGCCGATGCCCATGATCGCGGCGTAGCCGAAGTGGAACTGGCCCGTCCAGCCCAGGATCAGGTTGAGGCCCAGCACCGCCGAAGTCCAGATCAGCCAGGGCCGCACGTAGCTGGTGAGCGCGAGCGAGCTCAAAAGCCAGGGCGCGGCCAGCGCGAACAGCAGCAGCACCACCATCGCCCGCTGCTCGAAGGGGATGGGGAACAGCGCGCGGTCACCCGCGTAGCTGGTGTGGAAGATGCCGGCGCGGCGGTAGAACACGCTTCAGACCCTTTCGATGTCCACGCGGCCGAACAGCCCGTGCGGCCGGACCATGATGGTGAGGATCAGCACGGCGGCCACCACCAGCTCGCGCGTGCCCCCGCCCAGCTTCGGGTCCAGGTAGCCGGAGGCGACGCTTTCCAGGATGCCGAGCAGCAGCCCCGCGAGCACGGCGCCCACGATGCTGTCCAGCCCGCCCAGCACGCCCACCGTGATGCCCTTGAGCAGCAGCAGCGCCAGCGACTGGTCCACCGTCTGCACCGAGCCCCACAGCACGCCGGCCGTGGTGGCGACGACGGACGACAGCGCCCACGACAGTGCCACGCCCCGCTCCACCGAGATGCCGACCGCCCAGGATGCGATGTAGTCATCGGCGATCGCCCGCAGCACCACGCCGCGCCGGGTGTGGAAGAACAGCATCAGCAGCGCGAACAGCACCAGCGTGACGGCCGCGCCGATCGCATAGGCCCGGTTCACCAGCAGCGGGCCCAGGAACAGCGGCGCGTCGCCGATGCCCACCTGCATGGGCCGGCCGCTGCCGCCCCAGATCGTCATGGCGGTGGAGCGCAGGAAGATGTCGATGCCCAGCGTCATCATCAGGATCATCACGATCGGCCGGCCCGCCAGCCGCCGCAGCGCGACGCGCTCGATGCCCACGCCGACGAAGAACATGGTGACCATCGCCAGCGGGATCGCGAGCCACATCGACAGCTTCAGCGCGCCGGCGAAGGCCAGCACCACGTAGGCGCCCAGCATGACGAGCGCGCCCTGGGCCAGGTTGGGCACCGAGGAGGACTTGTAGATCAGGACGATGCCCATGGCCACCAGCGCGTACATCAGCCCCGCGAGGCCGCCGTTGATCGCCAGCTCCAGGAAGTACATCAGGTCCATCAGATCTCCTTGACCGCCAGCTCGCGCTCGGTCGTGCCGACCTCGCCGGTCTCGTACACCACCTGCGCGCGCATGCTCACGCGCTCGCGCCGGCCGTAGATCGCGTCGATGATGGGCGCGTAGCGTTCCTCCACCACGTTGCGGCGCAGCTTGCGCGTGCGCGTGATCTCGCCGTCGTCGGCGTCGAACTCCTTGTGCAGGCTGACGATGTGGCGCAGCTTCAGCGGCTCGGGCAGGGTCGCGTTGACGTGGCGCACCGCCTGCGCCACCAGCTCCACCACCTCGGGCTTCTGCGAGAGGTCCGCATACGACACGTAGGAGATGCCGCGCAGCTCCGCCCAGTGGCCCACCGTCTCGCGGTCGATGCAGACGATCGCCGCCAGGCTGTCGCGGCCCTTGCCCAGCACGGCAGCGTCCTTGATGTAGGGGCTGAACTTGAGCCGGTTCTCGATGTAGTTGGGGATGTAGCGCTCGCCGCCCGCGGTGTGCACCACCTCCGACAGGCGCCCCAGCACCACCAGCTGCCCGTCCGGCTCCAGGTAGCCGGCATCGCCCGTGTGCAGCCACTCGCCGCGCAGCGTCTCCGCCGTCGCCGCCTCGTTGCCGAAGTAGCCGCCGAACACGCTCCCGGAGCGCACCAGGATCTCGCCGTCGTCGGCGATCTTCAGGTCCACGCCGGGCAGCGGCCGGCCGACCGTGTGCAGGCGCACCTCGTCGGGCGCCTGCATCGCGTTGAAGGCGCTGCTCTCCGTCTGGCCATAGAGCTGGCGCAGGCGCACGCCCAGCGCGCGGTAGAAGACGAAGGTGTCCTCGCCCATGGCCTCGCCGCCGGTGAAGGCGTTGCGCAGGCGGGTGAGCCCCAGCTGGTCCTTGATCGGGCCCATCACCAGCCATTCGCCCAGCGGCCGCATCAGCTTCTGGCCCGTCGTCGGCGCCTGTCCCGCCAGCTTGCGCCGCTCCGCCGCCGTCGCGGCGCGCATGAACCACTCGTACAGCGCGCGCTTGATCCGCGTGGAGTCCTCCATGCGCACCTGCACCGTGGTCAGCAGGTGGTCCCAGCTGCGCGGCGCGGCCAGGTAGAAGGTGGGCGCGATCTCGCGCAGGTCGTGCAGCACCGTCTCCTGGCGCTCGGGGATGTTGATCGTGAAGTGCAGCGCGATGCCCGCGCCCATCGTGATGGCGAAGTCGCCGACCCAGGCCATGGGCAGGTACGCCAGGATGGACTCGCCGAAGTCGAAGGCGCCGGCACGGTAGGCGTTGCGCACGCCACTCAGGATATTCGCATGCGTGAGCACCAGGCCCTTGGGCTTGCCCGTGGTGCCCGAGGAGTGGATGAAGACCGCCGGGTCGTCCGGCTTCGCCAAGGCCAGCAGCCGATCGCGCAGGCCGGCCTCCAGCTCCAGCCGCTCGGCGCCCAATTGCTCCAGCGCCGACCAGGCCAGCAGGCCCGGCGCCTTGTAGCGGTTCAGTCCGCGCGGGTTGTCGTGGACGATGTGCGGCAGCGTGGCGCCGCGCTCGCGCAGGTCCAGCGCCTTGTCCACCTGCTCCTGGTCCTCGGCGAGCACGAAGCGCACCGGCAGCGCGGTGGCGACGTGCAGCGCCTCGTCCGGCGTGGCGTCGGGGAACACGGGCATCGGATAGGCGCCCAGCGCGCCGGCGGCGAGCATGCCCAGGTACAGGCGCGGCCGGTTGTCGCCCAGCACCAGCACGCCGTCGCCGGCCACGAGGCCGCTCGCCTGCAGGCCCGCGGCGAGGCGCAGCACGATCTCGCAGGCCTCGGCCCAGGTGAGCTGCTGCCAGATGCCGCGGTCCTTCTCGCGGAACGCCACCTGGTCCGGGAAGGCCTGCGCGTTGGCGGCCAGCCGGCGCACCAGCGTCGTTTGCGGGTCGAAGTCCCAGGCGCCTTCAGGCCGCTGCGGCATGCGCGCCTCCCAGGTAGGCCTCGACCACGCGCGGGTCGGCGATCACCTCGCGCGGCACGCCGGTGCGGATCACCTCGCCGTAGCTCAGCACCAGCATGCGGTCGCACAGGCCGGTGATGATGTCCATGTGGTGCTCGATGATCAGCACGGTGACGCCGCGCTCGTCGCGCGCGTCGAGCACGAAGCGCGCCATGTATTCCTTCTCCTCCTGGTTCATGCCGGCCATGGGCTCGTCCAGCATCAGGAATTCGGGTTGCGCGACCAGGGCGCGCGCCAGCTCCACGCGCTTCTTCAGGCCCAGCGGCAGCGCGTCGACCGGCTCGTCGCGCACGCCTTCGAGCTGCAGGAAGTCGATCACCTCCTCCACCACCTCGCGGTTGCGGGTCTCCTCGGGCCGCGCGAGCCAGGGATAGAGCAGCGTGCGCAGCACGCCCGGGTGCATGTGCACGTGGCGCCCGAGCAGGATGTTGTCCAGCACGCTCATGCCGTTGAAGAGCGCCAGGTTCTGGAAGGTGCGCGCGACGCCCAGGCGCGCCACCTTGTGCGGCGCCAGCCCGGTGATGTCGCGTCCCTGCAGCAGGATGCGCCCGCGCTGCGGCGGGAAGAAGCCGGTGATCGCGTTGGTGAGCGTGGTCTTGCCGCTGCCGTTGGGGCCGACCAGGCCGAAGATCTCGCCGCGCGCCACCTGCAGGTTGACGCCGGTCACGGCGACCAGGCCGCCGAAGCGCCGCTCCACGTCGCGGCACTCCAGCACCGGCGCCGTCGCCGTGCCGCCGCTGCCCACGACGTCGTGCGTGATCCTCACCGCAGCAGCTCCCTGCCGATCAGCATGCGCCGGATCTCGGAGGTGCCGGCGCCGATCTCGTACAGCTTGGCGTCGCGCAGCAGGCGGCCGGCGTCGTACTCGGTCGTGTAGCCGTTGCCGCCCAGGCACTGGATCGCGTCCAGCGCCGACTGCGTGGCGGCCTCGGCGGCGAACAGCACCACGCTGGCCGTTTCCTTGCGCAGGGATTCGCCGGCGTCGGCGCGGGCGCACATCGCCTCCAGGTAGGCGCGGCTCGCGCCCAGGCGCGTGTACATGTCGGCCAGCTTGGCCTGCACCAGCTGGAACTCGCCGATCGGCCGGCCGAACTGGCGCCGCTGCGCCACGTAGGGCAGCACGATGTCGAGCGCCGCCTGCATGAGTCCCACGCAGGCCGAGGCGACGATCAGCCGCTCGTAGTCCAGCCCCCGCATCAGCACGCGCACGCCGCCGTTCACCTCGCCCAGCACGTTGGCGCGCGGCACCCGGCAGCCGTGGAACACCAGCTCGCAGGTGCCGGAGCCGCGCATGCCCAGCTTGTCCATGCGCTGGCGCGTCTCGAAGCCGGGCGTCTGCCGGTCGACGATGAAGGCGGTGATGCCCGCCTTGCCGGCGTCCGGCTCGGTCTTGGCGTAGACCACGAAGGTGTCGGCGTACCAGCCGTTGGTGGTCCACAGCTTGGTGCCGTCGAAGACGAAGAAGTCGCCGTCCTCCCGGGCGCGCAGCTTCATGGAGACGACGTCGGAGCCCGCTTCCGCCTCGCTCATGGCCAGGGCACCGACGGCCTCGCCATCGAGCAGCGGCGGCAGGTACTTGCGCTTCTGCGCGGTGGTGCCGTGCAGGCGGATCTGGTTCACGCACAGGTTGGAATGCGCGATATAGGAGACGCCCACCGAACCGGAGGCGCGCGAGATCTCCTCGGAGATCGCCGCGTGCGCCGCGTAGCCCAGGCCGGGGCCGCCGTCCTCCTCGTCCACCGTGGGGCCCAGCACGCCCAGCGCGCCCAGGCGTGGCCAGAGTTCGCGCGGGAACCAGTCCTCGCGGTCGATGCGGCGCGCCAGCGGCGCGATCTCCGCCGCGGCGAAGCGGCGCACCGCGTCGCGCAACTCCTCGATGGCCGCGCGGCTGGCGCTGGCGTGTTCCATCCGGCCCTCCTGGTGCTGCCGGCGGGGGCCGGCAGATAGGACAACATGCGGCGGAATGTAGTACCCCCTTGTCCGAGGGCGCAAGGCAGTGCAAACCCTGCCGGCGCCCGGCCCGATAAGGCAACAGCTTGCCTAAAACGGCCGCGCGCAACCGGGCCGTCCCGGGGTTGCGGAAAAGCCCCGGGCGCATTAGAACCGGGCGTTCACCCCGCTCGCGGGGCCCGAGGAGAGTCGCATGGACCCCACCCCGCCCGGCGCCTTCAGCCCGGTCGAGACCACGCCCTGGCCCGAGCTGCAGGCCTTGCAGCTGCGCAAGCTGCAGGACCAGCTCGCCTACCTCGCCGCGCGCTCCGCCTTCTACCAGCGCAAGCTGGGCGACGCCGGCATCGCGGCCTCCGACATCCGCGGCCTCGCCGACCTGCGCCGCATCCCCTTCACCACCAAGCAGGAGCTGCGCGACAGCCTGCAGGCCGCGCCGCTGCTGGGCCTGCACCGCGCGGCGCCGGCGGAGGCGATCGTGCAGATCCAGGCCTCGTCCGGCACCACGGGCAGCCCCGCCTACGTGGGCCTCACGCAGGCCGACCGGGAAGCCTGGGCCGAGATGACGGCGCGGGGCCTCTACGCCTGCGGCATCCGCCCCGGCGACATGGTGCTGCATGCCTTCTCCATGAGCAAGGGCTTCGTCGGCGGCATCCCGATCTGGCAGGGCATCACGCGCATCGGCGCGGTGGACCTGCCGGTGGGCGCCGACGGCGGCGTCGACCGCCTGCTGATCGCCGCGCGCGACGCGCGGCCGCGCTGCGCCGTGGGCACGCCCAACTTCCTGCTCTACCTCGCGACCGTGGCGGAGGAACTCGTGGGCGTGAAGGCCAGCGCGCTGGGCGTGCGCCGGCTGGTGGTGGGCGGCGAACCGGGCGGCGGCATTCCCGCGATCCGTGCCGGCCTGCAGTCGCAATGGGACGCCACGTGCTGCGAGGTCATGGGCGGCACCGACCTGGGCTGCGTCTACTGGGCCGAGGCGGACGACCAGCGCGGCATGTACTTCGTCGCGCCGGACCACATCCTGGCGGAGCTGGTCGATCCCCGGAGCGGCGAGCCGATTCCGTGGACCGAGGGCGCGACCGGCGAGCTGGTCTACAGCTCGCTGGGGCGCGAGGCCTCGCCGGTGCTGCGTTTCCGCTCGGGCGACCACGTCACGGTGACGGCGATGGGCGGCCCCGGCGGCCGCACGACACCCGCGATCCGCTGCTTCGGCCGCACCGACGACATGCTGATCGTGCGCGGCGTGAACCTGTTCCCTTCGGCCGTGCAGGACATCGTCTCTTCCATGAAGCCGCTGGTGGGCGGCGTCGTGCGCGTGCTCGCCGACTTCCAGGGGCATGCGACGCAGGAGAACCTGAAGCTGCTGGTGGAGCGGGCGCCCGAAGCGAACGCGTCCACCGATGCCGAAGTGGCGCGCCAGGTCGAGGCGCGGATACGCAATGCGCTCGCGGTGAAGGCCGACGTGCGCATGGTGCGCCACGGCTTCTTCGCCGCGCCGGGCGCGCAGAAGGTTGCGCTCACGCTGCGCCACGCGCCGGAGCTCGGCGAGTGAGCGCGCGCGACGCCCTGACGGAACAGGCGCAGAACGAGGCCGCCTACCGCGCCCTGCTGGAGGACCTGTTCGACGCGCGCCGGCGCGCCTGGCTGGGCGGACCGCCGGAAGCGCGCGCCAAGCACCTGCAGCGCGGCCGCATCCTGGTGCGCGACCGCATCGCGCTGCTGCTCGATCCCGGCTCGCCCTTCCTGGAGATCGGCGAGCTCGCCGGCGAAGGCCTGTACGAAGGCGTGGCGCCGGGCGCGGGCATCGTCACCGGCGTCGGCCTGGTGCAGGGCCGCGCCTGCATGGTGATCGCCAACGACGCCACCGTGAAGGGCGGCACCTATTTCGGCATGACCTGCCGCAAGCACGTGCGGGCGCAGCGGTTCGCGCGGCGCCACCGCCTGCCCTGCATCACGCTGGTGGACAGCGGCGGCGCCTTCCTGCCGGACCAGGCGAACATCTTTCCCGACGAAGGCCTGTTCGGCAGCATCTTCCACCAGCAGGTCGGCATGTCCGCCGAGGGCATCGCGCAGATCGCCGTCGTGCTGGGCGCCTGCACCGCCGGCGGCGCCTACATCCCGGCGCTGTGCGACGAGGTGGTGATCGTGCGCGGCAAGGGCTTCCTGTTCCTCGCCGGCCCGCAGCTGGTGCAGGCCGCCACCGGCGAGATCGTGCAGGCCGAGGAGCTGGGCGGCGCGGCGATGCACAGCAGCGTGAGCGGCGTCACCGACCACCTGGCCGACGACGACGGCCACGCGATCGCCATCGCCCGCCGGCTCGTCGGCGAACTGCCGCCCATGCCGCCGCCGCTGCGCGATCGCGCGGGGCCTCGGGCGCCCTCGCGCCCGCCCACCGACATCTACGGCCTCGTGCAGCGCGATGCGCGCAAGCCCACGCCCATGCGCGAGCTGCTGCCCTGCCTGCTCGACGGCGGCGAGCTCACGGAGTTCAAGGCGGAATTCGGCGAGACGCTGGCCTGCGGCTTCGGCCGCATCGGCGGCTGGCAGGTGGGCGTGCTCGCCAACGACGGGGTGCTGTTCAGCGAGAGCGCGCTCAAGGCGACGCACTTCATCGACCTGTGCTGCAAGCGCGACGTGCCGCTGCTGTTCCTGGCCGACGTCTCCGGCTTCATGGTCGGGCGCGAGGCGGAGGAAGGCGGCATCGCCAAGGCCGGCGCCAAGTTCATCACGGCCATGAGCTCCGCCTCGGTGCCGCGCTTCACGATCATTACCGGAGGCGCCTACGGCGCCGGCTATCTCGCGATGTGCGGTCGCGCCTTCCAGCCCGACGCCATGTTCATGTGGCCCAACGCCCGCGCCGCGATCATGGGGCCGGACCAGGCGGCGACCACGCTGGCTCTGGTCAAGCGGCAGAACCTGAAGCCCGGCGAGCAGTGGAGCGCCGAGGACGAGGAGGCGTTCAAGGCGCCGATCCGCCGCCAGTACGAGACCTTCGCCGCCGCGCGCAATTACGCGCGCCACCTGTGGGTGGACGGCATCCTCGACCCGGCGGAAACGCGCGAGACGATGACGCTGCTGCTGGACCTCGCTTCCCGCGTGCCCTCGCCGCCCACGCGCTTCGGCGTGTTCCGCATGTGAGGCCGGCCATGCGCAAGATCCTCATTGCCAACCGCGGGGAGATCGCCTGCCGCATCGCGCGGACGGTGCGCCGCATGGGACTGGCCGTCGCGACGGTGCACTCCTCGGCGGATGCCGAAGCGCTGCACGTGCGCGCGATTGGCGAGTCGGTGCTGATCGGGGACGCGCCGGCGCGTTCCAGTTATCTCGACAGCGCCGCGGTGGTCGCGGCCGCGCGGCGCGTCGGCGCCGACGCCGTGCATCCCGGCTTCGGTTTCCTCTCCGAGAACGCCGCCTTCGCGCGCGCCTGCGCGGACGCGGGCCTCACGTTCATCGGCCCCTCCCCCGAGGTGCTGGCCCTGTTCGGCGACAAGGCCGAGGCCAAGCGGCTCGCCCGCCAGCTGGAGATCCCGACGGCGGGCGGGCTGGCGCCGCCGACCGAGGACGTCGAGGCCCTGCTCGCCCTGGTCGCCGGCATGCCCCTGCCCTGCATCCTCAAGGCCGCGGCGGGCGGCGGCGGCAAGGGCATGCGCGTGCTGCGCGACGGCGCGGGCGCCCGTGCGGCGATCGAGTCGGCGATCCGCGAAGGCCGCTCGGCCTTCGGCGACGGGCGCCTGATCGTGGAGCGCTACCTCGCCGCGCCGCGCCACGTCGAAGTGCAGATCCTCGGCGACGGCCAGGGCAACGTGATCCACCTGCACGACCGCGAATGCAGCCTGCAGCGGCGCTTCCAGAAGGTGGTGGAGGAAGCGCCGGTGAGCAGCCTCCCGCAGCCGCTGCGCGAGCGCCTGTGGGCGCACGCCATCGCGCTCGGCAGCTCGACGCGCTACCGGGGGCTGGCCACGGTGGAGTTCGCCGTCACCGGCGACGACGCGGCCTTCCTCGAAGTGAACCCGCGCCTGCAGGTGGAGCATCCAGTGACCGAGGCGGTGACGGGGCTGGACCTCGTGCAGCTGCAGATCGAGACGGTCGCGAGCGGACGCCTGCCCTTCACGCAGGACGAAGTGCCCGCGCCCCGTGGCGTCGCCGTGCAGGCGCGCCTCTACGCGGAAGACCCGGACCAGGGCTTCCTGCCCTGCACCGGCCGCGTCGCCGCCTTCGCCGTGCCCGCCGGCGTGCGCTGTGACGCCGGCGTGGCCGCCGGCAGCGAGGTCACGCCGCACTACGACCCGATGCTGGCCAAGCTGGTCGCGCATGCGCCCTCGCGCGCCGACGCGCTGCAGGCTTTGCACGAGGCGCTGGCGGGCACGACGCTGCTGGGCGTCACCAGCAATCGCGGTTTCCTGCTGGCCCTGCTCGCCGACCTGCAGGTGCGGGAGAACGCGATCAGCACGGAATTCGTCGACCAGTGGCTCGCGGCGCGCGCCGCGGCCGTCCCCGCCAGCGAGCGCGTCGCCGCGGCGATGGCCCTGTGGCTCGCGCGCGAGCGCGCGCAGGGCCCGGCCGGCGGCGCCTGGCAGGACGCGGCGCTCACCGGCTGGCGCCTGCGCCGCGGCGCCGAAGCGGACGTGCCCGCGGCCACGCACCTCGCGGCCAGCGGCGGCACCGCCTGGAAGATCGGCTTCGGCCCGGGTACCGTCCGCGTGGACGAGCGCAGCCACGCCGTCGCGGTGAACGCCGCCGACGCGACCGTGTCCGTGGACGGCCACGTGCTCGCCCTGCGCGCCGACCTCGGCCAGGCGCACGCGCGCTGCAGCTTCCCTGACGGCGACCTCGCGCTCGACGTGCGCCCGCTGCACGCGGCCGAGGGCGGCAGCAGCACCGCGCGGCACGGCCTGGTGCGCGCGCCCATGATGGGCGTCGTCATCGCGGTCGAAGTCCAGCCGGGCCAGCAGGTCGCGGCCGGCGAGCGCCTGGCGACGCTGGAATCGATGAAGATGGAACTGGCGATCACCGCCCCGGTGGCCGGCTGCGTCGCGGCGGTCGGCTGCGCCGCGCAGGGCAAGGTGGAGCGCCACCAGGAACTGTTCCGCATCCAGGCGGAGTGAGGAGCGCCCATGGCCCTGCCTGCGAAAGTCGAGATCCACGAGGAAGGCCCGCGCGAGGGCTTCCAGAGCGAGCCGCCCGGCTTTTCCGTCGCCGACCGCGCCGCGCTGGTGGAAGCGCTGGCCGAGAGCGGCCTGGCGCAGATCCAGGTCGCCTCCTTCGTCAACCCGAAGCGCGTGCCGCAGATGGCCGACGCGCCGGAGCTGTTCGCCGCCATCCGCCGCCGCCCCGGCGTGCGCTACACCGGCTTGTGGCTCAACGCGCAGGGTTTCGAGCGCGCCCGCGCCACGCCCGGCGTCGACCTCGTGGGCAGCCTCTACTTCTATGCGTCGGACGCCTTCGCGCGCGAGAACAACGGCCGCAGCGCCGAAGGGGTGGCGCAGGAGCAGCGCGAATGGGTGTGGCGCTACCGCGCCGCGGGCGTGGCCATCGAGTCCGCCTACGTGATGACGGCCTTCGGCTGCAACCTGGAAGGCGAGATCGGCGAGGCGACGCTCGCCGCGCCGCTGCGCTTCCTCGCGCAACTGCAGCGCGAGGAGGACTTCCGCGTCCCCAAGCTCTACCTCGCCGACACCGTCGGCATGGCGAACCCGCATTCGGTGCGCCGCCGCATCGCGCTCGCGCGCGAGATCCTGCCGCAGGCGCGCATCGGCCTGCACCTGCACGACACGCGCGGCCTCGGCATGGCCAACGCCTTCGCCGCGCTGGAGGAAGGCGTGGACCTGTTCGACGCGTCCGTCGCCGGCCTGGGCGGTTGCCCCTTCTGCGGCAACGCGCACGGCGGCGCCTCGGGCAACATCTGCACGGAGGACCTCGCCTTCCTCTGCGCCGAACTGGGCATCGCCAGCGGGCTGGACCTGCCCAAGCTGCTGGAGGCGGCCCGCCTGGCCGAACGCATCATCGGCCGCCGCCTCGACGGCCGCCTGATGCACAGCGGCCTGCCCACGAGGAGCACCGCATGGAGCTGAGCACCCAGGCCTCGCGCATGACCGTGGGCGCGCTGTTCCGCCAGCGCGCGGCGCTGCAGGCCCAGGCCATCGCGCTGAGCGACGGCAAGCACGCCCTCACCTACGGCGCGCTCGGCGACCGAGTCGCGCGGGTCGCGGCGGGACTGCAGGCGCTGGGAGTGAAGCGGCAAGACCGCATCGCCGTCTGGTCGGAGAACTGCTTCGAGTACATCGAGCTGGAGCTCGCGGCGGCGCAGCTGGGCGTGACGGTCGCCTGCCTCAACTGGCGCCTTTCGGACGAGGAGCAGCGGCACTGCATCGCGCTTGTCGCGCCGTCGCTGGTCGTCGTGTCGCCGCGTTACGCGGCGGCCTGGGAGCGCCTCGCGATTTCCGGCCCGCGCGTGCTGCCGCTGGACGCGAACTTCGGCGACTGGCGCGACAGTCACGCTCCCGCCGCGCCCGACCCGGAGGTGGACCCGGAGGACGGGCTCGTCATCCTCTACACCAGCGGCACCACCGGCTTGCCCAAGGGCGCGCTCGTCTCGCAGCGGGCGATGGCGGCGCGGGCGCTGGTGTTCTCCTCCGAGTACGGCATCACGGGGCGCGACAGCTTCATCGCCTGGTCGCCGCTGTTCCACATGGCGGCCACCGACCACGCGCTCGCGACGCTGCTGCTGGGCGGCACCGTGCTGGTGTGCGACGGCCTGCAGCTCGATCGCATCGCCGCCTGGCTGCAGCAGGAGCCCGTCGGCTGGCTGCTCGCCATGCCGGGCATGATCGAGCAGATGATCGCCGCGCTGCGGCCGCTGCAGGGGCGGCTGCGCGGGGTGAAGGTGGTGGGCGCGATGGCCGACCTCGTGCCGCGCCAGCAGGTCGCGGAACTCACGGCCATCGTCGGCGCGCCCTACCTCAACACCTTCGGTTCGACCGAGACCGGGCTGCCGCCGGCGTCCGCCTCGCTGCTCGCGGCGGGCGAGGTGCCCGCGTCGCTCTCCAAGCGCGTCAACGGCTGGTGCCTGGTGCGGCTGGTCGACGCCGAGGGCAAGGAGGTGCCGCCCGAGACGCCCGGCGAGATGACGGTGCGCGGCCCCACGCTCTTCTCCGGCTACTGGGGCAACCCGCAGGCGACGGCGCAGGACTTCCGCGGCGGCTGCTTCCACATGGGCGACATGTTCGTGCGCCACGCCGACGGCAGCCTGGATTTCGTGGACCGGCTGAAGTACATGATCAAGTCGGGCGGCGAGAACATCTATCCGGCGGAGATCGAGCGCGTGCTGCTGGCGCACCCGCGGGTGCGCGACGCCGCCGTGGTGCGCAGGCGGGACGCCCGCTGGGGCGAGGTGCCGGTGGCCTTCGTGGCCTGTGACGAGGGTGCCTTCGATGCGGAGGCGCTGCTCGCGTTCTGCCGGGAGCGGCTGCCGTCGTACAAGATGCCCAAGGAGATCCGGCCGATCGCGCTGGCGGAGCTGCCGCGCAGCAGCACGGGGAAGATCCAGAGGCACGAGCTGGAGAAGCGCCTGTAGCTAGGAGCGGTCGTCGGTGTAGAGCGGCGGGGGCAGCGACTCGCCGCCGGCGGTGCGTTCGCGGAACAGCGCGGCGCGGGCGACCAGGACGGTCGTCACGGGCGCGGCGATGGCCAGCACGATCACGATCAGCCAGACATGCAGCGACAGCGGGCCCGGGCCCGCGCTGAAATGGACGATGCAGGCCAGCGTCACCGCCCAGGCCGCCAGCGTGGTGGCCAGCGAGCTCGCGTGCAGGCGCAGGAAGAAATCCGGCAGGCGCGCGACCCCCAGGGCGCCGGCCAGCGCGAGGACGCCGCTCGCCAGCAGGAGCAGCGCGACGATCGCGTCGACGATCATTCGATCACCTCCCCGCGCAGCAGGAACTTGGCCATCGCCGCCGAACTGACAAAGCCGAACAAGGCCATCAGCAGGGCCGCCTCGAAGTACATCGTGCTGTCGTAGCGGATCGCCAGCGCCAGCACCAGCAGCATCGCGACGGTGGCGCTGAAGTCCAGGGCGACCACGCGGTCCTGCGCGCGCGGGCCGCGGAACAGGCGCGCCAGGGCCAGCACGATGGCCAGGGCATACAGCACCAGCGTCAGCGTGACGGCGACGGACAGCAGCGTCATCCGAAGATCTCCTTGAGCGGGCGCTCGTAGCGCGACTTGTAGTGGGCGATGAAGGCCGCCTCATCGGGGAGGTCGAACACGTGGATCAGCAGGCTGCGCCGGTCCGCGGCCAGCTCCGACCAGACGGTGCCCGGCGTGACGGCGGTGATGACGGCCAGCGCCGCCAGTCCATGCGGATCCTGCAGCTCCAGCGGCACGGCGACGAAGCCTCCCCGCGGTGCGCGCCGGCGCGCCCGCAGGATGCCCCAGGCGACGGCGATGGCCGCGGTGACCACGTCGATGGCCACGTGCGCGATCAGCCGCACGAGCAGCAGCGGATGGCGCAGCGGCGGCCCGGGCGGACGCAGCGGCAGCACCAGCACCGGCAGCAGCAGCCCGGCGATGGAACCCAGGAGCAGGTGGGCCGGCGCCAGCGAATCGTTCAGCACCAGCCACATCGCCCAGAGGGCGGCCGACAGCCACGGCGAAGGCAGCCAGCGCTTCATCGCGCGCCCTCCCGGGCAGGCGCCGGCACGGGCTTCGCACCGAGAATGGCCTCGGTGTACTGGCGCGGCGCATGCAGCGCGGCGGCGGCGTCGCGCGTGAAGCGCAGCGCCGGTTCGCCGGCCGCGGCGAGCGTGATGCAGCCGGCCAGCAGCAGCGTGACGGGCAGCACCTCGATCACCCGCAGTTGCGGCGCCACGCGGTCCTGCAGCGTCCAGAAGTGCGAGATGAAGGCGCGGATCAGGGCGATCGCCGCCGCCAGGCCGGAGAGGATCACCAGCGAGAACAGCAGCCAGCGCGAGCCGGGTTCGCCCGCCGTGGCCGGCGCCTCGAGCAGCGCGCCCAGCATCGCCACCTTGCCGACGAAGCCCGAGAGCGGCGGCAGCCCGGCGACCACCATCAGGCACACGAGGTAGGTGAGCGCCAGGAAGGCCAGCGCCGCCGGAATGGCGCGCCCGACCAGCGCCATCTGCTCGTCGTCGAGGTTCACGTCGCGCGGAGGCTCGCCGAACACGAGCAGCGTGCCGTCGTCGTCGACGATGGGCGGGTCGACCTCCGCCCGCCGAGAGCGCTCGACGAGTTCGGCCAGCAGGAACAGCGCGGCGCCGCCCAGCGTGGAGCTCGCCATGTACACGAGCGCGCCGGCCGTCACGCCGGGCTGGTCGAGGCCGATGGCCGCCAGCACCAGGCCCGAGGAGCTGATGATGCTGTAGCCCGCGACGCGCGCGAGCTGCTGCGAGCCCATCATGCCGACGGCGCCGAAGGCGAGCGTGACCAGGCCGCCCCAGGCCAGCACCGGGCTGCCGAACAGGGCCGAGCCGCCGGCGCCGAGCGGGAAGCACAGCGTCCACAGGCGCAGCACGGCGTAGACGCCCACCTTGGTCAGGATGGAGAACATCGCGGCCGAGGGCGCGCTGGCCGCGGCATAGGCCGGCGCCAGCCAGAAGTTGAGCGGCCAGAACGCCGCCTTCGCCAGGAAGGCCACGCCCAGCAGCGCCGCCGCCGCGTGCAGCAGCCCGCGGTCCTCCTCCGGCACGAGCGGCAGCTTCTGCGCGATGTCCGCCATGTTCAGCGTGCCGGTGATGCCGTACAGCAGCGCCACGCCGATCAGGAACAGGAAGGAGGCGACCAGGTTGATGGCGATGTAGTGCAGGCCCGTGCGCACGCGGGTCGTGCCGCCACCGTGCAGCAGCAGGCCGTACGAGGCCGCCAGCAGCACCTCGAAGAACACGAACAGGTTGAACAGGTCGGCCGTCAGGAAGGCGCCGCACAGCCCCATCAGCTGCAGCTGCAGCAGCGGATGGAAGTGCACGCTGGCCCGGTGCCAGCGCGCCAGCGAGAACATCAGCGCCGCGGTGCCGGTGCAGGCGGCCAGCACGAGCATCAGCGCCGAGAGCCGGTCCAGCGCCAGCACGATGCCGAAGGGCACGGGCCAGTTCCCCGGCAGGTACACGGCCACGGCCTCGGCGCCGTCGCCGGCGCGCGCGAGCAGCACGAAGGCCAGCACCAGGCTCGTGAGCATGGACAGGAGGTTGAGCGCCGCCTTGGCGCGGCGCCAGCGGTCGCCCATGGCCAGGAGCACGGCGGCGGAGGCCAGCGGCAGCAGCACCGGGACGGCGACGAGATGGTCGGTGGCGGGCAGGCTCAAGGGGGCGCCCCCCCGTCCACGTGGTCGCTGTCGGTCAGGCCGCGCAAGGCCAGCAGCACGACGAGGAACAGCGCCGTGGTCGCGAAGCCGATCACGATGGCCGTGAGCACCAGCGCCTGCGGCATCGGGTCGGTGTAGTTCACCAGGTCGGCCGGCACGCCCGGTTGCACGATGGGCTCGCTGGCCACCGAGAGGCTGCCGACGCTGAAGATGAACAGGTTGGTGGCGTACGACAGCAGCGACAGCCCCACCAGGACCTGGAAGGTGCGCGGGCGCAGCACCAGCCAGACGCCGGCCGACGTGAGCACGCCGATGGCCAGGGCGATGATGATTTCCATCAGGCGGGCCCTCCGGGGGGCCGGCGGCGCGCCCGCAGCGACTGGTGCGCCAGCGCCGTGAGCAGCAGCAGCGTGGAGCCGAGCACGACCGAGAACACGCCCAGGTCGAAGAAGGTCGCGCTCGGCAGGTGCAGCTCGCCGAGCACCGGCAGGGTGAAGTGCGCGGTGTGCGTGGTGAGCAGCGGGTAGCCGAACACCAGCGAGCCGATGCCGGTGAGCACGGCCAGCAGCAGCCCCACGGACATCCACGCCGGCGGCCGCACGTTCAGGCGGTCCTCCACCCACTGCGTGCCGCTCACCATGTACTGCGTGACGAAGGCGATGGCCACCGTCAGGCCCGCGACGAAGCCGCCGCCCGGCTGGTTGTGGCCGCGCAGGAACAGCTGCAGCGCCACCAGCAGCATGATCGGCAGCAGCAGCCGCACCAGCACGGCCGGCACCAGCAGGTAGCCGCCGCTCGCCTCCTCGCGCGCCTCGTCGAAGGCTTCGCGCGGCTGCATCAGGTCGGTGCCGGGCGCGCGCGCGACGAGCTGCTGCGGCGGCTGCTCGATCACCTCGCGCGGCGGGCGGAAGCGCCGCAGCAGCGCGTAGATCGTCAGCCCCACGGTGGCGAGCACGGTGATCTCGCCCAGCGTGTCGAAGGCACGGAAGTCGACCAGCATCACGTTGACCACGTTGTGGCCGCCGCCTTCCGGCAGGGACCTGGCGAGGAAGAAGGGCGAGATGCTGGTGGCGCCCGTGCGCGTGAGCAGCGCGTACGACAGCGCCGAGAGGCCGGCGCCGGCGAGCACGGCCAGCACGAGGTCGCGCCGGCGGCGCCAGCGGGCGCGCCAGGCGATGCGCGGGTCGTCCTGCGCGATGCGCTTGGGCAGCCAGCGCAGGCCCAGCAGGAACAGCACCATGGTCACCGCCTCCACCGCGATCTGCGTCAAGGCGAGGTCGGGCGCGGAGAACCAGGCGAAGGTCACGCAGACGACCACGCCGACCACGCCCAGCAGCGCCAGGGCCACCAGCCGGTGGAACTTGGCCTGCCAGGCCGCCCCCACGGCGGCGGCCGCGCCCACGAGCCACAGCAGCACGAAGGCCGGGGTGGCCGGCACGCGCGGGCGGTGCCCCCACTCGAGCGGCACGACCACGGCGGCGGCCAGCGCTGCGGCGCCGGCCGCGACCAGGATCCAGAGCAGCTGGATCTGCAGGTGGCGGGTGCTGGCGTAGCGCAGCAGGAGGCGCGCGCCGGACGTCAGGCCCACCAGCACCGCGCGGAAGGCGCGCTTGCCGTCGAAGCGGCCCAGCGGCGCCGGGTCGGAACGCTTCAGGCGGGCGCCGAACAGCAGGTACACGACCAGTCCGCCGGCCATGGCCAGGAAGCTCATGGCGAGGGGCCGCGTCACGCCGTGCCACAGCGCCAGGCTGTAGGCCGGCAGCTCGCCGCCCACGACCGGGGCCGCCGCCGCATCGAGCACGGGCCGCACCGCCAGGTTGGGCGCGATGCCGACGACCAGGCAGGCCAGCACCAGCAGCTCGATCGGCAGGCGCATCCAGCGCACGGGCTCGTGCGGCTCGCGCGGCAGGTCGCGCGGCTCGCCGCGGAAGAAGACGTCGTAGCCGAAGCGCAGCGAATAGACGACGGCGAAGATGCCGAAGATGGTGGCTGCGACCGGCAGCCCGTATTCCACCACCGGCGAGGCGCGCAGGTAGACCGTCTCGGCGAAGAACATCTCCTTGGAGAGGAAGCCATTGAGCAGCGGCACGCCCGCCATCGCGGCGCAGGCGACCATGGCGAGCACCGCCGTGCCCGGCATGTAGCGGTACAGGCCGTCCAGGCGGCGCATGTCGCGCGTGCCCGTCTCGTGGTCGATGATGCCCACGGCCATGAACAGCGAGGCCTTGAAGGTCGCGTGGTTCAGCATGTGGAAGACCGCGGCCACCGCAGCCAGCTTGCTGTTGAGGCCCAGCAGCAGCGTGATCAGCCCCAGGTGGCTGATGGTCGAATACGCCAGCAGCGCCTTCAGGTCGTTCTGGAACATGGCGACGCACGCGCCCAGCAGCAGCGTGATGAGCCCGGCGCCGCCCACCACCCAGAACCACACCTCGGTGTCCGCCAGCACCGGCCACAGGCGCGCCATCAGGAACACGCCCGCCTTCACCATGGTCGCCGAGTGCAGGTAGGCCGACACCGGGGTCGGCGCCGACATGGCGTTGGGCAGCCAGAAGTGGAACGGGAACTGCGCGCTCTTGGTGAGCGTGCCCGCCAGAACCAGCAGCACGATGGGCAGGTACAGCGGATGCGCCCGCACGCGGTCCCCGGCGGCGAGCACCTGGTCGAGGTCGTAGCTGCCCACCACGTGACCGAGCAGCAGCACGCCCGCCAGCAGCGCGAGCCCGCCGGCGGCCGTGACGGTGAAGGCCATCCGGGCGCCTCGCCGGGCGTCCCTGCGGTGGTGCCAGTACCCGATCAGCAGGAAGGAGAACAGGCTGGTGAGCTCCCAGAACACCACCAGCTGCACCAGGTTGCCCGAGACCACCACGCCCAGCATGGAGCCCATGAACCCCAGCATCTGCGAGTGGAACCGCGCGGCCGGGTCGTCGGGCGAGAGGTAGTAGCGCGCGTACAGCGCCACCAGGGCGCCGATCACGCTGACCATCATGGCGAACATCCAGGCGAAGCCGTCGATGCGCAGCACCAGGTCGATCCCGGCGCTGGGCAGCCAGGCGATCCGCTCGGTGATCACGCCGCCGTCGGCGATGCGCGGGAACTGCAGCCCCACGCCGATCGCGATGGCCAGCGACACGGCGCCGGCCAGCAGCGACTCGCCGTTGCGCGCCCTCGTGGGGAGCACCGCGGCAACGAAACTGCCGGCGAACGGCAGCAGGAGGATCCACCACAAGGACATGACTGTCCGAGTTTAGTGGAGCGCCGGCCGGCGCCCCCCCGATAATCGCGCGGTGCCGACCTCCGACCTGAGCGCCCACACCCCGATGATGGCGCAGTACCTCGCCATCAAGGCGGACTACCCGTCCACGCTGGTCTTCTACCGCATGGGCGACTTCTACGAGCTGTTCTACGCCGACGCGGAGAAGGCGGCGCGCCTCCTGGACATCACCCTCACGCGCCGCGGCATGTCGGCGGGCGAGCCGGTGGTGATGGCGGGCGTGCCCTTCCACTCCGTCGAGGGCTACCTCGCGCGCCTGATCCAGTGCGGCGAATCGGTGGCCATCTGCGAGCAGGTCGGCGAGGTCGGCGCGGGCAAGGGGCCGGTGGAACGCAAGGTGATCCGGGTCGTGACGCCCGGGACGCTGACCGACTCCGAGCTGCTGGCCGACAAGTCCGAGGCGGTGCTGCTGGCCGTGCACCAGGGCGCGAAGCACCGCGTGGGCCTGGCCTGGCTGAGCGTGACGCAGGGCGCGCTGCAGCTGGCCGAGTGCGACGCCGACGACCTGGCCGACTGGATCGCGCGCGTCGCGCCCAGCGAGCTGCTGCACAGCACCGAGCTGACCCCCGCCTTCGCCCAGAAGCTGCAGGCCGCGCGCGGCGCCGTGCCCGCGAGCCTGCGGCCCGGCTTCCAGTTCGACGCCGGCCTGGGGCAGCGCAAGCTGCTGGAACAACTGCACGCGGCCAGCCTGTCGGCCTGGGGCGCGGAGGACCTGCCCGAGGCGCACGCCGCCGCGGCCGCCCTGCTCGCCTACGCCGAACACACGCAGGGCCGGGCGCTCTCGCACGTGCGGCAGCTGCAGGTCGTGCGCGCGGACGAACGCATCGAGCTGCCGCCCGCCACGCGGCGCAACCTGGAGCTGGTGCGCACGCTGCGTGGCGAGGACAGCCCCACCCTCTTCTCGCTGCTGGACACCTGCCAGACCGGCATGGGCAGCCGCATGCTCAAGTCCTGGCTGCTGGAGCCGCTGCGCGACCGCACCGTGGCGCAGCAGCGCCTGGACGCGATCGCCGCGCTGCGCGAAGGGCCGTGGCAGAAGCTGCGCGCCGAACTCAAGGGCATGAGCGACGTCGAGCGCATCACCGCCCGCACCGCGCTGCGCCAGGTGCGCCCGCGCGAGCTGGTGGGCCTGCGCTGGGCGCTGGCGAAGTCGGGGCAGCTCGCTTCGCTGCTGCAAGGCCAACCCGGGCTGCTGGCGCAGGCGGCGGCGGACCTGCAACCGCCCGCGGGCTGCGCGGAGCGGCTGGCCGCCACCTTGCGCGAGGACCCCTCGGCGCTGGTGCGCGACGGCGGCGTGATCGCCACCGGCCACGATTCCGAACTCGACGAACTGCGCGCCATCCAGGACAACTGCGACGGCTTCCTGCTGGAGCTGGAGACGCGCGAGCGCGCGCGCAGCGGCATCGCCAACCTGCGCGTGCAGTACAACAAGGTGCACGGCTTCTACATCGAGGTCACGCAGGGCCAGCTGGACAAGGTGCCGGAGGACTACCGCCGCCGGCAGACGCTGAAGAACGCCGAGCGCTTCATCACGCCGGAGCTCAAGGCCTTCGAGGACAAGGCGCTGTCGGCGCAGGAGCGGGCGCTGGCCCGCGAGAAGTGGCTGTACGAGCAGCTGCTCGATGCCCTGCAGGACCACGTGCCTGCGCTCACGCGCCTCGCCCGCGCGCTGGCGACGCTGGACGCCTTGTGCGCCCTCGCTGAACGTTCCCTGGCGCTGAACTGGTGCCGCCCGCAGTTCATGAAGGAGCCGGGCATCGAGATCACGCAGGGCCGCCACCCCGTGGTCGAGGCGCGCCTGGCCGAGACGACCGGCGGTGCCTTCATTCCCAACGACACGCGCCTGGGGCCGAAGCAGCGCATGCAGGTGATCACCGGCCCCAACATGGGCGGCAAGTCCACCTACATGCGGCAGGTGGCGCTGATCTGCCTGCTGGCGGCCATGGGCTCCTACGTGCCGGCGCGGGCCTGCCGGCTGGGACCGCTGGACGCGATCCACACCCGCATCGGCGCGGCCGACGACCTGGCCAACGCGCAGTCCACCTTCATGCTGGAGATGACGGAAGCCGCGCAGATCCTGCACGGCGCCACCGCGCAGAGCCTGGTGCTGATGGACGAGATCGGCCGCGGCACCTCCACCTTCGACGGGCTGGCGCTCGCCTCGGGCATCGCCGCCCACCTGCACGACCGCACGCAGGCCTTCACCCTCTTCGCCACGCACTATTTCGAGCTGACCGAGTTCCCGGCGAAGCACCACTGCGCCGTCAACGTGCACGTGGGCGCGACGGAGTCGGGCGCCGACATCGTGTTCCTGCACGAGATCCAGCCGGGGCCCGCGAGCCGCAGCTACGGCATCCAGGTCGCGCGGCTGGCGGGCCTGCCCGCGGCCGTGGTGAACCATGCGCGCCACGCCCTGGCGGCGCTGGAGCGGCACCAGGAACAGAGCCGCGAGCAGGTAGACTTGTTCGCGCCTCCCCCCGCCGCCGAGGCGCCCGCGCCCAGCCGCCTGGAGGCGGCGCTCGCGGCGCTGGACCCGGACGCGCTGGCGCCGCGCGATGCCCTCGACGCCCTGTACACGCTCAAGAAGCTCCTTCCATGACCTACTGCGTCGGCATCAAGCTCAATGCGGGCCTCGTGTTCCTGTCGGACTCGCGCACCAACGCGGGCGTGGACAACATCAGCACCTACCGCAAGATGATCATCTACGAGAAGCCGGGCGAGCGCTTCATGGTGCTGCAGTCGGCCGGCAACCTGAGCATCTCGCAATCGGTGCGCGAGATCCTGCAGGTGGAGCAGCTGCGCGAGGACGGCGCGGGCGAGCCGGTGACGATCTGGAACGCCACCAGCATGTTCGACGCCTGCCGGGTGCTGGGCCAGGCCGTGCGCCACGTGTACGAGCGCGACGCCAAGGCGCTGCAGCAGGCCGGCGTGGAGTTCAACGTCAACCTGATCCTCGGCGGCCAGATCCGCGGCGAGGGGATGCGCCTGTTCCAGGTCTATTCGGCCGGCAACTTCATCGAGGCGACCGCCGAGACGCCCTACTTCCAGATCGGCGAGTACAAGTACGGCAAGCCCGTGCTCGACCGCGTGCTGACGCCCGAGACCGACCTGGACGAGGCGGCCAAGTGCGCGCTGGTCTCGATGGACTCCACCATGAAGTCCAACCTGTCGGTGGGGCCGCCGCTGGACCTGGTGGTGTACGAGGCGGGGAGCTTCGCCACCGACAAGGTCGTGTGCATCGATGCGCAGAATCCCTACTTCCGCATGCTGCGCACGGGCTGGGGCCAGAAGCTGCGCGAGGTCTTCGACAGCCTGGACGACCCGGTCTGGGACGAGAGCCACACGGAGACGCCGCTGCGCACGCAGCAGCCGGGAAGCCGCAGCAAGCCCCTCAAGAAGATCACCCGGGCTGACGAGAAGCTGATCTGACGCATCCCGGGGGCGCCCCTTCATGGTATTTCCCGATGGCCTGCCGGGCCGTGGGCCTGCGATATTGGACGAGATTCCAATTGCACCTCTGGAGAAGAGAACCATGGCATTCCATTCCCTCGCGAAGACCGCCCTCGCCGGCCTGCTGGCCGCCGCCTTCGCCGCCCCGGTGTTGGCCGACAACATCGTCCTGAAGGCCTCCCACCAGTTCCCCGGCGGCAAGGGCGACGTGCGCGACGAGATGGTGCAGATGATCGCCCGCGACGTGAACAAGGCGAACGTCGGCCTCGAGATCAAGGTGTTCCCGGGTTCCAGCCTGGTGAAGGCGCAGGAGCAGTGGAAGGCCATGCTGAGCGGCCAGATCGACATGTCCTCGTTCCCGCTGGACTACGCCTCGGGCTTCCACCCGCAGTTCGGCGCCACGCTGATGCCCGGCCTGGTGAAGAGCCACGAGCACGCCCAGCGCATCAACACCTCGCCCTTCATGAAGGACATCAAGAAGATCATCGAGGACGGCGGCGTGAAGGTCCTGGCCGACGCATGGCTGGCCGGCGCGTTCGGCGGCAAGGACAAGTGCATCCGCCAGCCCTCGGACGCCGCGGGCCTGAAGGTGCGCTCGGCCGGCGCGACCTTCTCGCAGATGTGGGCCGGGGCCGGCGCCTCGATCGTCTCCATCCCCTCCAACGAGGTCTACAACGCGCTGCAGCAGGGCGTGGCCCAGGCCACCGACACCTCCTCGGGCAGCTTCGTGTCGTTCCGGCTGTACGAGCAGCTGAAGTGCCTCACGGCGCCCGGCGACAACGCCCTGTGGTTCATGTACGAGCCGGTGCTGATCTCCAAGCGCAGCTGGGACCGCCTGAACGACGCGCAGAAGATGGCGCTGACCCGCGCCGCGCAGAAGGCCGAGGCCTTCTTCAACGCCGAATCGAAGAAGCTCGACGACAAGATGGTCGAGACCTTCAAGAAGCACAACGTGGAAGTGATCACGCTGAGCGACGCCGAGGCCGACGCCTGGCGCGCCGTGGCGCAGAAGACCTCGTACAAGGCCTTCGCCGAGAAGGTGCCCGGCGGCAAGGAACTGATCGAGAAGGCGCTGAGTGTCAAGTAGCGCCCCGCGGCTGCCCGCCTGGGTGGCCGCGGTGCACGCGATCTCGCGCGCGTTCGGGGTCTTCTCGGCAGGCCTGATCCTGCTGTCGATCTTCGTCGTGTGCCACATGGTCTTCGTGCGCGCGGTCCTGGGCGAGTCCTCGATCTGGCAGACCGAGTTCACCACCTTCGCGCTGATCGCCGCCACCTTCCTGGGCGCGCCCTACATCCTGCTCACGCGCGGCCACGTGGCCGTGGACGTGGTGCCGTTGATGGTGCGCGTGCCCATGCGCCGCAAGCTGCACTTCGCGGGCAGCACGATGGCGCTGGTGTTCTGCGTGTTCTTCTTCTTCGCGTCGCTGCCCTGGTGGTACGAGACCTGGCACCTGAACCAGACCACCTCCAGCATCTGGCGGGCGCGGCTGTGGATCCCCTACCTCTCGGTGCCGGTCGGCCTGGCGCTGCTGTGCCTGCAATACCTGGCCGAGGTCTACCTGGTGGTCACGGGGCGCGAGCTGCCCTTCGGCCTGGCCGCCGAGGAGAAGATGTGAGCGCGATGGGCATCGGTTTCCTGGTCTTCCTGGCCACCTGCCTGGTGCTGGCGACGGGCCTGCCCATCGCCTTCGGGCTCGGCGCCGTGGCGCTGTTCTTCATGGTCGTCTTCGACGGCTGGAACAGCATCAATTTCGTGCCCGAGACGGTGTTCGCCGGCCTGAACGACTTCACGCTGGTGTCGCTGCCCATGTTCATCATCATGGGCGCGGCGGTGGCGTCGTCGCGGGCGGGCTCCGACCTGTACGAGGCGCTGGCGCGCTGGCTCCACCGCGTGCCCGGCTCGCTGGTGATCTCCAACATCGGCGCCTGCGCCCTGTTCGCGGCGCTGAGCGGCTCCTCGCCCGCCACGTGCGCGGCCATCGGCAAGATGGGCATCCCCGAGATGCGCCGCCGCGGCTACGACGCCGACCTCGCCACGGGCGCCATCGCCGCGGGCGGCACGCTGGGCATCCTGATCCCGCCCAGCATCACGATGATCCTGTACGGCATCGCGTCGGAGACGTCGATCGGCCGCCTGTTCATCGCCGGCATCATCCCCGGCCTGCTGCTCACCGGGCTGTTCATGGCCTGGGCGCTGTTCCTCAGCTGGAAGCGCGGCACCCGCCTGGTCGACTCCAACGTGCGCTATTCGCTCCAGCAGAAGCTGGAGCTGATGCCCAAGCTGCTGCCCTTCCTGGCCGTGATCGTGGGCGTGGTCTACGCGCTCTACGGCGGCATCGCCACGCCCTCCGAGGCGGCGGGTGTCGGCGCCGCGCTGTGCCTGGTCATGGTGATCCTGATCTACCGCGTGTGGAAGCCGGCGGACCTGTGGGTGATCCTGCGCGACGGCATGCGCGAGTCCGGCATGCTGATGCTGATCATCGGCACGTCCATCCTGTTCGGGTACATGATGTCCTCGCTGCAGGTGACGCAGGCGGTGGCCACCTCGATCGCCGAGATGCAGGTGAACCGCTGGATCATCCTGCTGGCCGTCAACGTGCTGCTGCTGGTGGCGGGCTGCTTCCTGCCGCCGGCGGCCATCATCCTGATGACCACCCCGATCCTGATGCCGGTGATCACGGCCGCCGGCTTCGACCCGATCTGGTTCGGCGTGGTGCTGACGATCAACATGGAGCTGGGCCTGATCACGCCGCCGGTGGGCCTGAACCTGTTCGTGATCAACGCGATCACGCCGGACGTGCGCCTGCCGACCATCCTGAAAGGCGCCCTGCCCTTCATGATCTGCATGGTGCTGGCGATCCTGATCCTGTGCGTGTTCCCGGAACTGGCGACCTGGCTGCCCTCGAAGGTGATGGGCTGAGCGGAGGGGGCACAATTCCCGGGTGTCCCTGATCGTCTTCTCCCACGCCAACAGCTTCCCCGCCGCCACCTACGGCGTCCTCTTCAAGCACCTGCGCACGCGCGGCTTCCTGGTCAAGGCCGTGGACCAGTTCGGCCACGACCCGGACTACCCCGTCGAGAACAACTGGCCCGGGCTGGTGCGGCAGCTGCACGACTTCGCGGCCCGCGCCGTGGAGCAGGCCGGCGAGCCGGCCTGGCTGGTGGGCCACTCGCTGGGCGGTTTCCTGAGCCTCATGTGCGCGGCGCGCCATCCGGAACTCGCGCGCGGCGTGCTGCTGCTCGATTCGCCGCTGCTGGGCGGCTGGAAGTCGCATGCCGTACGCGCGGCCAAGCACACGCCGCTGGTGGGCGCCATCTCGCCCGGCGCCGTCAGCCGCAAGCGCAAGAACCGCTGGCCCACGCGCGAGGCGGCGCTGGAGCACTTCCGCCGCAAGAAGGCCTTCGCCGCCTGGGAGCCGCAGGTGCTGGTGGACTACATCACGCACGGCACGCACGACGAGGACGGCCAGCGCGTCCTCAGCTTCGACCGCGACATCGAGACCGCGATCTACAACACGCTGCCGGACAACCTGCAGGCGCTGCTGAAACGCCATCCCCTGCGCTGCCCGGCGGCCTTCATCGGCGGCCTGCAGTCCGAGGAGATCGGCCAGGTCGGCCTGGGCATGACGCGGCGCGTGACGCAGGGGCGCATGACCATGCTCGATGGCAGCCACCTGTTCCCGATGGAGAAGCCGCTGGCGACGGCGGCGGCGATCGAGGCGGCTTTGCTGGGGATGGGGGCAGCTGGGGTTCGCTGACGCTCACCGCCAGCCTACGGAGCGGTGGGGTTCGCTTCGCTCACCGCCACCCTACCGTACCGGGCCTGCTATCTCGTAGGGTGGTGGTGAGCGCAGCGAACCCCACCGATCACGCGTGCCAATCGACCCACCCGGTCCACGACGTCACCAGCACGATCACCCCGAACGCGATCCGGTACCACGCGAACGGCGTGAAGCTGTGGCTGGAGATGTAGCGCAGCAGCCAGCGCACGCACAGCCACGCGCTCACGAACGAGAACAGCAGGCCCACCGCGAACATCGGCAGGTCGCCCGCGCCGAGCTGGCCGCGCTCCTTGAACAGGCTGTACGCCCCGGCTCCGATCAGCGTCGGGATGGCGAGGTAGAAGGAGAAGTCCGTGGCGGCCTTGCGCGACAGCCCCAGCAGCATGCCGCCGATGATGGTGGCGCCGCTGCGGCTGGTGCCGGGCACCAGCGCGAGGCACTGCACCAGCCCGAGCTTGAGCGCGTCGGTCCAGCGCATCTCCTCCACCTCCTGGATGCGCACGGCCGGGTGGTGCCGGCCTTCGGCCCACAGGATCACGAAGGCGCCCAGGATGAAGGTCGTGGCCACCACCGCGGGCGTGAACAGGTGTTCCTGGATGGCCTTGCCGAACAGCAGCCCCAGCACCACGGCCGGGACGAAGGCCACGGCGACGTTGAGCGCGAAGCGCTGCGCCTGCCGCTCGCTGGGCAGCGCGACGATGGTGCTGCGGATCTTCTGCCAGTAGACCAGGATCACGGCCAGGATCGCGCCGGTCTGGATCGCGATGTCGAAGACCTTGGCCTTGGCGTCGTCGAAGCCCAGCAAGGTGCCCGCCAGGATCAGGTGCCCCGTGCTCGAGATGGGCAGGAACTCGGTCAGTCCCTCCACGATGCCCATCAGGGCGGCCTTCACCAGCAACACGGCGTCCACGCGAGCTCCCGCAGCAAAAGCGCGGATCATACGGAACGCCCGGCCACGGCCGCCGTCCGACAGGGGCTGTCGGATTCCGCGAGCCACCGCCGCGCATGGAACCTACAGGAAGCCCTGGGCCCGCACCCCACCATGGGCCCCATGAAAATCATCAGCCTGCTCCATGTGGTCCTCGCCCAGGCGTTCTACCGCTGGGCGATGCGCGAGATCAATCCGATGCACCCGGACGTGCCCAAGATCATGCTGCGCCAGCAGCAGCTGGCGGAGAAATACCGCCGCATCTGGACCTGACCCGGGCACCTCCCGCGCCGTCCCGGCGCCATTTCGCGCCGCTCCCGGCGCGTTTCGTCGCATCCCGCTCGCCGGCTGAAGCGGGCATCGGCACAGTGCGCTCCGTCCCCAGCACACGGAGCCCGCCATGCAGATGTCCCCCGTCATCGCCGTCCACCTGAGCGCCGCCCTCGCGGCCATCGCCATCGGTCCGGTCGCCCTCTGGGCCCGCCGCGGCCCCGCGCCCCGTCCCCGCCTGCACCGCGCCTTCGGCTACGCCTGGGTGACGCTGATGATCGTCACGGCCGTGTCGGCGCTGTTCATCCGCGACTTCCGCCTGCCCAACCTGGCCGGCTACACGCCGATCCACCTGCTCGTCCCGGTGGTCGCGTTCAGCCTCTTCGGCGCGTTCTGGAAGCTGGCACGGCGCGACATCGCCGGCCACCGCCGGATCATGCAGTGGCTGTACATCGCCGCCTGCGTGGTCACCGGCTTCTTCACCCTCCTGCCGCAGCGCTACCTCGGCCAGATGCTCTGGACGCAGCTGGGCCTGCTGGCCTGATCCTCCCCGACCTCACCTCGCCTGATCCATCGACCCGAAGGAGCACACCATGCATTCCGACCACGACAGCATCGAACGCCAGGCCCGCCGCCGTGCCGGCGCCAAGATGGGCTGGTTCATCCACGCCTTCGTGTATCTCGCCGTCAACCTTGCGCTGGCGGTCCTGTCCGCCGCGAGCGGGCGGCACTGGGCGGTGTACCCGGCCTTCGGCTGGGGCCTCGGCCTCGCGATCCACGGCATCGTCGTGTTCCTGGTGGCCGGCGGCGGCGGCCTGTACGAGCGCCTGGTGGCCCATGAGCGCCGCCAGCTGCTCCCCTAGAATCCACCGCGATGTCCGAGCGCCTCAGCCCCGAAGAGATCGAGCACCTCGCGCGCCGCCGCGCGGGCGCCAAGATGGGCTGGTATCTCCACGCGACCGTCTACGTGCTGGTCAACGTGCTGCTGCTCGCCCTGTCCTCCCATGGCTTCGGCCACCGGCCCTGGTCGGTGTTCCCGGTGCTCGGCTGGGGCGTCGGCCTGGCGCTGCACGGCGTGTCCGTGTTCGTGCTGGGCAAGGGCAGCGCGCTGCGCGAACGCATGGTGGCGCGCGAACGCGAGCACCTGCGGCGCCAGCAGGACCGGCCGTGACCCGCATCGATCCCGTCGCCAAGCTGCGCAACGTGCTGCAGGTGACGGCCTTCTGCCTGGCGATCGCCACCGCGCAGTACATCGTCACGCCGGAACGCCCTTATGGCCCGCAGGTGGCGTACTCCCTGGCGATCGGCCTGCTGATCTGGGCCGTCGTGGACCTGGGCCGGCACCTGTTCCCCTCGGCCGCGGAAACGGGCTGGCCCACCGGCTTCGCGGGCCCGGCGCTGGTGCTCGTGGCCGTCGCGGTCGGCTTCGTCGCCGGCAGCGCCCTGGGCGACGCGATCTCGCGCGGCCTCGGCCTGTACGGCGGGCCCCCGGCGGACCCGCAGGCGCAGCTGCGCAGCTCGCTGATCGTGAGCGTCGTGGCGGGCGTCGTCGGCACCTTCTACTTCTACAGCATCGGCAAGTCCCGCTACCTGGAGCGCCAGATGGGCGAGGCGCGCCGGCATGCGGACGAGGCGCGCCTGAAGCTGCTGGAGACGCAGCTCGAGCCGCACATGCTGTTCAACACGCTGGCCAACCTGCGGGCGCTGATCGCGGTGGACCCGCCGCGCGCGCAGCAGATGCTGGACCACATGATCGCGTACCTGCGCGCGACGCTCGCCGCCTCGCGCGCGACCACGCATCCGCTGCAGGCGGAGTTCGACCGCCTGCGCGACTACCTCGAGCTCATGGCGATCCGCATGGGGCCGCGGCTCGCCTACACCCTGGACCTGCCGCCCGATCTCGCGGGCGCGCGCGTGCCGGCGCTGCTGCTGCAGCCGCTGGTGGAGAACGCGATCCAGCACGGCCTGGAACCCAAGGTGGAAGGCGGCCGCATCGCGGTGCAGGCGCGACGCGAGGGCCCGCTGCTGGCGCTGGAAGTGGACGACACGGGCGCGGGCGACGCGCACGGCGGCTCCGGCGGCGCCGGCTTCGGACTGCAGCAGGTGCGCGAGCGGCTCGCCGCCCTGCATGGCGAGGCCGCCGCCCTCGCGTTCCGTGCCGGGCCGGAAGGCGCGCAGGCCCGCATCACGCTGCCTCTCGCATGAACCCCACCGCCCTGATCGCCGAGGACGAACCGCTGCTGGCGCAGGCGCTGCAGGCCGAACTGGCGCGCGCCTGGCCGGAGCTGCGCGTGCTCGCGACCGCGGGCGACGGCGCGGCCGCCGTGCGCGCCGCGCTGGAGCTGCGGCCGGACGTGCTGTTCTTCGACATCCGCATGCCGGGCCAGGGCGGCCTGGAAGCCGCCGCCGAACTGGCGGAGGAGTGGCCGGCCGGCGCGCCCTTCCCGGCGCTGGTGTTCGTGACAGCGTACGACCAGTACGCGCTGCAGGCCTTCGACGCGCAGGCGGTCGACTACGTGCTCAAGCCCGTGCAGGCCGCCCGCCTGCAGAAGACGGCGCAGCGGCTGCGCGAGGTGCTGGCGCGGCGCGCGGCGCCCGCGGCCGCCGGCCTCGAGGCGACGCTGGGCCAGCTGCGCCAGCTGCTGCAGGCCGCCGCGCCGGCGCCGCAGCCGCTGCTCAAGGTGATCCAGGCCGGGGTGGGCTCCGGCATCCGCATGGTGCCGGTGGAGAGCGTCGTCTACTTCGAGGCGGCCGACAAGTACGTCCGCGTCGTCACGGCCGCCGGCGAAGTCCTGGTGCGCACGCCGCTGAAGGAACTGCTGCCGCAGCTGGACCCGCAGCTGTTCTGGCAGGTGCATCGCGGCACGGTGGTGCGCGCCACGGCCATCGAGTCCGTGCAGCGCGACGAGGCCGGCAAGCTCCACCTGGTTCTGCAGGGGCGGACCGAGCGCCTGCCGGTGAGCCGGCTGTACGCCCACCTGTTCAAGGCCATGTGATCCGTGGCGAACCCCCGGCCAGACAGGCTCCCGTCTGTCAGGCGCTGTGGGCTCCGTCCTACAGGACAGCACGCGTCCGGCGCTTCTACTTGAAGCCATCGAATTGCACGAAAGGCGCGCAGCAACCGACAGACCCAAGCGCGTTTCGTCCCGGTCACCCCGACTCCTCTGAGTCCCCTCCTCCTCCGGGGTGAGCTGGTCCGGCCCTCCGTCCCGCGACTGGCATTGTTACCCCCAGGCTCTGCCTGGGGGTTCTTTTTTGTCCCCGCCTACCCTTGTGCCACTTTCGGACTACGGCTCGGTCGACGCGGTCCGACGCCTACCGTTGGGCACAGCCGTCATGTAAAGCGTTGCACCGCCCTTACGCTGTTAACACCCGGAGGAACACCAGCAATGAAGGACGGAAAACCCTACGACACCGGCCCGCCCGAGTCCCGCCGCACCGCCTCGGCGGGGCGCAAGGGCGGCGGGCCGAAGAAGCAGCGCGGCTTCGTGGAGCGCGCGACGGCGGCGGCCGGCCACAGCGGCCACGGCGCCGACAGCGTGCGGCCCCACCTGCGCGACCAGCTGCGGCTGAAGTCGCTGCTGCCCCAGCCCTTCCCGATGCCCGAGCAGCAACAGGGAGACCGCTGGAAGGACGACCACCACCGCTGAGGCGGTGCACCGATTTCGACGCGGGACGGCGCGACCCACCCACCGAGCGAAGGACCCGCGAAGAAGGCCCGGCTTGGGGGCCCGGGACCGCGGCCCTGGAAAACCGTTGGCCGAGGCGGACGCGTCCGCCATGACAAAATCGGCAGGCCATGCCTGCCCCCGACGACAACAAAGAATCCGCTGCCCGCGCGAGCAACTTCCTGCGCCAGGTGATCGAACGCGACCTGGAACAAGGCACCTACGCGCAGCGGCACTGGGGCGGCAGCCCGGGCGATGCCGCGCACCAGCGCTCCGGCCCGCCCGATCCGGCCCGCATCCGCACGCGCTTCCCGCCCGAGCCCAACGGCTACCTGCACGTCGGCCACGCCAAGAGCATCTGCCTCAACTTCGGCCTGGCGCGCGACTACGGCGGCGTCTGCCACATGCGCTTCGACGACACCAACCCCGAGAAGGAGGAGCAGGAGTACGTCGACGGCATCCTGGACGCCGTGCGCTGGCTGGGCTTCGACTGGGAGGCCCACGGCACGACGCACCTGTACCAGGCCAGCGACTACTTCGATTTCATGTACCGGGCGGCGGAGTACCTCATCGAGGCCGGCCACGCCTACGTGGACGAGCAGAGCCCGGAGGAGATGCGCGTCAACCGGGGCGACTTCGCGCGCCCGGGCGTGGACAGCCCCTACCGCAGCCGCTCGATCGACGAGAACCTGCAGCGCTTCCGCGAGATGCGCGACGGCAAGCTGGCGGACGGCGCGGCCGTGCTGCGCGCGAAGATCGACATGGCGAGCCCCAACATCAACCTGCGGGACCCGACCATCTACCGCATCAAGCATGCGGAGCACCACAACACCGGCGACAAGTGGTGCATCTACCCGATGTACACCTTCGCGCACCCGATCGAGGACGCGCTGGAGAACATCACGCACAGCCTGTGCACGCTGGAGTTCGAGGACCAGCGGCCGTTCTACGACTGGCTGCTGGACCGCCTGGCCGAAGGCGGCCTGATCAACTCGCCGCATCCGCGCCAGTACGAGTTCGCCCGGCTGAACCTCACCTACGTGATCACCAGCAAGCGCAAGCTGAAAGCACTGGTGGACCAGGGCCACGTGAGCGGCTGGGACGACCCGCGCATGCCCACGATCGTCGGCATGCGCCGGCGCGGCTACACGCCGGAAGCCATCCAGCTGTTCTGCGAACGCATCGGCGTGACCAAGGCGGACAGCTGGATCGACTACGCCACGCTGGACATCGCGCTGCGCGACGACCTGGACCCCAAGGCCGCGCGCGGCATGGCGGTGCTGGACCCGGTCAAGCTGGTCATCACCAACTGGGACGAGCTGATGGGCGCCGGCCACCTGGAGCCCTGCACCGCGCCCGTGCACCCGCACGCGCCCGAGCGCGGCAAGCGCGAGTTCATGTTCGGCCGCGAACTGTGGATCGAGCGCGGCGACTACGAGGAGACGCCGCCCAAGGGTTTCTTCCGCCTGTTCCCCGGCAACAAGGTGCGCATGAAGTACGGCTACGTCGTCGAGTGCACCGGCGCGACGCGCGACGCCTCGGGACAGGTCACCGAGGTGCAGGCGAAGCTGGTGCCCGACACCAAGAGCGGCACGCCGGGGGCGGACAGCGTCAAGGTGAAGGGCAACATCACCTGGGTCGGCGTCGCCGACGGCGTGAAGGCCGAAGTGCGGCTGTACGACCGCCTGTTCTCGGTGCCGCAGCCCGGCACGGGCGAGCAGGACTTCCTGGAGGAGCTGAACCCGGACAGCCTGAAGGTGGTGACAGCGTACCTCGAGCCTTCGCTGGCCCGCGCGCACGGCGACGAGAAGTTCCAGTTCGAGCGGCACGGCTACTTCGTCGCGGATCGCAAGGACCACCATCCGGGCGAAGGCCGGCCGGTGTTCAACCGGGTGACGGGACTCAAGGACAGCTGGGCCAAGTGAGCCGGATGGCCAGGGACGCCCTGCCCCACAGCGCGCCGGCTGACCGCAACAAGCAGCCGATCCTGGATGTCCTGCGCACGGTGCTGCCGGCACGCGGCGCGGCGCTGGAGATCGCCTCGGGCACGGGCCAGCACGCGGCCTGGTTCGCGGCGGCGCTGCCGGGGTGGAGCTGGCAACCCACCGATGCGGACGCGGCGATGCTGCCGGCGATCGCGGCACGTACCTCGGGGCTGGCCAACGTGCGCCCGCCGCTGCGGCTGGACGTGCTCGCGTCGCCGTGGCCGGTGGCGCCGGGCGCCTTTGGCGCGGTCTACTGCGCCAACATGCTGCACATTTCGCCCTGGTCCACCTGCGCCGCGCTGATGCAGGGCAGCGCGCGCTGCCTCGCGCCGGGCGGCTTGCTGGTCACGTACGGGCCCTATTTCGAGGACGGCGCCGCCCCGGCGCCGGGCAACGTCGCCTTCGACGTCAGCCTGCGCGCGCGCGATCCCGCCTGGGGCGTGCGCCGGCTGGAGGACGTCGCGGCGGAAGCGGCCCGCGCGGGGCTGGAACTGCGGCAGCGGCATGCGATGCCGGCGAACAACCTGCTGCTCGTCTTCGGCCGCTAGACCTCCCGCCCCACCGTCGTCCGCCACGCCCCCGGCGACACCCCGTACGCGCCCTTGAACGCGCGGCTGAAGGATGCCTCGGACTCGTAGCCCACCGCTTCGGCCACCTCCAGCAGCTTGCCGCGCTCGCTGCACAGCAGCCGCGCGGCCAGGGTCAGGCGCCAGTGCTTCAGGTATTTCATGGGCGGCGTGCCCAGCAGCCCGGTGAAGCGCTCCGACAGCACGCTGCGGGAGCTGTGGACCTCCTGCGCCAGTGCGTCCAGCGTCCAGTTGCGCGCCGGCTGTTCGTGCATCAGCGCGAGGCAGTGGCCCACCTGCGGGTCGCGCAGGCCCGCGAGCCAGCCGCTCTGCTGCGGCGGCAGGTGGTCGAGGTAGGCGCGCAGGGTTTCCAGGAACATCGACTCCGCCACCTTGGCCGTCAGCGCGGGCGCGCCGGGCTGGCTGGCCGCGGCCTCGGCCAGCGCGTAGCGGAGGGATTGCTCGATCCACGGGCCCGCCGGCCGGCTGCCGAGCGACACGCGCAGCACGCGCGGCAGCGCCGCCAGCAGCGGATTGGCGGCGTCGCCCTCGTACGCGAACCAGCCGCACACGAGCGCGGTGGCCTCGCCCTCGCCGCCGTAGCGCAGCGGCGCCAGCTCCGGCAGCTTGAGGCGCAGCGCGTGGCGCGGGTCCACCGGCTGCCGGTCCAGTTCGCAGCCGATCACGTGGGCATCGCCGGCCGGCAGCGCGACGACGTCGCCGGCATGCATGCGGAAGGGGTCCTCTCCTGCGAGGCGCACCCAGCAGTGGCCTTCCAGCACCATGTGCAGGATCGCGAGCTGCCGCGCGCCGGGGCACAGCACCCGCGCCGCGTCGGCGCCCGGCGGCACCTGCACGCACCAGGGCGCGTGGAAGCTGCCGTGGAGGAACAGCGCGCCGCGCAGCCGGATCAGGCGCAGGACTTCGGAGAGTGCGTCCACGGTGCTCCTCGTTCGCCTCGGCGGCGACCGGTCAACAAGTCAGGACGCGCGGACATGGCCGGCGGCGCCCCGTCCCGGGATCATGCGAGCCCGCCCGATGATGGGCTGCCCACCAGGAGATCCGCCATGCCCCAGGACACCCGTGAACTCGTCGTGCTCGTGACCCGCGGTGCCGACCATGAACTGTCGTCGGTGGCCTTCACCATCGCCTGCGGGGCGATCACCTCCGGCATGCAGGTGACGGCCTTCCTCACCAGTTCCGCCGTCGACCTCGTGCGGCGGCGCAGCGTCGAGATGACGCAGGTCGCGCCGCTCGACCCGCTGAAGAACCTGCTGGAGGACTTCCTCGGCCGCGGCGGCGCCATCGTCGCCTGCACGCCCTGCGCCAAGGCGCGCGGCTACGCCCAGGAGGACCTGCTCGAAGGCGTCACCATCGCCGGCGCGAGCACCATCCACGAGAAGCTGAAGGCGGGAGCGGCCAGCCTGAGTTTCTGAACGCGCCGCGAGGGGTCGGCGCTTGGCGCGCCGGCCCCCGATGAGGCAAGATCGCGCTCATCCGTGGAACGGGAAAGCGCATGGTCCTGCTCGAATTCGCAATGTCGCCGACCGGCGAGGGGGAAAGCCTCAGCCGGCACGTGGCCCGCATCCTCGACATCGTCGACCGCAGCGGCGTCAGCTACCAGCTGACCGCGATGGGCACCATCCTCGAAGGCGACTGGGACGAGGTGATGGCCGTCGTCGGCGAATGCTTCCGCGCGCTGCAGCAGGACTGCGGCCGCATCGCGATGAACCTCAAGATGGACTACCGCGCCGGCTCGGAGCCGCGCCTGCGCAGCAAGGTCGACGCGGTGGAGGGCCACGTCGGGCGGAAGCTGCGGAGCTGAGGCGTTGTTCATGGACAGGGATGCGGGCAGCGGGCATCATTGGCTGTACAAGGCCTCTGCTGGCCGCCACGACAACCTGTTGTGCGTCGCCGCAGTCATCGAGCAGGCTGTGGTGGTCAAGACAGTCATGCACCGCTGGGAGATCGCGCCATGAAATCCATCTATTTCGAAGACGACGACATCCTGCAGATCAAGGTGTCGGACAAGCCGATCGCGCGCGAGGTTTCGCAAGGCTGGAACGCGAACATCAGCTACGCCGAGGATGGCTCGATCGTGGAGATCGTGCTGCTCGAAGCCAAGAAGCAGGGCCTGCTGCCGGTGCAGATGAAAAAAGCGGCCTGATGGCCGCTTTTTTTTGAGCGCGGTGGGCCTTCCGCGAGATCACGCCGCCTTCGCCGGCGCCACCACCCCCACGCGGTCCAGCGCGTCGCGCAGCTGCGCCACGGTGCGGTCGACGTTGTGCCACTTGTCCAGGCCGAACAGGCCGACGCGGAAGGTCTTGAAGTCGCTGCCTTCGTCGCACTGCAGCGGCACGCCGGCGGCGGTCTGCAGGCCCTGGTCCAGGAACTTGGCGCCCGACTGGATGCCGGGGTCGCTCGTGTAGCTGACCACCACGCCCGGGGCCTTGAAGCCTTCGGCGGCGACGCTGCCCAGGCCGCGGCTCTCGAACAGCGCGCGCACCTTGCGGCCCAGGTCCTCCTGCTCCGCCTTCACCCTGGCGAAGCCGTAGGCCCGCGTCTCCTCCATGGTGGCGCGCAGGCGCGTCAGCGCATCGGTGGGCATGGTGGCGTGGTACATGTGGGCGCCGCCTTCGTACGCCTCCATGATCTGCAGCCACTTCTTCAGGTCCATCGCGAAGCTGGTGCTCGTGGTGCCGTCGATGGCCTTGCGGGCGCGTTCGCTCAGGCAGACCATCGCGCAGCACGGCGAGCTGCTCCAGCCCTTCTGCGGCGCGGAGATCAGCACGTCGACACCGGTGGCCTTCATGTCCACCCACATCGCGCCGCTGGCGATGCAGTCCAGGACGAACAGGCCGCCGGCCTCGTGCACGGCGTCGGCGACGGCGCGCAGGTAGTCGTCCGGCAGGATCATGCCGCTGGCCGTCTCCACGTGCGGCGCGAACACCACCGCCGGCTTCTTCGCGCGGATGGTGGCCGTCACTTCGGCGAGGGGCGCCGGCGCCCAGGGCGCGGTCGCGCCGCTGCCCTGGCGGCGGGCCTTGAGCACCGTGGACGACGCGGGGATGTTCCCGGCGTCGAAGATCTGCGTCCAGCGGTAGCTGAACCAGCCGTTGCGCAGCACCAGGACGTCCTTGCCGCCGGCGAACTGGCGCGCGACCGACTCCATGCCGAAGGTGCCGCTGCCCGGCACCAGCGCCACCGCGTGCGCCTTGTACACGTCCTTCAGGATCGCGGAGATGTCCGTCATCACCCCCTGGAAACTGCGCGACATGTGGTTGAGCGCGCGGTCCGTGTAGACCACGGAGAATTCGAGCAGGCCTTCAGGGTCGACGTTGGGCAGCAGTCCGGGCATGGCAGGGGGAGCGTGAGTGGCAAAACGGGCAGCTTAACATCCGCCCAAAGCCCTTCCCGCGACCGGCCCACGCGCAGGCCCGGCCGTCAGCACCCGAGCTCGCGATAGCGCTTCTTCGACTGCACCAGCGGCATCTCGTCCTGCAGGGTCGCCGCCTCGCCCCTGGCCTCCAGGGCCTTCTGCTGCTCGCGCAGGCGCACGTCGAGCGCGCTGCATTCCTTGCGCTCCTGCGGCGTCAGCACGGCGCGCCGCGCGATGCGCGCGCGATCCTGCGGCGGCGTGCGGTACTTGTCGGTTTCACGGTGCCCGCCGCGCACCAGCGGCCGGCCCCCGGTGCAGGGGATCTGCGTGTAGACCACCTTGCCGCGCGAGACGCACTTGTACGTCGCCGCTTCCAGGGCGGATGCCGGCGTCGCCGCCAGCAGCAGCACGGCCGCCGCCACCCCGCCCAGCCCGCGGGCCAGGCCTCCCAGGACTCCTCTTCTGTTCATGGAGGCGATGCTAGGAGCTCGTGCGTGGGCAGGCCACTACAAGAGGTATCGCTGCGGCGCGCGCGCGACGCTGCCAGGAAGTAGCGCGCCGGGCCGTGGAAAACCGCACGGAAAGCCGCCCGGCCGACCGTTCGTCCGGACACGGGCGGGCTCTCCTTCACAGTTTGTTGCAGATCAAGGGCGACCCCGCCGGCTTCATGGAGGCTCCCTTACAAATGCAAACAAGCACCTTCCTGGGGCATACTCCGCCGCGTCAGAGGGAGGAGGCAATGGTCACGCGCGGATCGACGATCCGACGACCGGGGGCTGTTGCAATTTGTAATGCTCTGCCATACTAAGCAAAACACCTAGCCATGAGCTCGCTCTCCCGCATCACCTGCCATCCCGTGCACGAAATGACCCGCGAGGCGCGGGAGGCGCTCGCGCGGGAGCTGTTCGCCGTGCACTCGCAGATCTTCACCGGCCTGTCGTACGAGGAATTCCGCGCCTACGTCGTCGAGCGCGATGCGTGGCGCACCTGGTGCTACGTGAAGCACAACTCCGCGGGCCAGGTGGTGGGCTACACCTCCATGCACGCGTTCCGGCTGCTGCTGGATGGGCGGCTGACGACCGTGATCCG
Source organism: Ramlibacter sp. bp-362 (assembly GCF_054956735.1). Taxonomy (NCBI): domain Bacteria; kingdom Pseudomonadati; phylum Pseudomonadota; class Betaproteobacteria; order Burkholderiales; family Comamonadaceae; genus Ramlibacter; species Ramlibacter sp. bp-362. Next base: position 275,710 of record NZ_JBUDXE010000005.1, read on the forward strand.
GCTGGAAGCGGGCACCCTGCCCGCCTACCGCGGACGCGACGTGACCATGGTCTACGCGGTGCTGCGCCTGCTGCGCCTGTGGGCGCACCGCCCGTGGCGCCGCTTCTGCATCTTCGCGGCGCTCACGCACCCGAGCAGCTACACCTTCCTCGCGCATTACGCACCGGTGATCTGGCCGCACGCGAAGCGCAAGGACATCCCCCCGCACCTGATGCAGCGCATGGAGGAACTCGCGGCCAGCTTCGACCTGGAGCGCGTTGACCCCGCCAACCCGCTGGTGCGCCACGTGAACTGGGTGACGCTGGAGAGCGAGGAAGACCGCAACCGCTGGCGCAACAGCAAGCGGCAGGACACCCGCTTCTACCTCGCCAACAACCCCGGCTACACCGAAGGCCACGGGATGCTCACGTACATCCCGTTCAACGGCTCCATCCTGCTGCGCTCGCTGGTGCGCTTCCTGGTGGGCCGCGCCGGCAAGATCACGCGCCTGCTCCTGGGCAAGGAAGGCAAGGGCGCGCCGCCGCGGCGCCACCCGATCGACTCGGCCTTCCAGCCGCTGGAAAGCCTGCCCCGCGACCTGCACCGCTAGCCTGCCGCGCCTTCCGCCGGCGGCAGCGTGAAGAAGAAGGTGGCGCCCTCGCCCGGCGCCGACTGCGCCCACACCCTCCCGCCCTGGCGCGACACCGCGCGCGCCACCGTCGCCAGGCCGATGCCCGTGCCCGGGAACTCGTCGGCCCCGTGCAGCCGCTGGAAGGTGCCGAACAGGCGATCGGCATAGGCCATGTCGAAGCCGCAGCCGTTGTCGCGCACGAAGTAGGTGCGGCCCTCGTCCACGGCGCCCACCACGATCTCGGCGCGGGGCTGCCGCGAGCTGAACTTCCACGCGTTGCCCAGCAGGTTCTCCAGCACCGAGCGCACCAGGCGCGAGTCGCCCAGGGCGGCGAGCCCCGGCTCGACGCGCCACGCCACCTGGCGCTGCGGCTCGTCGGACTGGCGGCGCTGCAGGATCTCGGTGGCGATGTCGCTCAGGTTCACCACGGAGCAGATGATCTCCACCTCGCTCACCCTCGCGAGCGCCAGCAGGCCCTCGATCAGCTGCACCATGTCCTGCGCATTGGCCTGGATGCGCGCGAGGTAGTGGTGCGCGCGTCCCGGCGGCAGCGGGGCGAGTTCCTGCTGCAGCAGCTTGGCGTACGAGCCCACGCGCTGCAGCGGCGACTGCAGGTCGTGCGACACCGAGTACGAGAAGGACTCCAGCTGCTCGTTCGCCAGGCGCAGCGCCTCCTGGTTGTCCATCAGGTCGGTGATGTCGCTGTCCACGCCCACCCAGAACAGGATCTCGCCCGCCTCGCCGCGCACCGGCAGGGCGCGGTAGCTGGTCGTGTGGTAGCTGCCGTCGCGCGCGCGGATGCGGCGCGTGCCCGCGTAGGGCTCGCCGGAGCGCGCGCTGCGCTGCCAGTTCTCCTCCACCGACGCGAGGTCGTCGGGGTGCACCAGCTCGCGCCATTCCAGCCCGTGCCATTTCGGCGGCGCGCCGCCCGCCAGCTCGTACCACGCGCGGCTGAGGAAGGTGATGCGCCCGCGCAGGTCCACCGTCCAGAAGGGCAGCGGCGCCTGCTCCGCCAGCGTGCGGAACAGCGCCTCCTGGCGCGCCAGCTGCGCGGTGCGCTCGGCGATGCGCTCCTCCAGGCTGGCGTTCAGGCGCCGGATCTCCTGCATCATCAGCACGCGCAGCGTGATGTCCTGCTGCGCGCCCTGCAGCGCCACCATCCGGCCCGAGGCATCCCGCACCGGCTCGCCCACGGAGCGCAGCCAGATCTGGCGGCCGGTGGCGGTGACCAGCTGCGTCTCCAGGTCGAAGGGCTCGCCGCGTTCGATGCACCCGTTCACCGCCTCGGCGACCAGGGCGACCGACTCCGGCGCGATGGTCGCGAAGATCTCCTCCAGCGACGGCGCCGACCCCGGCGGCAGGTCCATGATCGCCGCGGCTTCGTCGGACAGCTTCACGCAGCGGGCCGGCAGGTCGATGCGCCAGTGGCCCAGGCGCGTGAGCCGGCTCGCCACGTGCAGCTGCTCCGCCTGCTCGCGCAGCTGGTCCTGCGCCCGCCGCAGCGCGTCGATGTCCGTCATCGCGCCCAGCCACAGCATCCCGCCGCTGCGCGAGGGCACCGGCACCGCGCGCAGCAGCTGCCAGCGGTAGCCGCCGTCGCTGTAGCGCACGCGGTATTCCTGCGTGAGCTCCTGGCGCGTGCGCAGGCCCTCCACGATCGCCTCCAGCGTGGGCTGCACGTCGTCCGGGTGGATCAGGTCCTGCCAGCCCTTGCCCAGCGCGTCCTCCGCCGGCAGCCCGGTGAGTTCGACCCAGCGCTGGTTGATGAACTGCACGTTGCCGAGCCCGTCGGCGCTGAACACGATCTGCGGCATGGCCTGCGCGAGCTGCTCGAAGCGCTGCTCGGTCTGCTCCCGGCTGCGCGCATGGCGCCGCAGCTGCAGGGTCAGCCCGAGCGCGACCAGCACCGCCGCGGCCCAGACGGTGCCGGTGAGCAGGGCGAAGCGCCGCCAGGAGGCGAGCATCGCGCCGTAGCCCGAGCCCACCGCGACCACCAGCTCGGGGTACGCCGCGAGCTGCCGGTAGGCGAACAGGCGCACCACGCCGTCGATGCCGCTCTTGCGGATGAACGTGCCCTGTGGCGCCTGGTGCAGGTAGTCGGTGAAGACGGGGAAGCGCGAGAAGTCCTCGCCGATCAGCGCGTGGTCGCCGGGACTGCGCATCAGCAGCTGCCCGTTGCGGCGGTACAGCACGACAGAGCCGTCCGTGCCCACGTCGATGTCGCGCCACAGCTGCTCGAAATAGGTGGGCTCGAGGCCGGCCACGACCACTTCGCGCACGCTGCCGTCGGCGTCGCGGATGGGGCGGGAGACCGCCACCATCCAGGCGCCCGAGACGCGGCTGCGCAGCATCGGGCCGATGAAGAAGCCGGTGGCGGGCGCCTTGCGATAGACGTCGAAATAGGAACGGTCCTGGACCGGCACGCCCACGCCGCCCTGGTTGGAATTCAGCGCGATGCGGCCGTCCGCGTCCACCACCCAGATGGCGCGCAGGAAAGGCAGCTCCCGGAGCTCCTCGGCGAGCGCCGCCCGCCCCGTCTCCTCGTCGAGGCGGCCGGTGTCGCGCAGGGCCTGCAGCCGCACGATCGTCAGCTGCAAGGCCTGGTCGGCCGACTGCAGCGTGCGCGCCGACTGCTCGGAGATGACGCGCGCCAGCGATGCCGTGAGCTGCTCGCCGCTGCGCACCGCCGCGGAGCGGAGGTACCACAGCGCCGAGGCCAGCAAGGCGCCGGTGAGCAGGGCCAGCGCCAGCACCGCCCCCGCATCCCTCCAGACTCTTCTCATGGGGCGCGATTGTCGCTGCAACGGCCGTCCGGCACCGACACGGGCTGCCGGCTGACAGGCGCTGCCCCGCCGGGCCCCGGACACTGGCTGTTCAACGACCCAGGAGGCCGCCATGACCCAGCACGCCATCATCCGCGGTGAAGTCTGCTTTCGCGCCGGCGACGGCGTGCTGATGCCCGTGCCCGACGGCGCGGTGGACATCGAGGTCGCCGACGACAGCGTCACCCTCTCCTGGAACGACAGCGAGGGCAACGCGGGCTCCGCGGCCATCACGCGCGACGAATACGACCGCTATTGCAGGGAAGGCAAGATCCGGCCGGCCGGCCGCTAGCCGCCGGGAACGCATGGCCTTCGACGCGCTGCTCCTGCTGCTCGCCTGGTGCGCGGCGCTGGCCGTGCGGCCCTGGCGCCTGCTGCGTCCGTGGCAGGGGCAGGTGCCGCTCGCCACGCCGCTGCTGGCCGCGCTGGTGCTGCTGCCCTGGCTGTGGTCCTGGCCCGGCCCCGCCGCCCTGTCGTTGCCGCTGCACTGGTCGGGCGCGCCGCTCGTGGTGCTGCTGGTGGGCTGGCCGCTCGCGGTGCCGGTGATCACGGTCGCGGGCCTCAGCACGATGCTCACCGCGGGCCACACGCTGGCCCAGGCGCTCGCGCTCACCGCCTGGTCCGGGCTGCTGCCGGCGACGCTGGTGCTGCTGCTGGGCTACGCGGTGCGCCGCGCCTCGGGCGCGCATCCGGTGGCCTACATGCTCGGGCGCGCGTTCCTGGTGCCGATGCTGGCGCTGGCCGCATGCGGCTTGGGAGCCGCCGCGCTCGCGCACGGCCTGGACGGGCCCACCGGCGGCCTGGAACGCATCGCCGTCGCCCTGCTGGCCATGGGCGAGGCGTCCTGGACCTGCGCCGTGGTGAGCCTGCTCGTCGCCTACCGGCCGCAGTGGCTGGCGACCTGCCCGCCGGCGCTCGGTCCCGCCCGGCTGCAGCGCGTGCCCGCCCGGCCGGAGGGCCGCCACCGCTGAGCCACGCTTGTCCGAGCGGCCCGTGCGGCAACTCGCCAGGTGCTATCGTGCGCGCCATGCAGTACCTCCGCCGTCCCGCCACCGCCGCCCTGCTGGCCTTCGCCGCCCTGCCCCTGGCCGCATCGGCCGCCCCCGCGCAACCGACGCAGGTCGCCATGCGCCAGGGCGTGGCCTCGATCGGCGGCCTGTGGTGCGGCGCCGGCCTGCTGCACGAGTTCAGGCTGGAGATCGCGCAGCAGTTCCAGGATTTCCGGGCGCGCCTCGTGCGCAAGGGCCGCGTGCGCGAGATCACGGGCCACATGGAAGGCGCGCGCGTGATCGCCGATCCGCAGCGCAACCACACCATGGAGCTGCTGGCCCAGGGTGACGAGCTGCGCATCATCGGCGCCAGCGGCGTCCTTGCGCTCGCCAAGGGACAGTTCTTCACGCGCGCCGCCGGCGGCAGCTGCACGCATTGAGCACGGCCGGCTGGCTCTGGGTGCCCATCGTCCTCTGGGCCGCCCTGGCCCAGACGGCGCGCAACGCGGCGCAGCGCTCGCTGGTCGCGCAGGCCGGCACCCTCGGCGCCACGCTTTCACGCTTCCTCTACGGCATTCCCTTCGCGGCGGCCTGGGTGCTGCTGCTGCATCGCCTGCCGGCGACGGCGGGGCCGGTGCCCGCGTTCCATGCGGCGTATTTCGGCTGGCTGCTGCTCGGCGCGCTGGGGCAGCTGGGCGCCACGGCCGCCCTGCTCGCGGCGATGAAGCAGCGCAACTTCGTGGTGGGCGTCGCCTATTCCAAGACCGATGCGCTGCAGGTGGCGCTGTTCGGCTCGCTGTTCCTGCGCGAGCTGCCCGGCCCGGTGGCGCTGCTGGCCATCGCGCTGGCCACGGCCGGCGTCGTGATGCTGTCGCTGCCGCAGAAGGGCGCGCCGCTCGAAGGACGCGCATGGACCTCGGGCGCCGCGTGGTACGGGCTCGCATCGGGTGCGGGCTTCGCGCTGTCGGCGGTCGGCTACCGGGGCGCCGCGCTGCAATTGCCGGAGACCTCGGCCTGGCTTGCCGGCGGCTGGGGCGTGCTGCTGGCGCAGAGCGTGCAGACCGTGCTGCTGGGAGGCTGGCTGGCCTGGCGCGCGCCCGCGGCCCTGCGCGCCACGGTCACCGCGTGGCGCGTGTCCACCGTGGCCGGCGCCAGCGGTGCGCTCGCGTCGATCGGCTGGTTCACCGCCTTCGCGCTGACGACGGCGACCAACGTGCGCACGCTGGGCATGGTCGAAGTCGTCTTCAGCTACCTCGTGTCACACCGCGTGCTGCGCGAGAAGCTCGCGCGCGTCGAGCAAGGCGGGCTCGCGCTGGTGGTCCTCGGCCTGGTGGTGCTCTCCTTGTAGATCCTATGACGGGGGTTGAGTCGGCTGCGGATTGATCCTAAACATGGAGTTCTCACGACCGTGTTGAGGAGAATCGTATGCAGCCGACCCAACGTATCGATCGTACGGGTGCTCTGGACGTTTCACTAGAGCTCGCCGCGAAGTCCTGGAAGCTTGCCGCCACGGATGGGAAGAGGCCCCACCCCGCGGTGCTGGTGGTGGACGATGGGCCCCGGTGGGCACGTCTGCAGGCGCTGCTCGGCCGCCTGCGAGAGCTGTGCCGTAAGTGGGGATTGCCGGAAAACTGCCCAGTCCACTTGATCTACGAGGCCGGCCAGGACGGGTTCTGGATCGCTCGAGCGCTGCAGGCGCAAGGAGTGAATGTGATCGTCGTGGATGCTGCCAGCGTGCCGGTGGCAAGGCATGCGCGCCGGGTCAAGACGGACCGGCTGGACGCGCTGAAGCTGCTGGAGGTGCTGCGCGGCTGGCTGCGCGGCGAGCGCGGCGAACTGCGCGTGGTGCAGATTCCCAGCGAGGCCGCCGAAGCGCGGCGGCTGCTCGCTCGCGAGCGTGGGCTGCTACAAAAGGAGGTGGGCCAACACCGCGACCGCGCCAAAAAGCTGCTGTTGCTGCATGGGTGTACCGAGGAGATCGACGACGGCTTCGTGGAGCGGCTGCTCGCCGGCAAGGTGCGCCGCGCCGACGGCACTGCGCTGCCAGAGGAGCTATGGAATTGGCTGCTGCGCGAAGCGGAGCGACTAGACCTTGCTTGCAAGCAGTTGGCGCGCTTGGAAAGGACCTTGATCCACCAGCTGCCGCAGTCCGTGCAGCGCTGTATCGCGCAGTTGGCCCAGCTGAAGGGCGTCGGTTGGGTGGGTGCGATGCGGCTGGTGCTGGAGTTGTTCTGGCGTGAATTCGCCAATCGACGTCAAGTGGGGGCCTGCGTTGGCCTGGTGCCGCAGCCTTACGACAGCGGCAACAGCCACGTCGACCAAGGCATCAGCAAACAGGGCAACCGACGTGTGAGAGCGTTGCTGATCGAGATGGCATGGTTCTGGATCCGATACCAGCCTGATAGTGATCTCGCGCGGTGGTTTGCCAAGAGAACCACGGGCGCCAACAAACGAGGCAGGCGCATCGCGATCGTGGCGGTTGCCAGGCGGCTGGCGATGGCCCTGTGGCGTTACCTGCGCGACGGTGCAATTCCGGCCGGCGCGGAGTTGAAGGCCGCCTGAAGACAGTCAACAGGAAAAAGGAGCGCAACAGTCCGCCAGCCAGGCAGCAGATGAACGAGCCCGCGCGCCACTCAGGTCGACTCAAAGCAGCGACCGACATCTTGTAGATGGGGCTCGTTGGAATTCCGGTCAACATATGCAGGAACAGGTCGGGCGCCCCGGCGCCGACGGATAGAAGGTGGTGAGGCCCAGCGCCCACGAGGAAACGACCGGAAATTTGCCGCCAGGCCAGCAAGGATCAACGCGCAGCCAGGTTGACAAAACAGTCGTCATAGAAGGGTGGCGGTGAGCGAAGCGAACCCCACCGCCCGCACGGATCACCCCCCCTGCTTCGCATCCTTCAACAAGGACCACGACCCCCACGCCAGGTCCGTCGCCCGCCGTGCATCCATCCATCGCTGGAACTCCGGGCTTTGCAGCGCGCGCTGCGCGTCGCCCGCCTGCTCGGCTTGCGCGAGCACGACATGGAATTTCTGTTGCGCCTCGCTCTCGACGTCCTGGAAGCGCTCGGCTTGCGCTTCGGCCGCGGCCAGTTCTTCGGTCCAGTCGCTCATGTACTTGTTCTTCCTCGAAAAGGGCAGTATCGCCCACGACGCACGGCAGCGCTGGCGCGGCCGCCAGTGTCCTTGCGCACCCGGCGTGTATGCACCGCCCCGCGTTCCTACAGGCAGGCAGCATGGAGACGCACGCGCGCTGGCGCTGCAGGAAGCGAAGATCCGGCCAGCGAGCCCATCATGTCCTCGACGACCCTGCTGTACCGCTACTTCTTCTTCGGCTGGCTGTTCAAGGACGCCAGCCGCGGCAACGTGCTCGAACGCGCCGCGGCCTGGCGGCACAACCGCGAGCAGGCCCGCTGGCTGCCCACGTACATGCGCCGCTGGTTCTGCTGCGGCGTGTCCTCGTATGCGCTCGGCGTCGTCGTGGAGTCGCTGCTGCATGCGCCGGGCCTGTCGGTGCTGTTCTACGTGCCCTGCGCGATCGCCGTGCCGGTGAACGCCGTGATCGGCGCCGCCTGGGTCGGCCTTCGCGTGGCGCCCGTGCGCTTCTAGCCCTCATCCGCCCGCGGCTTCGTCCGCGAGGCCCAGGCCCGCGAGCATCCGGCGGGTGTGGTCCACCATGTGGTCGATGAAGGCGCGCGTGCGCGCCGGCATGAACTTGCGGCTCGGGAAGGCCGCCACGAGCGACAGCCGGTTGGTGATCCAGGGCGCGAGCACGCGCTGCAGGTGGCCGCTGCGCAGCATGGGCGCGATCAGGTCCACGGGCTGGCTGCTGATGCCGGCGCCGGCCAGCGTCGCGCGCATCAGCGAATCGGTGTGGTTCGCGGTCATCACCGCGGGCACGTCGACCTCCAGCGTGCGGTCGCCGTCGCTGGGATCGATCAGCGTCATCGCGCGCAGCCGCATGCCGGGGGCGCGCAGGCGCAGGCAGCGATGCTGCTGCAGCTCCTGCGGCGTGCGCGGCGCGCCGTGCTCGCGCAGGTACTCGGGCGAGGCGCAGAACACCGCCTGGCTCTCGACGATCGTGCGCACGACCGCGGTGGACACGACGGGCAGCGCGCCGTTGACGATGGTCACGTCGTAGTCCTCCACGTTCGGGTCGACGACGTCCTGCACGTCGAGGTCCAGGCGCACCTCCGGATAGAGGCGCTGGAAGCCGGGCACCGCCGGCGCGATGATGTGCGTGGCCACCACGGGCAGCGCCAGCACGCGCACGGTGCCGCTCATCTCGCGGCTCTGCTCGCGGGCGAGCGCGTCGGCCTCGTCGATCTCGCCCAGGATGCCGCGCAGGCGGTTCAGGTAGGCCTCGCCCGCGGGCGTGAGCGACAGCCGCCGCGTCGTGCGCTGCAGCAGCCGCACGCCCAGGTGCTTTTCCAGGTCGCCGACCAGCCGCGTCACGGCGGCCGGCGTGAGGTCGAGCTTGCGGGCGGCGGCCGCGAAGCCGCCCTCGTCCACGACGTGCTGGAACACCCGCATCGATTGCAACCGGTCCATGGCGCACCTCCTGGACTCCATTATTGCAATTCGGGCAATGACGACTTGTTTGTCGTGCTGTTTTTTGCGCGATCAGAAGCCAATAAAGTTCTTCCATCGCAACGCAAACACCGAAAGGAAAGCACCATGAACCGCTCCAGCCTCGTCCTCGCCACCGTCCTGTCCGTCGCCGCCTTTGCCGTCCAGGCCGAGACGCCCGACCTGTCCGGCCAGTACGGCCAATCCGTGGCGTCCACGCAGCCGAGCCGCACGCAGGCGCAGGCCGTGCCCGCGAACCCGACCGGCGTGAACCCCTGGTCCATCTCGTACAACCCGCTGACGACGTTCAAGAGCGAGCGCAGCCGCGCCGAAGTCCGCGCCGACTACCTGGCCAGCCGCCAGGCCGTGGCCGCGATGACCGGTGAAGACAGCGGCTCGGCCTACCTGGCCGCCACGCAGCCCGCCGGCGCCCGCCAGTTCGCCCGCAACGCGCGCTAAGCGCAGACCGCCTGCAGGGGCACCTGCAGCGTGACGCGCGTGCCGCCCGAGCCGCCGTGCACGTGCACGTGTCCACCGAGCTGCACCGCGCGCGTGCGCATGTTGCTCAGGCCGCGGCCGGCCGAGTCGTCACCGACCCCGGCCGCGCCGATGCCGTCGTCGCGCACGACCAGCTCCAGCTGGCCATCGCGCACCCGCAGCTGCACGTCGACGCTGGAAGCGCCGGCGTGCTTCACCACGTTGGTCAGCGCCTCCTGCGCGACCCGCAGCAGCTGCAGCGCCGCGTGCGGCGACAGCTGCAGCGCCTCGTCGGGCACCGCGATGTCCCAGCTGGGGCGGATGCCGCAGGCGAGCAGCTGGCTGCGCCAGCGGAACAGGAAGTTCCCGAGCGTCGAGCGGAAATCCTGCTCCTGCGGCGCGAGCGTGTCCAGCGCCAGCCGCATCTCCGCGATGCAGCCCCGCAGCGCGCCCGCGATCTCCGCCGGCGCCATCTCCCCACGTTCCACCCGCGACAGCGACACGAACAGGCCCGACCCCAGGCCGTCGTGCAGCTCGCGCATGATCCTCTGCCGCTCCTGCCCCGCGGCCTGCTCGCGCTCCAGCGCGAACAGGCGCAGGTAGTTGGCGGCCAGCTCGCGTTCGCGGTCGGCCACGCGCGTCTCCAGCGTCTGGTTCAGGTCCTCCAGCGCCCGCAGCGCCCGCACGAAGCGCGCCATCAGCATGCCGCCCATGGCGACCAGCACGAAGTTCGCGCACAGGTGCATCAGCTGGAAGCGCTGCGCCGTCCAGGGCGCGAGCCATGCGATGTCGGGGTGCAGGTCCCAGGCGATCAGGTAGTCGTGCATGCCGGCCAGGGCCGCGATGGCCATCGTCACCGGCAGCGCCGCCGATTCCAGCGTGCGCCGGCGCACCAGCGACCACACCGAGACGCCCACGATGGTCGCGCCGATCGGCAGGAAGCCGCCGATCCACCAGCGGTTGACCAGCGGCTCCGCGGCCGCGCCCTGCGCGAGCAGCCACAGCGGGCCGAGCAGCCAATAGCCGAACAGCGCGCGTTCGAACCAGGGCTGGCGGATGCCGGCCAGCCGCCACGCGAGCGCCGTCATCGCGACGATGAAGCCGCCGGTGGCCGAATGCACGACCAGCCGCCACCAGGGCCAGACCGCCACCGGGACGATCTCCACCACGAAGGTGAGCGTGCGCAGGCCCCACAGCGCCACCGCGAGCGCGAACAGCCCGTACATCACTTCGGTGCGGCGCCGCCACCAGATCGAGCCGACCGCCAGCGACACCAGCAGGCACACCGCCGCCGTGATCTGCGGCGTGATGCTGAGCCAGAAGAAGCGCCGCGCCTGCAATGGGGCGACCTCCTCCAGCGGGCCGACGCGCACGCGCGGGATGCGCAGCGAGGCGCCCGCCGGCGGCTGCGCGGCCCGCAGCAGCAGTTCGTTGCGGCCGGCGCGCAGCAGCGCGGGCGGAAGCGACACCAGGTGCGGCCGCGTCCAGCGCACGTGCCGCCGCGCGTCGTTCTCCGTGACCTGCGCGACCAGCGCGCCGTTGAGCCACACCTCGCCGCCGTCGTAGAGATAGGGAAAGAACGCGGCCCAGGGCTGCGTCTCTTCCGCCGGGCGCTCGAAGTCCATGCGGTACCAGGCGGCGGCCGGCGTCGCGCGCGGGCGCGACTTGCGCCACAGGTCCGGCAGCCGCACGTCCTGCCACGCGCCGGAAGCCTCGGGCGGCGTGCGCGCCGGGTCGGCGAGCATGCGCGCCTGGGCGATCTCCTGCACCGCGGCGGCCGCGGGCCCTGCCGCGGCCAGGGCGAGCAGCGAGGCGGCGGCCCAGCGCAGGACCGCCCGCGCGAGGGTGTTCACAGCAGCCCCAGCTGGGTGGCTTCGTACACCGCCTCGCCGCGCGAGTGCACCGCGAGCTTGCGGTAGATCTTGCGCACGTGCGCCACGACGGTGTGCGGCGAGATGCCCATGAGCTCGCTGATGGTGTCGAAGCTCAGTCCCTTGGCGGTGAGGCGCAGCAGCTCGGTTTCGCGCTCCGTGAGGGGCGAATCGGCGCTGCCAGCGGTGCGTGCCGGAGCCGGCGCGGGGGAACGCGCGGGCGCCAGCGCGAGGCGGAAGCGGTCGAGGATGCGGCGGGCGATGCCCGGGCTGATGGGCGAGCCGCCCCCGCGCAGTTCGCGGATGCTGGCGACGATGCTCTCCGGCAGCGCGTCCTTCAGCAGGTAGCCGGCGGCGCCGGCCTCGATGGAGTCGAGCACGTGCTGGTCGTCGTCGAACATCGTCACCACCAGGACATCGCAGCCGCACTGCATGCGCACCGCGTGGCGGATGATCTCCACGCCGTTCATGTCGGGCAGGCCGAGGTCCACCAGGATCACGTCGGGCGGCTGCGCCTCCAGCATGGCGATGGCCGCGCGCGCCGTGCCGGCGCAGCCCGCCAGGGCCAGGCCGGGATCCAGCAGCACGGCCTGGGTGAACCGGCGCATGAATTCCGGTTCGTCTTCGACGATGAGCACGCTGGTCGGCATGTCGCGATCTCCGGGAACGGGCCCATTCTGGTGGGCGGGCGGCCGCCCTGCCTCTGCCAAACGGAGTCCCCGGCACATCCTCTTACAGAGCTTTGCCGCAGCGCTGCACGGGCTTCGCGCGGGGGACAAGCCGGCGGCGCACCATGGACTCCAACAGAAGGAGTCACACCATGAAGTCAACCGCCATCGTCTGTGCCGTGCTGGCTGGTACTTTCGGTTTCAGCACGATCGCCTCGGCCGAGGGCTGGCGCGACCACAACCGCCGCGACCGCAACGACCGCGTGGAGCAGCGCCACGATCGCCGGGATGCGCGCCAGGATCGACGCCACGACCGCCGCGACGACCGCCGGCACGACCGCAACTGGAACCAGGGCTACCGCATCGTCACGCCGCAGTACCGCGCCCCGACCTACCGCTACGTCCAGCCGGCGCGGCACCAGCGCTTCCACCGCGGCGGCTACCTGCCCTACCAGTACCGCAACCACGGCTACTACGTGAGCAACTGGCAGGCCTACCCGGGGCTGTACGCGCCGCCGTACGGGCAGCAGTGGGTGAACGTCGACGGCGAATTCCTGCTGGTGGCGCTGACCACCGGGCTGATCCTCAACGCGCTGATCAACTGATCGCGCGACGCTGGGGTTCGCGCTGCGCGCTCACCGCCAGCCTACGAACCCCGCGCCAGGCGCATCTCGTTCGCGCCCTGCTCCGCGCCGCTGGCGGGCACCGTCTCGCCGCGGCGGTCGCGCACCGCGTCCAGCCGCGCCTGCAGCTGCTCCGGCGCATCGGGTCCCGTGCCGATCCAGGCACCCTGCGTCAGCGTCACATGCGCCGCCTCGAAGGCGCCCGCCCCGGCGCAGAGCGTCGTGCGCGTGGGCGCGTCCTGCGCGGCCAGCACCAGCATCGCGGGCACCACCGCCTCGGGGACGAGGGCTTCCAGCATGTCCGGCGGGAACAGCGATTCGGTCATGCGCGTGCTCGCGGTCGGCGCGAGGCAGTTGACGCGGATGTCGTGCTTCATGCCCTCCAGCGCCAGCGTCTGCATGAAGCCCACCAGCGCCATCTTGGCCGCGCCGTAGTTGGTCTGGCCGAAGTTGCCGTACAGGCCCGAGGACGACGTGGTCAGCACGATGCGCCCGTACTTCTGCTGCGTCATCACCGGCCACAGGGCCTTGCAGCAGTGCACGGCGCCCATGAGGTGCACGTCCAGCACCAGGCGGAAGTCCGCCAGGTCCATCTTGCCGAAGCTCTTGTCGCGCAGGATGCCGGCGTTGCTCACCAGCACGTCGACGCGGCCCCAGGCGTCCACCGCCTGCTGCACCATCGCCTGCACGGCCGCGAAGTCAGTGACCGATGCGCCGTTGGCGATCGCCTCGCCGCCGGCAGCGCGGATCTCGTCCACCACCCGCTGCGCCGCCGTGGCGGAGCCGCCGGAGCCATCCACCGCGCCGCCCAGGTCGTTCACCAGCACGCGGGCGCCCCGCGCCGCGAGCGCCAGCGCGTGCTGGCGGCCGAGCCCGCCGCCGGCGCCGGTCACGATCGCCACCCGGCCCGTGAAATCCAATGCCATCGTGGTCCTTTCCCCGAAACGGGCGAATGTAGCGCACACCGACCCTGCCGCCCGTCGCCTCCGGGCGGCGTCCCGGCGGATCGGGGACGCGCGGCCGCTACGTTCTGCAACACTCGGGGAGCTCACTGCTTGCGTCGAGCACCACAAGTCCCGCTGCCGCGTGGACCACAACAACACACGGAGCGACCATGGGGATGCTGGATTTCCTGACGGGGAAGAAGGAGGCTTCGGCCGGCGCGCGCCATTCGCGCCCGGGCCCGAACTCGCGCACGGGCCCCAACAGCACCCAGTTCGTCGCCTCGCAGATGGCCGGCGGCTCCGTGCACTCGGTGCGCAAGGACTTGCTGAAGCTGGTGCTGCGCGAGACCCTGTCGCGCAACGGCATCCCGCAGCCCTGGCTGTCGGCCGACATGCTGCGCACCAACAGCCCCCGCCGCGAACAGGGCATCCACGTGCGCTTCCTGGTGCGCGTCTGGGAGCCGCGCCTGATGCTGCACGGCCCCGCCCTGGAAAAGGAATTCCAGCAGCGCCTGCTGGTGCTGGACCCCGGCTCGGCCGACTGGCTGATGGGCTTCTCCTGGCAGTTCGCCCTGGCGGACACCAGCGAGTGCCCGCCCTTGCCGCATCCGGGCTCGTGGACGGCGCCGCCGCCGCGGCAGCCCGACACGCAGCCGCACGAGACCAAGCCGGCGGACATCATCGAAGGGCCCGTGGTGCTGGCGCGTTCGCCCGGGGAGGTGCGCGCCGACCTGGAGAAGCTGCTGGCCGTGCGCGACGAGGACATCAAGCGGCACACGCAGGGCGGCGATTCGTTCGCGCCGACGCGACCGGCGACCTTGTAGGGCGGCCCCGGACGCAGGAAAAAGCGGCCCGCGGCCGCTTTTTTTCCGGGAGATCAGCGGCGCCGGTGCTGCGGCGGCGCGCCCGTCGTGTTGCGGTTGGGCAGGTGGCGGAACATGATGCGCCCCTTGCTCAGGTCGTAAGGCGAAAGTTCCAGGCTGACGATGTCGCCGGCGATGATGCGGATGTGGTTCTTGCGCATCTTGCCGCCGGTGTAGGCGACCAGCTCGTGGCCGTTGTCCAGGATCACGCGGTAGCGCGAATCCGGGAGGATCTCGGCCACGCGGCCGTTCATTTCGATCAGTTCTTCCTTCGCCATGCGGTTCTCTGAGGAATCCTGCATTGTATGCCGACGGCCCGGCCCCTGCCGGCGGCCTTTCAGGCCCGGCCCGCGGCGCTCGCGCGCGCCGCGGCCGTGACCACCGCCAGCGCGCCGAGCTGCGCCTGGTGCTCCGCCGCCAGCACGCCGACCAGGCGGCGGCCCTTGGCCGTGAGGTGCACCTCCACCAGCCGGCCGTCCTGCTTGTTGGGCTGGCGCCGCACCAGGCCGGCGTCCTCGCAGCGCGACACCAGGGCGACCACGCCATGGGGCTGGGTCTGCAGGCGCTCGGCGAGCTCGCCGATGCTGGCCCAGTCGCGACCGGGGAAGGCCTGCGTGTGCAGCATCAGGTGGTACTGCACCGCGGTCACGCCGGCGGCGCGGGCGACGTCCTCGCCGAATCGCAGGAAACGCCGCAGCTCGTAGCGGAACTGCGACTGCAGCTCCAGCCCCGCCTTGTCCAGCGACCGCTCCTTCCTCGCATCCATCCGCTGCGTCCCCCCGTTCTTCTCTTCAGCCCGGCGGCAATGTACACCGGGCAGCGTCCCGGGCATCCCGCCCCCGGGAATGTACTTACCTCACAGCATGATATAAACCGCGATTCGCCAACACATCCGGAGACAAGATGCAATGAAGTTTCGCATCCGCAATCAACAGGATTTCGCCGCCGGCGTGATCTACATCGTCGGCGGCGCCGGTTTCGCGCTGGGCGCTCTCAACTACAAGATCGGCGAGGCGGCCCGCATGGGGCCGGGCTGGTTCCCGTTCGCGGTGGGCGTGCTGCTCGCCATCGTCGGGATCATCACCGCGATGAATGCCGTCCACCCCCACGCGTCCGAGGACAAGGTGAAGCGTCCGGAACTCGGTTCGCTGGCGTGGGTCCTGGGCGGCGTGGTCCTGTTCGGTCTGCTGCTGCCGCACCTGGGCCTGGTGATCTCGATGTTCGTGCTGGTGATGGTCTCCAGCCGGGCGAGCCACGAGTTCAAGTGGCTCAGCGCATTCCTCAATTCCGTCTTCCTCGTCGCCTTCTGCATCGGTGTCTTCATCTACGGCATCCACCTGCAGATGCCGCTCTGGCCCGACTTCATCGGCTGAATTCGCATGGACACCCTGATCTCCCACCTCGCGCTCGGGTTCGAAACGGCGCTGAGCCTGCAGAACCTGATGTACTGCTTCATCGGCTGCCTGCTGGGCACCTTCATCGGCGTGCTGCCCGGCCTCGGCCCCAGCACGACGATCGCCATGCTGCTGCCGATCACCTATGCGCTGCCGCCGGTGGCCGCGCTCATCATGCTGGCCGGCATCTACTACGGGGCGGCCTACGGCGGATCGACCACGGCCATCCTGGTCAACCTGCCGGGCGAATCGTCCTCGGTGGTGACCGCGATCGACGGCTACCAGATGGCGCGCCAGGGCCGCGCGGGCGTGGCGCTCGCCACGGCCGGCATCAGTTCCTTCCTGGCCGGCTGCTTCGCCACCCTCGTGCTGGCGGCCTTCGCCACGCCGATGTCCGAGCTGGCCTTCAAGTTCGGCCCGGCCGAGTACTTTTCGCTGATGGTCCTGGGCCTGGTGGGTGCCGTGGTGCTGGCTTCCGGCTCGCTGATCAAGGCGGTCGGCATGATCCTGGTCGGCCTGGCGCTCGGCCTGGTGGGCACCGACGTGAACTCCGGCGTCGCCCGCTACTCCTTCGACATCCCGGAACTGACCGACGGCATCAACTTCGTGGCGATCGCCATGGGTGTGTTCGGCTTCGCCGAGATCATCAGCAACGTCGAGCAGCGCGAGCACCGCCAGACCTTCCTGAACGAGCTCACCACCCTGTTCCCGACCAAGGCGGACTTCAAGCGCATGCTGCCTGCAGCCACCCGCGGCACGGCGCTGGGCACCGTCCTGGGCATGCTGCCCGGCGGCGGCGCGACGCTCTCGTCCTTCGCCGCCTACACGCTGGAGAAGAAGCTCTCCAAGCGGGCGGAAGAGTTCGGCAAGGGCGCGATCGAAGGCGTGGCCGGCCCGGAAGCGGCCAACAACGCCGGCTCGCAGACCTCCTTCATCCCGCTGCTGACGCTGGGGATTCCCGGAAACGTGGTGATGGCGCTGATGGTGGGCGCGATGACGATCCACAACATCCAGCCGGGCCCGCAAGTGATGACCAGCAACCCCGACCTGTTCTGGGGCCTGATCGCCAGCATGTGGATCGGCAACGCGATGCTGATCGTGCTGAACCTGCCGCTGGTGGGCATGTGGGTCAAGCTGCTGAAGGTGCCCTATCGCTTCCTGTACCCGGCGATCCTGGCGTTCTGCTGCATCGGCATCTACTCGATCAACAACAACGTCTTCGACGTGTACGTGACGGCCGCCTTCGGCGTGGCGGGCTACGTGTTCATGCGCTGCGGCATGGAATGCGCGCCGCTGCTGCTGGGCCTGATCCTCGGCCCGATGATGGAGGAGAACCTGCGGCGCGCCCTGCTGCTGTCGCGCGGCGACTTCAGCACCCTGGTGACGCGCCCGCTGTCGGCCAGCCTGCTGATCGCCACCGTGGTGCTGCTGGGGATCGTGGCGCTGCCGTCGATCCGCAAGACGCGCGAGGATGCTTTCCAGGAAGCCTGACGCACCCTGGCCATCCCCGCGCAGGCGGGGACCCGGAGCGTTCCAGAAGCGGCCCTGCGGGGCCGCTTCTTCTTGGAAACGTCGGGATGGTTCCGTACACGCGCAGAGCTGCCTTCGGCCCTGCAGTCGAAGACTCCCGCTCCTTCTCGCAGGACCGCGAGGCGAGCTGCCAGAACCGGCTCAGTGTCTTCGTCGTTGTGTGTGACATGCCGAGAGGTGCCTTCGGCTTCGCACCGGGATGAGGCAGTCCGCCTTGGCGAATGTCCCCCGCGCGTCCCTACGCCTGCGGCTCGGGCCGCTCTCTCCTCCTTGATTTCGCCCAGTCGGACTGCCTCATCCCGGCGCTTCCACCGTGCCGCTCTCGCGGACTTCCTCCCCCTCCCCTCCGATTTTCTCCCTCTCCCCTTTGGGGAGAGGGCTGGGGTGAGGGGGAAGCGTGGCACTACGCCAAGGCCCCGGGCGGGGCTCAATGCCTCCGCGTCCCTGCCTCCGCGAGGACGACTCAGACGGCCGCGAGCGCCGGCGCGACGGCGGCCTGGGAAAGGCCCAGGCGTTCCGGCGAGATGTACTGCTGGCGATACTGCTCGAACGGCAGGCTGTCGGCGGCCTCGACGGCGGCCTGGTCCTCCACCGACTGGCGCGCCAGCGCTTCGAGGCGCGCATGCACGGCGGCGACGTACGGCAGCTTCAGCAGCCGCGACTTCGCCAGGTGCGACTGCGCCAGCGTGAACGCCGCGAAGCTGTTGTCGTGGTCGCGCGCGAGCGCCGCCAGCACGCGCGCCGAAGGCAGCATGTCCGGGTCCTGCAGCAGCGCCTCGGCGGCACGCAGCGCGTCGCCGTAGTCGGTGGTGGCGTGCACCTCGTCGAGCATCGCGGCGATCGGGCCGCAGCCGGCGAGGATCTCCGCGCCCCAGTCGACCAGCCGCACCTCGCGGCCCTGGCGCTCCAGCATCACGGCGGGGTCGCGGCCGAAGGCCGCGGTGCGATGCTGGTTGCGGCCCAGCGCGGCGATCTCCTGCGGCGTGTCCTCGGGACTCTCGGACAGCAGGCAGTGCAGCAGGAAGATGTCGAGGAAGCGCATGGTCTGCGCCTTGATGCCGACCGGCACGAAGGGGTCGAGGTCCATCAGCCGCACCTCGACGTACTCGACGCCGCGCTCGCGCAGCGCGTGCAGCGGGCGCTCGCCGGGACGGATCACGCGCTTGGGACGGATCGTGCCGTAGAACTCGTTCTCGATCTGCAGCAGGCTGGTGGCGAGCTGGTTGTACTCGCCGCCGGGATTGACGATGCCGATCTTCTCGTAGGCGGGGTAGGGGCGCGTGAGCGCCTCGTGCAGGGAGGCGGCGTAGCCCTCCAGGCTGTTGTAGCTCACGGCCAGGCTGGCCTGCGCCTCGCTCTGGTAGCCGAGGCGGCCCATGCGCAGCGAGGTGCCGTAGGGCATGTAGACGGTGCCGGGCGAAAGCGTCTGCAGTTCGTGCTTGCGCCCCGCCACGAAGCTGGAACACGCGGCCGGCGAGGCGCCGAACAGGTACAGCAGCAGGAAGGCGTGCCGGCGGAAGTTGCGGATGAGGCCGAAGTACTGCGCGTCGCTGACGCCGGGCAGCGACCAGTTGTAGTGGATGCCCGAGATGGTCTGCATGCGCCGGCCGTAGCGGTGCGCCAGGCCCATGCGGTACACGCTCTTGGCGCGCCCGACGTTCGAGGCGCCGTAGCGGCCGATCGGGATGTTCTCGTCGGCCGGCAGGATGCAGGGCATGCTGCCCACCCACATCAGCTCGTCGCCCAGCGCCCGGTAGGTGAACTGGTGGACCTGCGTCAGCTCCTCCAGGCACTGCTCCACGCTGGCGTGCACGCCGGTGATCAGCTCCAGCTGCGACTCGCTGTAGTCGGTGGTGATGTGGGGGTGGGTCAGCGCGGAGCCCAGCGCCGCGGGATGCGGCGTCATGGCCAGTGCGCCGTCGGCCGTGGCGCGCAGGCTCTCCTTCTCGATGCCGCGCCGGATGCCTCGCAGCCGCGCGGGCGCCAGCGTGCTCAAGGCTTCTTGCAGTTTGCTCATGGATTTGTTGTGGTCTTCGCCCGTGTCTTCCGCTTCGAAGTTAGCACCTTTGCCGCAACCCTGCTTGCCGCGGATCAAGGCGCTTGTGCTAGCCGCGGCGCGGCGCCGGCAGGTCCACCATGACCGGCTGTCCGGGCGCGCTGCAGCCCATGTCGCAGCACCTGCCCGGCTGGCGGTTGCGGGTGATGGGGCGCGCCGGGTCGTGCAGCACCCCGCGTTCCAGCAGGCGCTCCACCAGTTCGACCTTGGAGCCCACCGGATAGTGCCGCCAGATCTCCTGCTTCATGGCCGCGGGCGAACCGCCGCCGTGCAGGCTGATCAGGCTGTACCAGCCGCCCTGGTAGCCGGCGGTCAGGTCCTCGATGAAGCGGGCCGCCTGGATGCGCTTGTCGTAGGGCACCTGCGGGTTCGCCTGCAGCACGTCGGCCAGGCGCGCACCGGTCTCCGGGTTGTGGTCCTCGTCCGGCCCGGGCAGCGCCACGACCAGGCCGCCGCTCACGTAGTGGGCGATGCGGTGCATCTCGTAGACCTGGTTGGCCAGCAGCAGCTTGCCGATGTTGGCGAACACCGGGTCGGGCATGAAGGTCCGGCTGTGTTCGTCGGCGCGCCCGTACACGCTGGCGGCGACGCCGCAGGCATAGAAGCCCTCGGTGATGCGGATCAGCTCCACCATCTGCTCGCGCAGGTGCGACTCGGCGCCGGGATCGAAGCCGTTCGCCTCGCACATCAGCGCGCCGGCGCCGATCAGCAGGTCGCCGAAGCCGGCGCGCGCGGCGATGCAGGTCTGGCGGTGGTGCGTCGCGTAGCTGTAGGTCAGGTGGCCGCTGTGCTCCCACTCGCCGGCGTAGAACACGTTCTCCCAGGGCACGAACACGCGGTCGAACAGGCACACGCCGGTGCTCTGGCCGTACTTGCGCGAGAACAGCGCCTCGCCGTGTTCGACCTTCTCGCCCGGGCGTCCGGCGGGGCGCGCGACGATGGTGAGGCCTTCCGCGTCCAGCGGCACCGCGCAGCACACGGCGAAGTCCGCGTCGGCCTCGCCCATGTTCCGGCAGGGCATCACCAGCAGTTCGTGCACGTACGGCGCCGCGGTCACGATCGCCTTGATGCCCGAGATCACGATGCCGCGCGCGTTGCGCTCCACCACGTGCACGTAGGCGTCCGGGTTGGCCTGCTCGTGCGGGCGCCGGCTGCGGTCGCCCTTGGCGTCGGTCATCGCCACGCCCAGCGCGAGGTCCTGGTCCTGCACGCGGTGCAGGTAGGCGAGGAAGCGCTCCGTGTGCTCGCGCGAGCCCTTCGCGTCGTCGATGCGCGCGGCCACCTGGCCGATCGCGTTGAGGGCGTCGTGGGTCAGGTAGCGCTGCGCGCAGCCCGTTTCCTGGCAGACGATGCGCACGGCCTCAAGCTTGTTCAGCAGGTCGCCCGCGCTGGCGTCGATGTGGGTGAAGCGGTTGACCCTCTTGCCGCTGGTGTGCTGCACGGCGGTCATCAGGGGCGCCAGCTCGGGCTTGTGCGCGTAGTCGTAGGTCAGCGCGATCGCGTTGATCCCGGGCTGCAGCTGCGGGTCGTCCGCGATGGACTCGACTTGCCGGCCGTCGACGAACACGCGCGGGCGCAGGCGCCGCAGCGATTCACGGTAGTCGTCGCCGGTCATCAGCGCGGCGTGGGCGGCGGGTGCGTTCAAGGGTTTCTCCTCGGGTGAGGGACCATTGTCGCGGCCCGGCCCGCCGCGCACATCAGGGTTGGGCTGGAGCCGGCGCGCCGGCCGTCAGCGCGGTGCCAGCACCCGCGCGAGCCAGTCGTTCAGCTCCGCGATCTCCAGCGGATGGACCGCGTGTCCCATCAGGTACTCGTGCCACTCCACCGGATAGCCCAGCGCCTGCAGCGCGTCGCGCGAGGCTTCGGCGCGCTCGAGCCCCACCACCTCGTCGTGGGTGCCATGGGCAAGGAAGATCGGCGTCTGCCGGTTGGCGGCCGCGGCCTCCGCGCCGGTCGTCGCGGCCAGCGGCAGGTAACCCGAAAGGCCTGCGATGCCCGCGAGGCGCTCCGGATGGCGCAGGCCCGTCAGCAGGGCCATCGCGCAGCCTTGCGAGAAGCCGGCCAGCACGATGCGGTCCGCGGCGATGCCGCGCTCCTTCTCACGCGCGATCAGCGCCTCGACGAGCTGCTGCGAGCGCCGCAGTCCCGCCTCGTCCTGCGGCGCGTCGGCGTCGAAGGACAGGATGTCGTACCAGGCCCGCATGCGGTAGCCGTTGTTGATGGTCACCGGCATCACCGGCGCGTGCGGGAACACGAAGCGCACGGGACCGATCGCGTCCAGCTCGAGCTCCTGCGCGACCGGCACGAAGTCGTTGCCATCGGCGCCCAGGCCGTGGAGGATGAGGATGGTGGCGGTGGGGTCCGGCCCCGACTCCGCCTCGATGACGTCCAGCATGAGTTCTCCTTGCGGGCGCCAGCATACCTGTCCCCGGCCGGCCAGCCCTGTCCGACACGGCTTGGGTCGCCGTCCGACTTGCGTCCAGCCCGGCCGTCCGCAGCATGGGGGGAGACGCTGAAAGGAAACCACATGAAAGTGCAAGTCAACACCTCCAACGACATCGAGAACAAGGAAGCGCTGGAGCGCTGGGCCAGCGAGTACCTCGGCGAGCAGCTGGCGCGCTTCGAGCAGGACATCACCAGCATCGAGGTGCAGATGAGCGACGAGAACCACGCCGCCAAGGGCGGCGGCGTCGACAAGCGCTGCATGATGGAGGCGAGGATCAACGGCCGCGCGCCGATCGCGGTGACCAACTTCGCGCCCGACCAGAACCTGGCCTTCCGCGGCGCCGCCGACAAGCTCGCGCACGCGCTGGACCACGCCTTCGGCAAGCTCGACCGGCGCGAACACCGCGAGCGCGAGACGATCCGGCGCGAACCGGACGTGGTGGCGGAAGGGCTGCCGCCGCAGGCCTGAGCAGCCGCTTCAGTATGCGACCGGCGTGGCGTGGCGCGGATCGCGGTGCCAGGCCCAGTAGGTTTCGGCCAGCCGGTGCGTGAGCGCGCCGGGCTGGCCCGAGCCCACCGGCCGGCCGTCCACGCGCGTGACCGGCAGCACGCCGCCGCCGGAGGTGCTGAGGAAGGCCTCGTCGGCGCCGCGCAGCTCGGAGGCCGGCAGCGCGCGCAGTTCCACCGGGATGCCCAGCGACTGCGCGATCTCGATGACCGTGCGGCGCGTGATGCCTTCCAGCACGCCTTCGCGGGGCGTCACGAGCCGGCCGTCCTTCACGGCGAACACGTTGAAGCCCGGGCCTTCCACCACGTTGCCCTGCGCATCGGTCAGCAGCACCGTGTCGCCGCCGGCGTCGAGCGCCGCGAGCAGGCCCATGGTCATGTCGTTCCAGTGGTAGTTCTTGGCCGTCGGATCGACGCTGGCCGGCGGGATGCGCTGCACGCTGCTCACGATGACGTGCAGGCCGCGCCGGCGCTGCTCCTCGTTGGCGATCCACACGTAGGGCACCGCGAAGGCGTAGAACTGGTTGACGGCCTGGCGCGGGTCGCGCGAGCCCCAGGGCGGCTGCCCGCGCGTGCACAGCATCTCCACGTAGGCGCTGCGCAGGCCCGCGAGGCGCACGCACTGCGCGAGCACCTCGGCGATCTCCTCGCGCGTGCGGCCCGGGTCGAGGCGGAAGCGCGCGCAGCTGCGGGCGAAGCGCTCCAGGTGCGCATCGAGCCGGAAGAAGGCACCGTCCCAGACGGTCACCACGTCGTACGCGGCGTCCGAGCGCAGGAAGCCCCAGTCGGTGAGGGGCACGCTCGCTTGCGCGATCGGCACGTACTCGCCGCGTTGCCACGCGGCGCCCCGGGAGAAGTCGGCGGCAGGCATGGGCGCATTCTGCCCTGCCCGGCCATGAGGGCGCGACCCCCGCGCGCCCCTGCGGTCAGCGCGACGGCCCGCCGGTCACGCGCACGTTGTCGGGGCCGACGTAGCCGAGCACGCTGTTCCACACGCCGCCGTCCCATTGCTGGTGGGCGGTGGAATACGTGGGCGGGGCGGAACAGGCGGCCAGCAGCGCGGCCGCGCCCAGCAGGGTGATCCATCGGACGATCATCGGGTTCTCCTCGCGATACTCGCGCCATTGCACCGGCGGCCGCGCAGGTCGGCTGTAGGCCTGCCGCCTCATGCCGCGTCGGGTGCGGGCGCGAACACGTCCGGAAATACTTGTACCAAGATGTTTCGCCTCCCGGGGGCTCATCACCGTGGCCGTCTCGTGCGTGCGTAAATCGTGCTCCGCGTTCCGGCGGTCCGCCGGGCCGGTGTCCACAACCAAGGAGCGCATCATGAATCCCGCATTCAAGAGAACGACGTGCCGCCTGCTGGTGGTCCCCCTGCTCGCCCTGTCCTTCCAGACGGCGCACGCGGGGCTGATCGGCGCCGAGCAGGCAGCGGACGCGCAGCCCGCCGGCGAACGCGCGATGCTGCTGAGCACGCTGGACCGCGCCGACGTGGTCGCGCAACTGCAGGCCATGGGCGTCGATCCGGTCGCGGCCCGCGCCCGCGTGAAGACCATGACCGAGCAGGAAGTGCATGCGATGGCGCAGGACATCCAGTCGGCGCCGGCGGCCGGCGTGAGCACCTGGGGCTGGGTCGCCATCGTGCTGATCGCCGCGCTGATCTGGTACTACGCGATCCGGACGTAAAAGGAGCCGGATGCAGGACAACGCCATCGGCTTCTCCCTTTCCCTCGCACGGCGGTTCACCCTGTGGGCCGCCGTGCTCCTGCTTGCGGGCTGCGGCACGCTGATCCCGCAGACGGTGGGCCTGCGCACCGGCTGGCCCGCCGGCGTGCCGCGCCAGGTGGAACTGGCGCAGGTGCCGTTCTTCCCCCAGGACGAATACCAGTGCGGCCCGGCCGCGCTGGCCATGGCCATGAACTACAGCGGCGTGCCCGTCTCGCCGCAGTCGCTGGTGGACGAGGTGTGGCTGCCGTCGCGCCACGGCAGCCTGCAGCTGGAGATGCTCGCCGCGCCGCGCCGCCACGGGCTGGTGGGCTACCAGCTCGCGCCCAGCTACGCCGACCTGCTGCGCGAGGTCGCCGCGGGCAACCCCGTGATCGTGCTGCAGGACGTCGGCCTCGTGCTGCCCGAGTGGCACTACGCCGTGGTGAACGGCTTCGACTACGGCACCGGCACGATCTACCTGCGCTCCGGTCTGCAGATGCGCCAGGAGATGCCCTTCTCCTATTTCGAACGCACCTGGCTCGCGGGCGACTACTGGGCGATGGTGGTGATGCGGCCGGACCGCATCGCGGCCACGGCGACCGAGGAACACTGGCTCAAGGCGCTGCTGGGGCTGGCCCGCGGGCCCGACCTCGCGGCGACCGTGCAGGCCTACCGCACCGCGCTCGCGCGCTGGCCCGACAGCCTGCCGGCGGCCGTGGGCCTCGCCAACCACCTGCACGCGCAGGGCGCGCTCGACGAGGCCGCCGGCGTGCTGCGCACGGCGCTGCAGCGCAATCCGCAATCGGTCATCGTGCTGAACAACCTCGCGCAGACGCTCTCGGACCAGGGCCACAACAGCGAAGCGCTGGCGCTGATCCGCCGCGCCGACGATCCGGAGAGCCCCTTCGCGAGCGAGGTGAAGGCGACGCGGCAGCTGATCGAGGAACGCCTGCGCAGCCGCGGCGGTTGACGTAGGCTGGCGGTGAGCGGCGCAGCCCGAACCCCAGCTAGAAGGCGCGCGCGACGCGCGACACGAACCCGGGGCTGTGCGCCCCGTCCAGCCAGCGCACGACCACCACGGCTTCGTTCGCGGGGTCGATCCACACGTAGTGGCCGCCGGCCCCGACCATGAACCAGCTCTCCGGCGAAGCGTCCGCGAACATCGCGCCCTTGCGGTTCAGCCAGGTCAGCCAGCCGTAGAAGGGCGCCACGGCGCAGGGCTGCTGCATGCGCTCGATCCAGGCCTGGGGCAGCAGGCGTTCGCCCTTGTGCACGCCGCCATCGAGCAGCAGCTGCGCGATGCGCGCCTGGTCGCGGGCGCTGATCGACACGCCGCCGCCCCAGTGGCTGCCGCCCGGCACCGAGGGCAGGCGCTTGCCGCCGATCTCGACCCAGGCATCGTCGTAGGGCATCCAGCGGAAGTCCTGCCCGCCGCCCAGCGGCCGCAGCACCGCTTCCTCGAACACCTCGGGCAGCGGACGGCCGAACAGGTGCAGCAGCGACAGCGAGAGCTGGTTGATGCGCACGTCGTTGTATTCCCAATACGTGCCGGGCCGCTGCAGCTCGCGCTTGTCGCCCTTGCGGCCCTGCGCCGGCTTGGGATCGTGCGAGACGTGGCGGTGGTGCTCCACCTGGTCGGGCATGCCCAGGCAGGTGCCCTGCCACTCGCTGGTCTGCTCCAGCATGTGGGCCCAGGTGATGTCGCGGTTGTGCGGGTCGTCGAAGCCGATGCCCGGCAGCCGCTCCGAGATGCGCTCGTCGGGGTCGCCGATCAGCCCGCGCGCATGCGCCAGGCCGGCGAGCAGCGCGAGGTAGGTCTTCGCGACGCTGAAGGTCAGGTCCGCCCGGTCCGGCTCGCCCCAGGAGGCGACCTCCTCGCCGCGCACCCGGATCACGCCGGAGACGCCGCCGCGCGGGTGCACCGGGCCGCGCAGCCGGTTCCACGGCGGCGGGTCGACGTGGTGCACGCCCCAGTTGGCGGGGTCGCTGGCGGGGTCGCGGGGCCAGCGCACTTCGTGCGCGAGCGCGTGGGAGATGGCTTCGCTGAAATCGTGCATGGCCCGAGCATAAGGCCTTCCCGCTCTGCTAGCCTCCGAGGATGGAGCTGAACACGATCGTCAACGAGGGACCGGCGGCGCCGTCGGCCACCGTGGTGCTGCTGCGCGACGCGGGCGAGGACATCGAGGTCTTCCTCCTGCGCCGGCACGGCCAGTCGGAGGTCCTGGGCGGGGCCTACGTGTTCCCGGGCGGCAAGGTCGATCCCGAGGACGCGCACTGGGTCGACCGGCTGGACCGGCCGCCAGCCGAACTGCATGCGCTCCTGGGGGAGCCGGAGCTGGCGCCGGCGCAGGCCGCGGGCCTGTTCGTCACCGCGATCCGCGAAGTGTTCGAGGAAACCGGCCTGCTGTTCGCCGACGCGACGCCGGCGCAGGCCCGGGAAGCCTGGGCCGCGCTGCGCCAGGGACCGCACTTCGACGAACTGCTGGGCCCGCGCGACCTCCGCCTGCACGCCGGTGCGCTGCAGCCCTGGTCCCGATGGGTCACACCGACCCTCAGCAGCGTGGCCCGCAAGCGCTTCGACACGCGCTTCTTCGTCGCCACGGTGCCGCCGGGCCAGGCGCCGGGGCACGACGAACACGAGGCGACCGAAAGCCTGTGGCTGCCGCCGCGCGCGGCGCTGCGCCAGTACTGGGACGGCCTGATCGCGCTCGCTCCGCCGCAGATCATGAGCCTCACGCACCTGGCGCGGCACCGCAGCGTCGCCAGCGTGCTCGAAGCCGCGGCGGCCCGGCGCCCGCCCTGCATCCGGCCCGAGCCGCGCGACGTCGACGGCGTGCGCGTGCTGTGCTACCCGGGCGACCCCTGGCATTCGCAAGGCCAGCAGGTGCTGCCCGGGCCCACGCGCCTGTCCTGGCGCAACAAGCGCTTCGAGCCCGACGGCGGGCTCGCGATCCTCCTCGGGGATTAGGCGCCCGCGGGCTCCCACAAGCCGTGCCGGGCAGCGCCTACAGGCGCTCGCGTGGATGGCCTGCGGAGGCAACCCGGCCGCAAGCACTCCAATCCTGCAAAGCCAGCCGGTCCCGCGCTACGACGACAGGTATCGGGCTCTTCGCTTCCGCAGGCGATCAGCGAGAACATTGTCCAGTGGGCCGGCTGGTTCCCCTTGCGGACGCCGTGCGGCGCCCTCCACCTACAGCGTGTCGAGCCCGCACCGGCCTACGCTAGGCGCCAGTGACCACCCGAATTCCGGAGAGAGCCCGATGAGCCCGCTGATGATGCGCATCTTCACCCTGGTCGGCATCGCGCTGGCCGCGGCCAGCATGCAGCTGAAGGCCAGGGCGGAAGGCGGGCTCGCGGGCACGGCGCTCCAGCCGCCGGCCCTGTCCGTGACGCAAGCCATGGCACCGCGCCATCCCGCCTGAGGACCGATCCGTGCAGACCCTTCCCGTCCCCGCCGCCTTCACCCTGCCGCGCCGCCGCAGCGCCTGGCGCAGCCCCGCCACCGCCTGGTCGCTGGTCTTCTGCGCCGTCCTGATGGGCGCCGTCTACGCGTCCGATCCGCCGCAGGTGCCCGGCGGCCCCGCGCCGGCGGCCAGCACGCAGGTGGTGCAGCAGGTCGTGCGCGAGCAGCTCAGCGCCCTCGCCTCCCAGGACGCGATGCACGCCTTCGCCCTGGCGGACCAGGACCTGCGCACGCAGTTCGGCACCGCCGAGGCTTTCCTCGCCACCGTGCGCGAGCAGTACCCGATGCTCCTGCACCCCACGAGCATGCTGTTCCTCAAGCCTGAGACCGACGGCACGATCGCCATGCAGCGCGTGCGCCTGAGCGACGACGAGGGCTCGTCGTGGACGCTCACCTACCTGTTGAACCGCACCCCGGAGAACCAGTGGCGCATCAGCGGCTGCGTGGTCACCCCGGAAGGGCCGCGGATCCTGACCTGAGCGTCAGGCGTCCGCGAAGCAGCCCGTCCCGCTCGCCCGCAGCCCGCCGGGCGACCGGGCGAGGAACAAGGCGTCCAGGCCCATGCGGCGCGCGTGTTCGGCTCCGGCTTCCGCCCCGAGGACCATCAGCGCGGTGGCCCAGGCGTCCGCGTCCATGCAGCGCGGCGCCAGCACCGTGACGGACGCGAGTCCGGCAACGAGGGGCGCACCCGTGCGCGGATCCATCGTGTGCGAGACGCGCCGGCCATGCACCTCCCTCCAGTGGCGATAGTCGCCCGAAGTCGCCACCGCCCCATCCTGCAGTTCGACCGCGGCGAAGGCGCCGCGGTGGCCCGCGTCCGGCGCCTCCACGGCAATGGCCCAGGGGCGACCGTCCGGCTTGGCGCCGCGGGCGCGCATCTCGCCGTCGATGCCGACGAGCCAGGAGCCAATGCCGAAGCCGTCCAGCACGCGCCCGAGCTCGTCCACCCCGAAGCCCTTGGCGATGCCGCAGAGATCGAGCGCGAGGGGGCCGTGCTTGCGGGCCCGGTTCGCGCTGGTGTCGACCTCCAGCACGCTGGCTGGCGGCGGGCACGGCCGCGGCTCGGGCGCCTCGCGCATCGGCCCGGCCGGGCCGAAGCCCCACGCGCCCACGAGGCCGCCCACGGCGATGTTGAAGGCGTTGCCCGTCGCGCGCCCGATCTCCACGGCCCGCAGCAGCACGGTGGCCAGGTTCGCGGGAATCGGGACCCACGTGTCCGGCTCGGCGCGGTTCAGGCGCGACAGCGCGGAATCGGGCTTCCAGTTGGACATCTGGTCGTCGACGGCCGTGACGGCGGTCGCCAGCGCGGCGGCGATGCCCTGCACGTCGCTGCCGGCGGGCGCATGGAAGCGCGCGGTGTAGCGCGTGCCCATGGTCGGGCCGCTCGTGCGGCAATCGTTCAGGCGCACGCCGGGCAGCCAGTCAATAGACGTCTTCGACATAGCGTCCCTGCGCGCGCAGCTGCGCGAGCGACAGGCCGGTGCCGGCCAGGATGCCTTCCCACGCCGCCGCCACGCCCTGGGCCATGGCGCGTCCGCCGCAGACGAGGACCTGCGCGCCCTGCGCGACGAGCTCGCGCAGCCGCGGCGCATCCGCGAGCAGCCGGTCCTGCACGTAGGCCTTGTCGGCGGCGCGCGAGAACGCCGTGTTCAGCGAACGCAGGCGGCGCTGGCCCACCAGGCCCGCGAGCTCGTCGCCGTAGAGGAAGCCGTCGTCCGCGTTGCGCGCCCCGAAGTACAGGTGCATGGGCCGCTGCGGCGGATTGCGGCGGATGAAGCCGATGAGGGGCCCGATGCCGGTGCCGGCGCCCACCAGCACCACCGGCGCCGCGCCGGCGGCGGGGCGGAAGCCCGCGTTGGCCCGCACGAAGGCTTCGATCCTGGCGCCGGGCTGCAGGGCCGTGAGGTGCGTCGAGCACGCGCCGCCGGGCTGGCGCCGCACGCAGATCTCGACCACGCCGTCGGACGCGGCGCTCGCGAGGGAGTAGTAGCGCGGCGCGCCGCCGCCCGGCGGCAGCACGCCCAGCAGGTCGCCCGTCTCGAAGCGCGGCAGGCCGCCGCGCCGCCAGGGCCGCGTCCGCTTCGCGTCCGCCGCCGGCACGAAGCGCAGCACGGCGGTGCGCGTCTCGGGATCGGCGCCGTAGTCCGTGCGCGACACCAGCTCCAGCGTCGTCGTGCGCGGCAGCAGCGGCGTGTAGCGGATCTCCAGCGGGACCTGCAGCACCTGCGCGAGCCCCTCGCACCAGACGCGGAACTCGGGTCCGGACTGCCGGTCCACCGTGCCGGGAGCGCGCAGCGGCGTGAAACCCCGGGCCACCAGCGCCTGGTGGACGGCGTGCGCGTAGCCGCAGAAATGCGGGAACTGCCGGTCGCCGAAGCCGAGCACCGCGAAGGGCATGCTGGCGGCGGCGGGCATCTTCGCCAGCGCGGCGAGGAACCCGCGGGCGCTCTCCGGCGCATCCCCGTCGCCGTAGGTCGAGGTCAGCACGAGCAGCCGGCGCGCGTTGCGATAGCCGGCTGCCACCTCGTTCATGCTGCACGTGTGCACCTTCCGGCCCGCGGCCGTGAGCGCGTCGTGCAGCGCGATGGCGAAGCCCCAGGTGGTGTTGCCCTCGCTGCCGACCAGCAGCACCGTGTCGGCGTCGCGTGCCGGCGCGTTGCCGGCGACGCGGGGCCGCGCGGCGCGCCGCTGCAGCCACATCAGCGTGCCCGTCACGGCCAGCAGCGGCACGCTCAGCGCGCAGGCGCCCAGCAGCAGGCCCAGCCACCAGAGTCCCTCGCCCGTGTGCAGCATGCGCACGATCGCGTGCAGGCGCTGCCATGCATCGGGCGCGGCGTGCGAGAGCCAGCGGCCCGTGGCGGGATCGATCGCGCCGCTGCCGTCGGCCGTTTCCAGCTCGATCACGTCGGCCGCGTCGCCGGCGGCGGCCAGCTTGAGCTGCACCAGGCGGGACACCTCGATCTCCTGCAAGGCCGGCATGCGTTCCAGGGCGATGCGGGTCGCGGCCGTGGGCTGCACGTCCAGGAAGGGATCCGCGCCGCCGCCTTCCGGCAGCAGGCCGAAGGTGGCGAGCGACATCAGCACGCCGGTCGCGCCGGACAGCACGAGGCCCGCCAGCGCCACGCGCGCGGTCTCGTCGTGCAGCTTCTGCAGCGTGTTGCCGCGCACCGGGGCGAACAGGCGCGTCCAGCCGCCCATGCGGCGCGCCAGCAGCAGGAGGCCCGAAACCGCCATGAGCAGCATCGCCGCGGCCGTCACGCCCGTGGCGATCCGGCCGGCGTCGCCGAGCAGGAGCTTGCGGTGCAGGTTCCGCATCCAGCGCTGGAACGCCGAGGGCCGCCAGGGCGCGAGGGAAGCGCCGGTCGCGGGATCGACGATCGCCGCCTCCTGCGCCGCGCCGGTCACGTGGTAGGCGACGATCGTTCCGGAAGGCTCGCGCACGAGGGTTTCCAGCCCGGGCAGCCGCTCCTGCACGCGGCCCGCGAGCGTGGCCACGCTGGTCGCGCCGGCGTCCGGCGCCTGCGCATGCTCCAGTGCCGGGAACACCGAAAGCAGCGACCCGGTCAGGGCGACCAGCGCCAGCAGGAGGCCGGCGACCAGCCCGGGAAGCGAATGCAGACTGCGCAGCATCGTGGCCCGTCGCGCCTCAGAGCGTGTAGCGGAAGGACTTCACGTAGCCGCGGCCCGCGACGGGCTTGCCGGCGCCGGCCGCGGTGAGCGGCACGACGACCTCGGATGGGTTGTCCTTCATCTTCTCCACCGCGGTGTCGATGTGGATCTCGTAGCCGGCGTCGATGAGGGCGTCGGCGACATCGACGCTCACGCGCAAGGTCTTGCCGGCACCGACGCTGGCGCCGCTGACGCCGTCCACCTTGGCCGTGCCGCCGGTCGCGCGGTACCAGTCGCCCAGGTGGCGCCAGTACTTCGCCTTGGGCGCGGCCACCCACATCGTTCGCTGGTAGCGCCCGCCGCGGTCGGCGAGCCAGATGGCGACGTAGGCGCCGTCGCCGCCGTAGGCGCCCAGCTGGGTTTCGAGCGTGAGCTGGCGTGCGGACGCGAGGGACGGCAGCGCGAGCGCGCCCGCGGCCGCGACGAGGGGCCATGCGTTCTTCATGGTTTGTTCTCCCGGGAGGTTGAGCGACGGTCGGCGTGCTCCCGCTTCAGCTTCAGGACCTGCAGCGTGGCCGGATCGATCCTGGCCTTGATGCGCCGGCCCTCGGCGTCACGGCCCTTGATCTCGTAGCAGCCGTCGTCGATCTTCAGCGTCCGCACGCTCCAGCCCTGGCGCTCGGCGAGCGCGTGCACGGCGCTGCGCGGCTGCCAGGTCTCGGGCGGCGCGTCGCAATCGTCGGAGGCCCACGCCGGAGGCAGGGACGCGGCCAGCAGGGCGGCGGCCAACAGGCGGAGCGAGGAAGCGCGCATGGGAGCATCACCTTGGGTTTGCCTTCCAAGGATGCGCGCTGCGCGCGGCGCCGGACTTGCGGCAGGTCAACTGCCGCCGATCCTGGCCTCAGGCGATCTTGTGGAACACCGCCCGCAGCGGGCCGTCCTCCGGCAGCACGTAGACGACGCTGCGGGTCTTGCCCAGCACCCGCTCGACCACCCCGCGGTAGAACGCCACCGGCACCACGACGCAGCCCCAGGACACGCGCATGTCCGCAGCGTCGGCCTTCGCGAGGCGCGTGGCGCGCGGTCCGTAGCTGAAGCCGGGCCGCAGCCGGTGGATGGCGAAGGCGCTGTCGTAGTCCACCCAGACCACGTGCTCGCCCTTGGCATTCCTGCCGGGCACCGCGTCGAAGCGGCCGGCCGGGGTGGTGCGCTCGTCCGGACCGACGTCGCCCGTCTGCGCCCGCAGGCCCACGCCCGGCACCGTCTGGTCGCCGACGGTGCTGCCCAGGAGCGCGGGTGAATGGCCGGCCAGGCGGCCGTCGGCGTGGAACACGTAGATGTGCGCCCCGCGCTTGTCGACCACGGCGAACGGCCGCCCTTTCGCGTCGCCGCTGCGCAGCGCCCAGGCCACGAGTTCGCGGGCCTGCGGCGACGGCCGCGCCGCGATGAAATCCTTGTCCAGGCCCTTTCCGGGCTGCGCCAGCGCCGCCAGCGCGATCCCTGCCGTACTGCCGGCTGCAAGGCGCAGCCACCGGCGTCGATCCAGCATCCGAGTCCCCTCTTTGCGCCGAGCCAGGATGGCTCGGCCGGGGGCGATGCTAGCAAGCGCGGCCGTTGGGCCGCAAGTCGGGGGCAGGTAAAGCCGCGCTCAGCGCGCGGGATGCAGCGCGACCTTCCGCATGGCCGCGCGCTCCGACTGCTCCTTGCGGGCGGCGACGACCTGGATCGGGTCCGTGACGTCGTAGGCGCCGAACACCTCCTGCGGCGTCTTCACTTCGGGCAGCACGTAGATGATCGCGCCCTCCTTCAGGACGGTGGGGCTCACCACGTTCTCGTAGAAGCGCACGGGCAGGTTGATGCAGCCGAAGGAGATGCGGTTGTCGTCGGTGGTGAGCGTGGCCATGCGCTCCAGCCGGCGCTCGCTCGCCACCAGCGGGCGGATGCGGTGCATGGAGACCGCGACGTCGTAGTCCACCCAGACGATGTCCTCGTTGCTCGCGTTGCGGCCCGGCTCGGCCACGAAGCGGCCGGCCGGCGTGGTCTTCTCCTCGGGCCGCACCTGGTCCAGCGGCTTGTCGCCGATGCCGGGGAAGCTGTCGTCGCCGCGGGCCGAGCCGAGCAGCGCCGGCGCGCTGTCCTTCAGCTTGCCGTCGGGCGCGAACACGTAGACCCGCGCGTCCTTCTTGTCGACGATCACGAAGCCCTTGCGGCCGTTGTCGTGCGTGGCGGCGACCCAGTTGGCCACCAGCCGCGCATCCGGCGAAGGCTGCTCGCCCTTGAAGTCCGCGAGGCGGATGCCGGGCACGGGCTGCGGAGCCGCCTGCGCGGGCGGCTGCGCCGGCGCTTGCGGCGCCTGCGCCTGCGGCGCGACGGCCACCTGCGGGGGCTGCTGCTGCGGCGCGGCGCGCCACTTCTGCAGAACGTGCAGGGGCAGCGCCACCGCCAGCAGGGCGACGCCGATCAGCAGGCCCTTCTTGAGGGAGTCGAGGAACTCGGAGCCTTCGGGCGCCTTGCGGGCCGGGTCCTGGGATGCGCGTGAAGGTTCTTTCATGGCACGACGGGGCGAAAGGAAACCCAGCTTAGGCAAGCGCCGCGCCGCGCCGCGTGCGCCGATCGTGGATCCCCTTGTAGGAGCACGACCGGCAAGCGAAGGTCAGGCGCCCGCGCGCGCTTCCTGCATCCAGCGCTCGATCTGGAGCACGGGATCGGCGCACTCGCAACCGAGCGCGAAATCGGCGTCGTCGCCGGGCAGGGCGTCGACGGCCGCCGGCGAGGCGGGCACGGTGGTGGCGGGCGGCACGGGCGGCTGCAGGTCAGGCATGGCGACTCTCCCTCGTTGTCCCGATTCTTCCGGTGAGGCCTCGCTCGGCTTATCCGCCGGGCACCCGAGGCAGCGTAGGAGCGCGCCTACGCATGAGCCAGGGCTGCAGTTTTTACGAGGAGAAGGCGGGCTTGCCGCGCAGCTTGCGCACCAGCGCGTAGGCGGCGACGAGGATCGCGCCGGCGACCACGCCCACCGCGCCGTTGAACAGGAGCCCCAGGGGCATCTCCCAGGCGCCCTTGTCCTCCACGGCGTTGTCGAAGGCGTGGTGCAGCGCCGGCACGCCGTGTTCCAGGATGCTGCCGCCCACGAGGAACATGGCGGCCGTGCCGGCGATCGACAGGCCCTTCATCATCCAGGGCGCGGCGCGCACGATGCCGCGGCCCACCGCCTGCGCGCCGCGCGTGGCGCGGCGACTGAGGTACAGGCCCAGGTCGTCCAGCTTCACGATGCCCGCGACGAGGCCGTACACG
Organism: Ramlibacter sp. bp-362; assembly: GCF_054956735.1. Classification (NCBI taxonomy): domain Bacteria; kingdom Pseudomonadati; phylum Pseudomonadota; class Betaproteobacteria; order Burkholderiales; family Comamonadaceae; genus Ramlibacter; species Ramlibacter sp. bp-362. The sequence continues at coordinate 310,153 of NZ_JBUDXE010000005.1, forward strand.
CCCGCCGTCATCGCCACCGCGATCGCCACGAGCACCGTCAGCCGCGTCACGAAGTCCTGGCCGGCGACCGTGCCGAGGCCGATGACGATGATCTCCGCCGACAGGATGAAGTCCGTGCGGATCGCGCCCTTGATCTTGTCCTTCTCCACCACCCGCAGGTCCAGGTCTTCCTTGACGAGCGCCTGCTGCAGTTCGCGCTGGTGCGCGTCGTCCTCGGCGCGGCTGTGCAGCAGGCGGTGCGCCAGCTTCTCCGCCGCCTCGAAGCACAGGAAGGCACCGCCCACCATCAGCAGCGGCGTCACGGCCCAGGGCGCGATGGCGCTGATCGCCAGCGCCGCCGGCACCAGGATGGCCTTGTTCAGCAGGGAACCCTTGGCGACGGCCCAGACCACCGGCAGCTCGCGCTCGGCGCGCACGCCGGTCACCTGCTGCGCGTTGAGCGCGAGGTCGTCTCCCAGCACCCCGGCGGTCTTCTTGGCCGCGACCTTGGTCAGGACCGAGACGTCGTCGAGGATGGTGGCGATGTCGTCGAGGAGCGCGAGCAGGCTGGCGGCCATCGGCGCATCCTAGCCGGTGTCGCCGCGACGCGGGGGCGGCCCGCGCGCTAGTAGTTGCCCGTGCGGTACGGGCTGCGCGGCACGTACTTGTGCTCGCCGTCGGGGATGGGCTCGGCTTTCGGGTCCGGCCGGTGCTGGACCGCGTTGGTGCCTTCGCCCTCCGCGGGCGGCCGGCGCCGTCCCCGCGGCGCTTCCGCCTGCGGCTTCGGCCGGCTCGAACGTCGGTAGAGGTTCATGCGGCCACATTAGGAGTGGCCTTTCGCCTGCGTTGTAGGACGCCGTCCATGTCCGTGTCCGATGCGTACCGACGGAGCGGGGCACCGGCGCAAGCAGTGGCATAGTCCCCGCCCATGCGCGGCGCACTCCTCTTCCTGCTCCTGCTGTGCGGTGCCGCGGGCGCGGCGCCCGAAGGCTTCCAGGACACCATCGCCCAGCGCACGCTCGCCTGCACGGCGTGCCATGGGCGCGAGGGCCGCGCCGGCCCGGACGGCTACTACCCGCGCATCGCCGGCAAGCCCGCGGGCTACCTGTACAACCAGCTGCTGCACTTCCGCGACGGCCGGCGCCGCTACGGCCTCATGGCCGGACTGCTGGAGACGCTCTCCGACGACTACCTGTGGGAGATCGCGCAGCACTTCGCGAGCCTGGACGTCCCCTATCCGCCGCCGCAGCCGGCCACCGCGCCGGCCGAGGTGCTCCAGCGGGGCCGCGTGCTGGCGCTGGAAGGCGACGCGGACCGGCGCGTGCCGGCGTGCGCGAGCTGCCACGGCAAGGCGCTCACCGGCGTGCTGCCCAATGTGCCGGGGCTGCTGGGGCTGCCGCGCGACTACCTCAACGCGCAGCTGGGCGCCTGGCGCACCGGGCAGCGCCGCGCGCTCGCGCCCGACTGCATGGCGGAAATCGCGCGCCGCCTCGCGCCGGACGACCTGTCGGCGGTCACGGCCTGGCTCGCGGCCGAGGCACTGCCGCGCAACACCAGGCCGGTGGCTGCCCACGCGCCCGCGCCGGCGCCGCACCGGCGCAAGGGCCGCAAGGCGCAGCCTCCGCCGCCCGCGCCCGAGCCGCCGCCCATGCGCTGCGGCTACGCCCAGCCGCCCGGAGAGGCCGCGCGATGAAGCGGGTCCTGCAGGTGATCGCGCTGGCCGCCCTCGCGGCGCTGGCGGTGCTCGGCGCGCTGGTGTGGATGTTCAACTTCGGCGGCGAGCGCATCCGCGATGCGGCGCCGCGCACGCCGCCCGCGCCCGAACAGGTCGCCCGTGGGGCCTACCTGGCCCGCGCCGGCGACTGCATGCTGTGCCACACCGAGCGCGGCGGCGCGCCCTATGCCGGCGGCCGGCCCTTCCAGACGCCGTTCGGCACCGTGTACGCGAGCAACCTGACGCCCGACGCCGAAACGGGCCTGGGCACCTGGTCGGCCGCGCACTTCCGCCGCGCGCTGCACGAGGGGCGTTCGCGCGACGGCCGCCTGCTCTACCCCGTGTTCCCCTACGAGCACTTCAGCCGCATCACCGACGCCGACGCCGACGCGCTGTTCGACTACCTGCGCAGCCTGCCGCCGGTGCGCAAGCCCGATCGCCAGCACCGGCTGCGCTGGCCGTACCGCACGCAGGCGGCGCTGGCGGTCTGGCGCGCGCTGTACTTCCGGCCCGGCCCCTACGAACCCGACGCGGCGCGCACGCCCGAATGGAACCGCGGCGCCTACCTCGTGCAGGGCCTGGGCCACTGCGGCGCCTGCCACACGCCGCGCGACCCGCTGGGCGGGCAGGCCGAGGCCATGGACCTGTCGGGCGGGCTCATCCCCCTGCAGAACTGGTACGCGCCCGCGCTCACGTCGCCCAGCGAGGCCGGCGTGGCCGACTGGGCGCTGCAGGACATCGTGCAGCTGCTCTCCACCGGCGTCTCGCGGCGCGGCACGGTGCTGGGCCCGATGGCGGAGGTGGTGCTGCACAGCACGCAGTACCTGGAACCGGCCGACGTGCGCGCGATGGCGGTGTACCTGAAGTCGCTGCCGCAGGCGGCCACCGACACGGACCCGCGCGAGATCCCGCGCGCGGCCGGCAGCGTGCTGTCGCGCGGCGGCAAGCTGTACGAGGACCACTGCGCGTCCTGCCACGGCAGCAAGGGCGAAGGTGTGCCGGGCGCCTATCCGCCGCTGGCGGGCAACCGCGCCGTCACGCTGCCCGTCACGTCGAACCTCGTGCAGGTCGTGCTGAACGGCGGCTTCCCGCCGGCCACGCGGGGACATCCGCGTCCCTTCGGCATGCCGCCCTTCGCCACGCAGCTGTCCGACGGCGACGTCGCCGCCGTGATCACCTTCCTGCGCTCGTCGTGGGGCAACAAGGCGGCGCCCGTCAGCGAGCTCGACGTCGCCCGGCAACGCAGCAGCGCGCGCGAGTAGCGTGGACAATGCGTCCATGGCCCTGCGACGCCTCCCACTGCCCCCGGAAGTCCCCGGCCAGGTCTGGCTGGGGGCGATGCCCGGCCGCTTCGATTCCTGGGACACCTTCCGCGCCGAAGCCGACCGCCACCGGCTCGGGCTGGTCGTGTGCCTCGCGCCGCGCGCGGAACTGGCGGAACTCGCTCCGGACTACCATGCCGCGGTGTCGGGCGGCCGGCTGCCGTTCCGCTGGATGCTGGTGCCGATGCGCAACTTCGGCCTGCCGGAGGACCCGGCGGCCTTCCGGCGCGACGTCGCCACGCTGGCCGAGGAAGTGCGCAAGGGCGAGGTCGTGTTCCTGCACTGCGCCGCGGGATTGGGGCGCACGGGGACGGCGGCGGCATGCCTGCTGAAGGCTTTGGGGCTGGAGAGCGACGAGGCGCTGCGGCGCGTGCGGGAGGCGGGGTCGAATCCGCAGAATGCGGAGCAGTCGGGGTTGGTGGGGTGGTTTTGAATTCATCCCGGGCTTCGATCTGAAGTCTGGTCATCGGAGAGGTGCCCTCCGACCGGCCCGGGGCGGGGCTGCCCGTCCCTGCGAATGTCCCCCGGCGCGTCCCTACGCCTGCGGCTCGGGAAGCTTCCTCCTCCTTGATTTCGCTGGGACGGGCAGCCCCGCCCCGGGCCTTGACGGAGTGCCGCGCTGCCCGTCCTGCCCCTCACCCCAGCCCTCTCCCCAGAGGGGAGAGGGAGGAAAACCAGAGTGGCACTCGGGAAGCGCCGGGGGACATTCGCCAAGGCGGATCGCCTCACCCCGGTGCGAGGCCGAAGGCACCTCTCGGCAAGTACGGGACCATCACGGAGGCACCGACTCGACGGTCTTTCCAATTCACACACCGCCCGTCAGCAAGTGGGACATCCCCGATCCCCACCGCCGCAAATCCGGGCGCGCAATGGTGGAACGCTTCCGGGAAGGAGGGTCCCATGCGCACAAGCCAGGAGAAGCTGCTTGCTTCGGCGATCGACCAGCTCTACGACTCGGCCACCGATGCCTCGGCCTGGCCGGATGCGCTCGGGGCGGTCGCCCGCGTGTTCGATGCGCCCCGGCTGGGTTTGCTGCACACCTCGGCTTCCGTGGACCGGGTGATCGACATGAAGGGCCTCAACTTCGATCCCGAGTCGCAGTCCCTCTACAACCGCTACTACTGGCAGCTCGATCCGACGCTCGAGGCCAGCCGCCGGGCCCGGCCCGGCGACTGGGAGGACTGCAGCCGGTTGTTCGATCCGCGCACGACGCCGCATCGGGAATACGTGAACGACTACGCCATCCCGAGCGGCTTGCGCTGGGTTGCGGGCGGCAAGGTGCATGGCGACAGCGAGAGCTGCATCATCCTGGGCTTGCAGCGTCCGGCGGATGCGCGCGCTTTCGACCCGGACTGCGCGTTGCTGTTCGGCAGCTTGCGGCCCCACCTCAAGCGCGTTTGCGTGATCGCGCGGGAACTGGCTGCCCTGCGCGGGCAGGCGGCGAGGAGCGAGGCCGCCCTCGATGGCCTGCTGCAACCTGCGTTCGTCGTCTCCCCGACGGCGGCGCTCCTGCTCGCCAACCAGGCCGCAGAGAGGCAACTGCGGGCCGGGGTCCCGTTCGAGGCGCGCCACGGCCGGCTCGTGGCGGCCGCCCGCGGGAGCGCAGCGAGGCTGGAGGCGGCCATCCGGGCCGCGACGGCGCTCCGGCACCGGTCGGCTTCGGACTGGGCGGAACGCGCTTCCGACGGCAGCCACTGGATCGTGCGTGTCCTGCCGATGCAAGGCGACAGCGGGTGCGCGCTCGTGTATCTCCGATCGACGGATGCCCAGCTCGCCTCCACGTCGGTCCTCGAGCGGCTTTTCTCGCTGACCGCCGCCGAAGCGGAGATCGCGCGCCAGCTCGCGTCCGGCCTCAGCGTCAAGGAAATCGCGTATGCCCGCGGCGTGTCGGAGCTCACGGTGCGGTCGCAGGTGCGCGCTGTCCTCACCAAGACGGGAGCACGCCGCCTATCCGGCCTGCAGGCGCTGGTCCGGTCCGTGCCGCTGCTGAGCACCGATCTCCAGTAGGCGCCTGTCCATCTCCAACATTGGGGATGAACGCCGGCTGGCGCGGCCCGCAACATGGCGCCTCACCGAAAGGAGACGAACATGCTTGCTGCCTTCCCCGCCCCGTCCTTTCCGATGCGCGCGCTCCTCCTGCGCCTGCGCAGGGCATGGCCTTCGTCCTCCCCGCGGGAGGACCACGACCCGGTCCGCCTGCCCGAGAACCTGGCCTACGCGCCGGGCGTCCGTGCGCGCCGGATGATCCGCGCAGCCAGGCAGGGCGCCTGCTGAAGGAGCGCGAACATGGCCCAACGGACACTCATGAGGACCGCCGCCATCGTCGCATTCATCTTCGGCATTCCGCTGCTGCTCGCGCCCGACGCCCTGCTGGCGCTGTACCGCTCCGTCCCGCTGAACGTGTCGGGGGTCCACCAGGCGATGTTGCATGGCGCATGCCTGCTCGCCATCGGCACGATGAACTGGCTGGCCGCGTCCGCGCCCCAGGCCGCCGCCCGCCCGGTGATCATCGGAACCCTGGTGCTCACGGTCCTCGGAGCGGCCGTTTCACTCACCCGCCAGCTGGCGGGGCTGGCTCCGGTGACAGCCTGGTTGAACCTCGCCATCTACCTGGTGCTTGCCATCCTGTACGCCTGGATGCTGCGGCCACGCGCGGGGGGATCGCTGACGGGCACGCGTGCGGCGTGAGTCGAGAGCGAGGGGGCTTCTGGAGGTAGTGCCTCGCTGCCCCTCACCCCAGCCCTCTCCCCAGAGGGGAGAGGGAGGAAGTCCGAGGAGCGGCACGGTGGAAGCGCCGGGGTGAGGCGGTCCGACTGGGCGAAATCAAGGAGGAGGGAGCGGGCCGAGCCGCAGGCGTAGGCACGCGCCGGGGGACATTCGCCAAGGCGGATCGCCTCACCCCGGTGCGTGGCCGAAGGCACCTCTCCGCGTGAAGAGGACAACGCCGAAGGCAGCAACTCGACGGTTTTCCAACCTCAAGAAGCGAACGGATTCGCGAACACGAACATCAACGCGACGCTCACGGCGATGAGGAAGTTCGCGTCGATCAGTCCCGCGAGCAGGAACATCTTCACCTGCAGCGGTTCCATCATTTCCGGCTGGCGCACCGCGCCATCGATGAAGCGGCTGCCCATCACGCCGATTCCCAGGCAGGCGCCGATGGCGCCCAGGCCGATGATGAGGCCGCATGCGACGGCGATGAGTCCGGTGTCTGTCATGGTGAGCTCCTTGGTTTTCGGATGCCCCCATGGTGCCGGCGCCTCCTCAGCCCGGCGATGACCTGGGAGGTAAAGGCGCGATGCGCTGGCCGGCGACGGCCGCCAGGTCGCGCGTGTCGACCCGCTCGGGCGCCAGCTCCTGCAGCGGCAACAACACGAAGGCACGCTCGCGCCAGCGCGGATGCGGCACCGTCAGCGCCGCGCTCGCGATGCGGGCATCGCCGTACAGGAGCAGGTCGAGGTCCAGCGTGCGCGGCGCGTTGCGGTACGGCCGCTCGCGGCCGGCCGCCTGTTCCAGCGCCTGCAGGTGCGCCAGCAGTTCGGGCGCAGTGAGGCGCGTCTCCAGCTGCGCCACGGCGTTGAGGTAGTCGGGTCCGCCGGCGTCGAGCGGCGCGCTGCGGTAGCGGCGCGAGCTCCGCACGAGCGTCGTGCCGGGAAGGGCCGCGAGCCCTTGCAGGGCCGCGTCGAGCGCGCGCCCGGCGTCGCCCAGGTTGGCGCCGAGGCCCACGAAGGCCGTGACCGGCGCGCGCGCGTCCATGCGCTAGTCGGCGGCGCGTTCGCCCGCCGGCGCCCCGGCTTCGCCGGCGCCCTGCCCGGCCGGCTTGCGTCGGCGGCGGCGGCGCTTGCGCGGCGCGTCGCCCGTCGCGGCCTCGCCTTCGGCCGGATGCGGTTCCAGCGGCGCGGCTGCCGCCTCGCGCGCGTCTTCCTGCGCCAGGGCCGGCGGCTTCACGCGGCGCGCCTTGCGCTGCTGTTTCTGCTGCTCGTCGCGCAGCGCCTCCACCAGGTCCTCGCGCACGGTGTCGCTGGCCTGGCTGAACTGCTGCCACCAGTCGGCCAGCACCACGTCCACCTCGCCGATGTCGGCGCGCAGGCGCATGAAGTCGAAGGCGGCGCGGAAGCGCGGCTGCTCCACCAGGCTGAAGGGCGTGTTGCCGGTGCGCTTCTCGAAGCGCGGCTGCATCATCCAGATCTCGCGCATGTCGGCGCCCAGCTTGCCGCGGCCGGAGATGTCGCCGATGCGCGCGTCGAAGACCTCGTCGATCGCCTCCTGCAGCGCCGGGAAGGGATGGCGGCGCTCGGCGAGGCGCTGCTGCCAGCCGTCGCGCACGTCCGACCACAGCACGCAGGCGAGCAGGAAGCTCGCCGCGACCGGCTTGTCCTCGCCGACGCGGCGGTCGGTGTCCTGCAGCGCCGCCCGCACGAAGGGCTGCTCGGCCCGTTCGACCACCAGGTCCAGCAGCGGGTAGATGCCGCGGGCCATGCCCAGCGCCTTGAGCTGCTCGATGCTGGCCAGCGAGTGGCCCGTCTGCAGCAGCTTGAGCATCTCGTCGAACAAGCGGCTCTGCGGCACCTCGCCCAGCAGCGGCAGGCTGGGCAGCAGTGGCGCCTTCGTCTTCGCGTCGAACTTGAAGCCGAGCGCCGCCAGCTTGGAGGCGAAGCGCACGGCGCGGATGATGCGCACCGGGTCTTCGCGGTAGCGCGTGGCCGGGTCGCCGATCATGCGCAGCACGCGCTTCTTGGCATCGGCGAAGCCGCCGTGGTAGTCGACCACGACGCGCCGCTCGGGGTCGTAGTACATCGCGTTGATGGTGAAGTCGCGCCGCGCGGCGTCCTCTTCCTGCGGGCCCCAGACGTTGTCGCGCAGCACGCGGCCCGACGCGTCCACGGCGTGCTTCATGCCGGCGAGCTCGCTGCGGCTGGTGCGCTCGTTGCCGCTCACGGCCTCCGCGGCGCCGTTGTCCAGGTAGGCGCGGAAGGTGGAGACCTCGATCACCTCGTGCTCGCGCCCGCGCCCGAACACCACGTGCACGATGCGGAAGCGCCGGCCGATGATGAAGGCGCGGCGGAACAGGCCTTTCACCTGCTCCGGCGTCGCGTCGGTGGCGACGTCGAAGTCCTTGGGGCGCAGCCCCAGCAGCAGGTCGCGCACGGCGCCGCCCACGATGTAGGCCTCAAAGCCGCCTTCCTTGAGCGTGTGCACCACGTGCAGGGCGCGCTCGTCGACGAGCGTCGGGTCGATCGCGTGCTGGTCGGGCCCCACTTCCTGGCGCTTGCCGAACCGGGGTTTGCGGCCGGTGGTGCCGGCGATGAGCTTGTCGATGAACTTCTTGATCATTGTCTTTCGAACAGGTCCAGTATGCGCCAGCCGCGCTCGAGCGCGAGGGTCCGCAGGCGCGGGTCGGGATTGGTGGCGACGGGATGGTCGACACGCTCGAGCAGCGGCAGGTCGTTCATGGAGTCGGAGTAGAAGGTGGTCTCGACGTCCAGCCAGTCGAGCCCCCGCGCCGCCAGCCACGCGGTGACGCGCACCACCTTGCCCTCGCGCATGGAGGGCACGCCGGCGATCTCGCCGGTGATCCAGCCCGCCCCGTCCCGCTCCAGCTCGACGGCGATCAGCTCGGGCACGCCGAAGGCCGCGGCGATCGGCCGCGTCACCAGCTCGTTGGTGGCGGTGACGATGGCGACCGTGTCGCCCTGCTGCTGGTGGCGGCGCACCAGCTGCAGCGCGGCCGGGCGCAGCGCCGGCTGGATCCACTCGCGCATGAAGCGCGCATGCGCCTGCTCGTATTCCGCCGGGCCCCGCTCGCGCAGCGCCTCCACGGCGAAACGCACGTAGTCGTGCACGTCCAGCGTGCCGGCGACATAGTGCGCGTAGAACTCGTCGTTGCGGCGCTTGAAGACGACCGGGTCGGTCCAGCCGATCTGCTGCGTGAACTCGCCCCACGAGTAGTCCGAGTCGATCGGCAGCAGCGTGTGGTCGAGGTCGAACAGCGCGACTTGGGGACGGCTCACTCGTTCTCCAGCATGGACTTGATGAGGGGGATGGTGATGGCCCGCTGCGTCTGCAGGGCGTACGCGTCCAGGTGGTCCAGCAGCTGCATCAGGCTGCCGAGGTCGCGCGAGAAGCGGTGCAGGATGAAGTCCATCACCTCGTCGCCCAGGAACACGCCGCGGGCGTCGGCGGCCTGGCGCAGCACGGCGCGGCGCTCCGGCTCGCTCAGCACGTGCAGCTCGAAGACGTGGCCCCAGCCGAGCCGGGTGCGCAGGTCCTCGCGCAGCTTCAGGTCCGCCGGCGGCAGCAGGCCCGCCGCCAGCACGCCGCGCTGCAGCGCCTGGGCCTGGACGAACCAGCTGAAGGCCGCGTGCTGCTGCACGGCGCTGTAGCGGTGCACGTCGTCCATCAGGACCACGGCCCAGCGCTCGTCGTACTCCGGCGGCTCGGCGACGGAGGGATCGAGCCAGCCGGCGCGGGCGCCCTGCTCGCGCAGGCTCTCCTGCACCGCGAGCAGCAGGTGCGTCTTGCCGCTCCCCGCCGCCCCCCAGAGGTAGGTGGGCACGGGCGAGCGCGTGGGGTTGCCCGCCCACAGGTGCAGGTGCTTCCAGGCGGCCTCGTTGGGGCCGGCCAGGAAGCTGGCGAGGCTGGGCGCCCGCGCCAGGCCGATGTCCAGGGGAAGCTGCTTCATGCCGGTCCGCATCATCCGTGGTACAGGCGGCTCGCGAAATAGCCGCTGCGCATGCGCCGCACGGCCACCAGCAGCACGGCGCTGGCCGGCAGCGCGATCAGCACGCCGACGAAGCCGAGCAGCTGGCCGAAGGCCAGCAGCGCGAAGATCACCGCCAGCGGGTGCAGGCCGATGCGCTCGCCCACCAGCCGCGGCGTGAGGAAGAAGCCTTCGAACACCTGCCCCAGCCCGTACACCACGCCCACCATCAGGAAGGCCTTGGCCGAGGCGAACTCCAGCAGGCCGGCGAGGATGGCCAGGAACATGCCGATGCCGAAGCCGACGTAGGGCACGAACATCGCCAGGCCGGTGAACACGCCGATCGGCAGCGCGAGGTCCAGCCCGAACAGCGCCAGGCCCGTGCTGTAGAAGATGGCCATGGTCACCATCACCAGCAGCTGGCCGCGCAGGTACTGGCCCAGCACCAGGTCGGCCTCGTCGGTGAACGAGTCCACTCCGGGGCGGGCGCGCGGGGGCACGAACTCCAGGGCGCGCGCGACCAGCAGTTTCCAGTCGAGCAGCAGGTAGAACAGGGCCACGGGCACCAGCAGGGCGTTGCCGACCAGCAGAACGGCCAGGCTGCTGCCGATCTTGACGGAGGACCAGACGGAGCCGACGCCGCCGCTCCAGTTGGTCTGCAGGTAGTCCACGACCTCCTCGCGCAGGCTCGCCAGGTCCAGGGAGATGTGGACGCCGAACTGGGCCAGCCAGGGCGAGAGCGTCGCGTGCAGGCGGTCAAACAGCAGCGGGAGCTGTTCGCGCAGCAGCGGGACTTCCTTCACCAGCACCGGCACGATCAGCAGCAGGATGCACAGCACCACGATGACGAACAGCAGCTCCACCACCAGCACGGCCAGCCAACGCGGCATGCGGCCGCGGCCGAGGGCGTCCAGGCGGTCGACCAGCGGCGTGAGCGCGTAGGCCAGCACCCCGGCGATCAGGAAGGGGGTGAGCACCGGGCCCAGGGCGCGCAGGACCAGCACCGCCAGCACGGCGATCGCCGTCCAGGCCGCGGCCCGCTTCTGGGTGGGGGTGAATTGCACGGAGGGTGGAGTCGGACGGGAGGTCCGTGGGCACTAGAATCAGGCGCAAATTCTATCGGTCGGCGCCGCGGGGCCCCGGCCCGCCCCTGCATGAACGCTTCCCCCCTCTCGTACAAGGACGCCGGCGTCGACATCGACGCGGGCGACGCGCTGGTCGAACGCATCAAGCCGCTCGCGAAGAAGACGATGCGCGAAGGCGTGCTGGCCGGCATCGGCGGCTTCGGCGCCCTGTTCGAGGTGCCGAAGCGCTACAAGGAGCCGGTGCTGGTGAGCGGCACCGACGGCGTGGGCACCAAGCTGAAGCTCGCCTTCGAGTGGAACATGCACGACACCGTCGGCATCGACCTGGTGGCGATGAGCGTCAACGACGTCCTGGTGCAGGGCGCCGAGCCCCTGTTCTTCCTGGACTACTTCGCCTGCGGCAAGCTGGACGTGGACACGGCGGCGGCCGTCGTGGGCGGCATCGCCCGCGGCTGCGAGCTGGCCGGCTGCGCCCTGATCGGCGGCGAGACGGCGGAGATGCCCGGCATGTACCCGCCCGGCGAATACGACCTGGCGGGCTTCGCCGTCGGCGCCGTGGAGAAATCGAGGATCCTCGGCGGCCAGGACGTCCGGGACGGCGACGTCGTGCTGGGCCTCGCCTCCAGCGGCGTGCACTCCAACGGCTTCTCGCTGGTGCGCAAGTGCATCGAACGCGCGGGCGCGCAGCTGCCCGCCACGCTGGACGGCCGCCCCTTCCGGGAGGCGGTGATGGAGCCGACGCGGATCTACGTGAAGCCGGTGCTCGCGGCCCTCGCGCAGCACCCCGGCATCAAGGCGCTGGCCCACATCACCGGCGGCGGGCTGCTGGAGAACATCCCGCGCGTGCTGCCCGACGGCCTCGCCGCGCAGCTGCGCCAGGGCAGCTGGCCGCGCACGGAGCTGTTCGCCTGGCTGCAGGCGACCGCGGCGATCGACGACCAGGAAATGAACCGCACGTTCAACAACGGCATCGGCATGGCGGTCGTGGTCGCGCCGGCCGAGGCGGCGGCGGTGGCGGCCACGCTGCGGGCCGCCGGCGAATCGGTGCACGAGATCGGCCGCATCGTCCCGCGCGGCAGCGGCGCCAGCGTCACCGTCGGCTGATCCTTCCCCCATGCAGCAGCGCGCTGCTTCCTCGCGGCTGCCCGCCGGCGTCTGGGCGCTGGGCTTCGTCAGCCTGCTGATGGACGTCTCCTCGGAGATGATCCACAGCCTGCTGCCCGTGTTCCTCGTGAGCGGCCTCGGCGCGAGCATGCTGGCCGTGGGCCTGATCGAGGGCGCGGCCGAGGCGACCGCGCTCGTGATGAAGGTGTTCTCGGGCGTGTGGAGCGACTGGCTGGGCCGGCGCAAGCCGCTGGCCGTGCTGGGCTACGGTCTCGGCGCCGCGTCCAAGCCGCTCTTCGCGCTCGCGACCAGCACCGGCATGGTGCTGGCGGCGCGCCTCATCGACCGCGTCGGCAAGGGCGTGCGCGGCGCGCCGCGGGACGCGCTGGTCGCCGATCTCGTGCCGGCCGCGCAGCGCGGCGCCGCCTACGGCCTGCGCCAGGCGCTGGACACGGTGGGCGCCTTCCTCGGGCCGCTGGCCGCGATTGGCCTCATGCTGCTGTGGGCCAACGACTTCCACGCGATCTTCTGGGTGGCGGTGATCCCCGCGCTGCTGTCGGTGGCCCTGCTCGCCTTCGGCGTGCACGAGCCGGAGGCGCCGGCCGGCAATGCGCGCGTGAACCCGATCCGGCGCGAGAACCTGCGCCAGCTGGACGCCGGCTACTGGTGGGTCGTCGCCATCGGCGCGCTGTTCACGCTGGCGCGCTTCAGCGAGGCCTTCCTGGTGCTGCGCGCGCAGCAGGGCGGGCTGCCCGTCGCCTGGGCGCCGCTGGTTCTGATCGCGATGAGCGCCGTGTACGCGCTGGGCGCCTATCCCTTCGGCAAGCTGGCGGACCGCGTATCGCGCCGCAAGCTGCTGGCCGCCGGCCTGGCCGTGCTGGTGGCGGCCGACCTGGCGCTCGCCGCTTCCGAACATGGCGTGCTGCTGTGGGTGGGCATCGCCCTCTGGGGCCTGCACATGGCGTTGACGCAGGGACTGCTCGCGACGCTGGTGGCGGACGCGTCGCCGGCGCCGCTGCGCGGCACGGCCTTCGGCGTCTTCAACCTCGCCAGCGGCCTCGCGCTGCTGGTGGCGAGCGCGCTCGCCGGCGCCCTGTGGGACCGCCTGGGCGGGGCCAGCACCTTCCTCGCGGGGGCGGCGATCAGCGCCGCGGCGCTGCTGGCACTGGCCGCGAGGCGTTGAACGGCACCCCTGGCCGGACAGGCGGCGCGCCGTTGCGCCGCTACAAGAGTCGGAGCACATCCGGGCTGGACTTGCGCCCTCGCGTGCCCGACACTGGCGCCTCAGAAGAGGAACCAGCCCATGCCCGTGGTCGCGGTCGTCAACCGCAAGGGAGGAAGCGGCAAGAGCACCTTCGCCGCGCACGTCGCCGCCTGGTGCGCGCGGCAGGAGCTCGCCGTGATGCTCGGCGACATCGACCGGCAGCAGTCCAGCCGCGGCTGGCTGCGCCGGCGCGACCCGGCCCTGCCCGCCATCGCCCCCTGGACCATCGACCAGAAGAACGTGCTGCGCGTGCCCACCGGCATCACCCACGTGGTGCTCGACACGCCCGGCGGCCTGCACGGCTTCGAGCTGGCGCGCATCGTGATGTTCGCCGACGCCATCGTGCTGCCCGTGTGCCCTTCGCTGTTCGACCGTGAATCGGCCGCGGCCTGCATCGCGGAGCTGATGACGCTGCCGCGCGTCGCCAAGGGCCTGTGCAAGGTCGCGACGGTGGGCATGCGCGTCGACGGCCGCACCAACGCGGCGGAGGTGCTGCGCGGCTGGGCGGGCGACAACCACGTGCCCATGATCGGCGTGCTGCGCGAGACGCAGCTGTACGTGCGCAGCCTGGAACGCGGCCTGACCCTGTTCGACCTGCCGCCCGAGAAGGCGGAGGTCGACCTGGCGCAGTGGCAACCGATCCTGCAGTGGCTCAAGCCCGTGCTGATGCCGCCGCCGGCCGCCGAGACGCGGCGCGAGCCCGTCCTGCCGGTGCGCCGGCCTTCCGTGCTGGCCGCGGGGCCGCAGCCGCACGCGAACGGCCGCCGGCCCGCGCTCGCCGAAGCGCCGAGGAGTTCCATCCTCGGCGGGCTGCCGCTGAACGAGGCGGGCCGCCTCGCGGCCAGCCGGACCGGCGAAGGCTGATCCGCTGTCCGCGGCGGCACCCGCCAGCCTGCTTCAGACGCCCTGGACGATGTCGATCATCCGGATCTTGCCCGGCTGCAGGACATCGGGCGACGCATAGATCGTCGCGGAGCTGTTGGCCGGCGAGCAGTACACCTGCACCAGGCTCGCCTGCAGCAAGGCCAGCTGCGTCTGCTGCGCGGTCGTGAGCGTCCCGCGCGAGAGGTAGCTGCGGCGCTGCCCGGTGGAGATGCTCGTCGCGATGCCATCCGGCATCAGGATCTCGCCGCCCTTGATGCAGAAGCGGCCGTCCAGGGCGGCGGAGGTGGGGTTGTAGTCCATCTCCGCCTTCACCGTGAACGAGCCCGGGCCGTTGCGCCGGTACACCTTGTTGTCGATGGCGAACCAGAGCGCGCCGTCGTACCACGTCATGTCCGTCACCCAGCCGAAGCCGCTGCCGGGAATCGTCTCCGTGGACTTCAGGCCCGAGCCGCTGTACACGCGCAGTTCGCGGCCGTCGGCGACGAACAGTTCCAGGTCGTCGGGCCGGCCCAGGACGCGGTCCGCGCCCTGGTAAGCCAGCGGCGCCACGGGCGTGGTGAACATGTCGGAGACCTTGCGGCTGCCCGTGTACATGTTGTCGTCGAGGTAGACGGCCAGGTAGTCCCGGTTGATGGAGCCGCCCAGGCCCCAGGGTCCGGTGAACGTGCCTTGCAGGGGGCCCGGCGTGACCACCTGCAGGGTCATGTCGTTCTCCCACTCGAACGACGGCGCGCCGTTGTTCGCGTTGTACTGCGCCACCTTGGCCGTGTTCTGGTACCAGAAGCTGAACTCGCGGTCCCGTTCCGTATAGGAGTTGGACGGCACCACGTCGAACGCCGACTCGGCCCCGAAGTCGGCCGTCGACCACGCGTTCGAGAACGCCGGGCTGCCGTGCAGCTTGTGCACGCGGTGGCCCCCCTGGGCGTTGCTGTCCACGATGTACAGGCCCCGGTTGGTGACGCCCGCCACCTGGACCACCGAGTGCACGGCGTCGTAGCCCGGGATCGCGCCGTAGGTCACGGTCGCGACCTGGCCGGAAGTGCCGCCGCCGCCGCCGCCCCCGCCCGGTGCGCCTCCGCCTCCGTCCGAGTCTCCTCCTCCTCCGCCACCTCCGCAGGCCGCGAGCGCGAGGCTCGCCGCGACCGCCAGGGTGGCTCCCATCCGATTCCAATGCTCCTGCATGCGCGTCCTTGTTGGTTGAGAGATCGTCGCCCCCTCCATCTGCGAGGGCGAGCCGATTCTCTGGACGCTGCGGGAATGTTCAATTCCCCGTTTGGGGGCCAAGGCGCGCGGACGCGCGCCAGGTGCGAGGCGCTGCCGCTACTGCTTCGCGCGGCGCAGGTCGGCCACGCGGTCGGCGATGGCGTCGATGTCCAGCGCGTCCTGCGCGTGCACGAGGTAGGTCTCGAGATCTTCGACCGCGTTGGCCGTGTGGCCCTGCTCCGCGTGCGCGAGCCCGCGGTCACGGTATTCCGCCCAGGCGTCGGGCAGCAGCACCAGCAGTCGGTTCTGCACGGCGATCAGCCGCTGCCAGTCTTCCTGCGCGCGGTGGATCTCCTTCAGGTTGCGCAGCATGCGCGCGACGATGTCGCGCGGCGGCGCCGCCTGCAGGTACAGCCCCAGCGGCACCTCGAACTCGTCGACCAGGCCGCTGCGGCGCTTGTACGGCTCCAGCCGCTCGGAGAGCTCCTCGCGCGAGAGCGACTGGCCGCTGAACGGGTCGATCACCACCTGCCCCTTGGGCAGGTTGACCTTCACCATGAAGTGGCCCGGGAAGCAGACGCCGCGCGCGTGCAGGCCGATGCCCTGCGCCAGCTCGATCCACAGCACCGCCAGCGAGATCTGGATGCCGCGGCGCGTGCGCAGCACCACGTTCAGGTAGCTGTTGTCCGGGTCGCAGTAGTCGTTGACGTTGCCGCCGAAGCTCAGGTCGCGGAAGAAGAACTGGTTCAACGTGCGCAGCCGCTGCAGGGCGGCGGCATCGGCGGGGATGCGGCGCTTCAGGCGCGCGAGCAACTGGTCGACGTCGCCGAGGACCACCTGCAGGTCGAGATCGGGGTATTCGTCCTGCGCGATGCTGGCGGCCGCCTCGAGCAGCGGAAAGTGCTCGTCGCTCTGCACCAGCGTCCGGAAATATTCCAGCGGCGTGGGTGCGGTGAACTGGAGCGTGGACGACATTGGAGGTTTGTAATGGACGGGCCAGGGAGCGTCAAGCCGGGGCGCGCAGCGGCGGCGGATGCGGGCTCAGCGCGTGACGAATTCGCGCAGCTTCACGCCCGCCGCGAGCAGCGCGCCGAAGTAGATCGCCCCGGCGCCCGCGAGCAGCACCGCCATCATGCCTGCGCGCCGCCACGGCTCGGCGCGCCAGGCCGTCCAGGGAAACCCGTGGGCGGCCCAGGCGAGGAACAGCCCCAGCAGCGCGCTGGCGCCCAGCACCTGCAGGGCGAAGCGGCCCCAGCCAGGGCGCGGCCGGTAGCTGCCCCGGCGCAACAGGCCGACGAGCAGGCTGCCGGCGTTCACCAGCGCGCCCAGGCCGATGGACAGCGCCAGCCCGGCGTGGTGCAAGACGGGCACCAGCGCTACGTTGAACAGCTGCGTCACCACGAGCGCGGCGATGGCGATCTTCATGGGCGTCTTCATGTCGTGGCTCGCGTAGTAGCCCGGCGCCAGCACCTTGATCGCGACCAGGCCGAGCAGGCCCGTGCCGTAGCCGGCCAGCGCGATCGCGACCTGGTGGACGTCGCTGTCCCGGAAGGCGCCGTAGTGGAACAGCGTGGCCACCAGCGGCACGGCGAACACCAGCAGCGCCACCGAGCTGGGGATGGCCAGCAGCACCACGAGGCGCAGGCCCCAGTCCAGCATGCCCGAATAGCGCTCGTGGTCCTCGCCGGCGCGGGCGGCCGCCAGCTGCGGCATGAGCACGACGCCCAGCGCCACGCCGAGCAGCGCCGTCGGGAATTCCATCAGCCGGTCGGCGTTGTTGAGCCAGCTGACGCTGCCGGCCGGCAGGTACGAGGCGATCTGCGTGTTGATCAGCAGCGAGATCTGGGCGACGCTCACGCCCAGCAGCGCGGGCAGCATGAGGCCCAGGATCTTGCGGGTGGAGGGATCGTTCCAGCCGGCGCGCAGGGCCGCCGCCGTGACGCCGATGCGCGGCCACATGCCCAGGCGGCGCAGCGCCGGCACCTGGATCGCCAGCTGCAGCACGCCGCCCGCCATCACGCCGACGCACTGCGAGTAGATCGGTTCGATGCCGATGCTGCGGAACCAGGGCGCCAGCAGGCCGATGGAGGCGATCAGCGTGACGTTCAGCAGCACCGGCGAGGCGGCCGGCACGGCGAAGCGCTTCCAGGTGTTGAGGATGCCGCCGGCCAGCGCCACCAGCGACATGAACCCGATGTAGGGGAACATGTAGCGCGTCATCAGCACGGCGGCGTCGTAGGCGTGCGGCGTCTTCTGCATGCCGCTCGCCAGCGCCCAGACCATCAGCGGCGCGCCCAGCACGCCGGCGACGCACAGCAGCACCAGCGTCCACAGCAGGATGGTGGAGACGTGGTCGACCAGCCGGCGCGCGCCCGCGTCGCCCTCGGTCGTGCGCACGCTCGCCAGCACCGGCACGAAGGCCTGGCTGAAGGCGCCCTCGCCGAAGATGCGGCGGAACAGGTTGGGGATGCGGAAGGCGACGTAGAAGGCGTCGGTGAGCGCCGAGACCCCGAAGAAGGAGGCGAACATCACGTCCCGCACCAGGCCGGTCACGCGGGAGGCGAGGGTCAGGAGCGAGACCGTGGAGGCGGCTTTGAACAGGCTCACCGGCGCGAGTGTATCTGTGCCGTTGGCCCGCTCCGGGAGCGCCAGCGCCGCCGCGGCCCCCGGGCTATAATCGCGGGTTCCGCTGGCATCATCCTCAAACCTCCGAAGGAATCCCCTCCATGGCATCTGCCAAGCCCAAGAAGAAGAACCCGCGCCTCGCGTCGGGCCGCAAGCGCGCACGCCAGGACGTCAAGCTGAATGCAGCCAACACGTCCCTGCGCTCCAAATACCGTACCGCGGTGAAGAACGTCGAGAAGGCGGTCGCCGCGGGTGACAAGGCCAAGGCGACCGAGCTGTTCGCCAAGGCGCAATCGATCGTGGACACGGTGGCCGACAAGGGCATCTTCCACAAGAACAAGGCCGCGCGCGACAAGAGCCGCCTCTCGGCCAAGGTCAAGGGCCTCCAGGCCGCCGCGGCCTGATCCCGCGCACCATCCAGCCCGCGAGCCGACAGGTCCGCGCCGTTTGAAACGGGTGCGCTGCCAGTGGAAACAAGAACCGCCTTCGGGCGGTTTTTTGTTTGGGACAGCCGGACTGCCGGACGCAAAGGTCGCAAAGGTTTCGCAAAAGTCGCAAAAAAGAAAGGAATGAGAAGGGGCCCCCCTCCTTCCATCGGCCGTTCTTTTGCGACCTTTGCGTATCCTTTGCGACCTCTGCGTCCGGCTGTCCGCATGCAAGGGCGGCCCGCATTCACCGACGATCCGCAGCCGGGGGCTCCCCCTCGCTCACCTTGAGATCGTTGTCCTTCGCGAAGTTCAGGACGAAATCCCAGGCCATGGGTTCGTGCTCGCGCAGGGCGCGGTTGACGATGACGCACTTCACGCCGTCGATCACGGTGGGGATGCACCAGGGCGAGTAGCTGAGGTGGCTGCCCGGGTGGGCGCCGCCCGGACGGAAGGAGCTCATGACCCCGGCCAGGCGCTCGGCCCAGTCGCTGGGGCGGAAGGTGCGTCCGTCCCGGGTCACGCCCTGGATGAACACTTCTCTGGCGGTGCTGGAAACCATGGCTGGCTGGGGGGCTCGGCCCGCAGCAAGGCGTTGCTGCAGCGCACAAGTATTATATCTTATATAAGAGTTGCGACCCCGGATGGCCCACCGCCTGCCTGTCGTCCCGCTGTCGCGGAGGGCATCGGTGTGATGCGGAATTCTCAAGCAAAGGCGCCGGGCCGTGTGCCTACAATCGTGCTCCAACGGCTCACCTGTGGCACCCCGCTCGTTGAGCCGATTTCATTTGCGAAGACGAGGAAGCGCGCAATGGCCCAGATCGAGGCGGCATCGCCCCACACCATGAACACCTACGGCCGGCTGCCGATCGCCCTGGAGCGCGGCGACGGCTGCTACGTCTGGGACGTGAATGGCAAGCGCTACCTCGACGCGCTGGCCGGCATCGCCGTCAACACGCTCGGCCACAACCACCCCAAGCTGGTGCCCGCGCTGCAGGACCAGGTCGCGAAGATCATCCACAGCTGCAACTACTACCACGTGCCCAACCAGGAGAAGCTGGCGGCCAAGCTGGCGCAGCTGGCGGGCATGACCAACGTGTTCTTCGGCTCGACCGGCCTGGAGGCCAACGAAGCGGCGATCAAGCTGGCGCGCAAGTACGGGCACGACCGCGGCATCGAGCGGCCGCAGATCGTCGTGTACGAGAAGGCGTTCCACGGCCGCAGCATCGCGACGCTCTCGGCCACCGGCAACGAGAAGGTGCAGGCCGGCTTCGGTCCGCTGGTGGAGGGCTTCATCCGCGTGCCGCTGAACGACATCGATGCGCTGCGCAAGGCGACCGACGGCAACAAGGACGTGGTCGCCGTGTTCTTCGAGACCATCCAGGGCGAAGGCGGCATCAACCAGATGCGGGCGGACTACCTGCAGAAGGTGCGCGAGCTGTGCGACCAGAAGAACTGGCTGCTGATGATCGACGAGGTGCAGTGCGGCATGGGCCGCACCGGCAAGTGGTTCGCGCACCAGTGGGCCGGCATCGTGCCCGACGTGATGCCGCTGGCCAAGGGCCTGGGCTCGGGCGTGCCGATCGGCGCGGTGGTGGCCGGCCCGAAGGCCGCCGACATCTTCCAGCCGGGCAACCACGGCACGACCTTCGGCGGCAACCCGCTGGCCATGCGCGCCGGCGTCGAGACGATCCGCATCATGGAAGAGGACGGGCTGCTGGAGAACGCCTCGCGCGTGGGCGCCCACCTCAAGGGCGCGCTGGCGCGCGAGATCGGCGGGCTCAAGGGCGTCGTCGAGATCCGCGGCCAGGGCCTGATGATCGGCGTGGAGCTGGCGAAGAACTGCGGCGTGCTGACGCAGCGCGCGGCCGAGGCCGGCCTGCTGATCAGCGTCACGGCGGACACCGTCGTGCGCCTGCTGCCGGCGCTGATCATGACCGAGCAGCAGGCCGACGAGGTGGTCGCCATCCTGGCGCCGCTGGTCAAGGAGTTCCTGGCCGCATGACGACACCGATCAAGCACTTCCTGCAGTTCAGCGACTTCACGACCGCCGAACACGAGTGGCTGTTCCAGCGGGCGGCCGTCATCAAGCGCAAGTTCAAGAACTACGAGAAATACCACCCGCTGGCGGACCGCACGCTGGCCATGATCTTCGAGAAGGCCTCCACGCGCACGCGCGTGAGCTTCGAGGCCGGCATGTACCAGCTGGGCGGCTCGGTGGTGCACCTCACCACCGGCGACAGCCAGCTGGGACGCGCCGAGCCCATCGAGGACAGCGCCAAGGTGATCAGCCGCATGGTGGACCTCGTGATGATCCGCACCTTCGGGCAGGACAAGCTGGAGCGCTTCGCCGAGCACTCGCGCGTGCCGGTGATCAACGGGCTGACCAACGAGTTCCACCCCTGCCAGATCCTCGCGGACATCTTCACCTTCATCGAGCACCGCGGGTCCATCAAGGGACGCGTCGTGGCCTGGGTCGGCGACGGCAACAACATGGCCAACACCTGGCTGCAGGCGGCGGAGCTCCTGGGCTTCACCGTGCACGTGAGCACGCCCACCGGCTACGAGGTGGACCAGGCCGTGGCCGGCATCCGCAGCGCCGACAGCTACAAGGTCTTCCGCGACCCCATGGAAGCCTGCCGCGGCGCGGACCTGGTGACCACGGACGTGTGGACCAGCATGGGCTTCGAGGCCGAGAACGAGGAGCGCCGCAAGGCCTTCGCCGACTGGTGCGTCGACCGCGACATGATGCGGGTGGCCAAGCCCGACGCGCTGTTCATGCACTGCCTGCCGGCGCACCGCGGCGAGGAAGTCGAGGCCGAGGTGATCGACGGCCCGCAGTCCGTGGTGTGGGACGAGGCGGAGAACCGCATGCACGTGCAGAAGGCGCTCATGGAGTACCTCCTGCTCGGGCGGGTGGTGGACTGATTCAGTTCGCGGCCGCCGCGCTGCTCCCGTAGCGGCCGCCGCCCGCCGGCGCCGCGACCTTGCCCAGCTTGACCAGCCGCTGCTCCACCGCGAAGGCGGTGCGCCCGAGTTCCTGCGCGACCTGCTTCAGCGGGATGCCCGCGTCGAAAGCGGTTTCCAGCGCGGCGTCTTCCTGGCCCGTCCAGGCCTTGCCGGCGTTGGGCGGCGGGCTGCGGCGCGGGCGCGCGGGCCCGTCCGCTGCGGCAGGCGCTTCGTCGAGCGCGCGCGCGACGACGTGCAGCGCGCGGATCACCGGCGGCGCGTTGTAAGGGCTGTCGTCGGGCATGGCCTCCCCGGTGACCGGGTGGATGCCCTGGGCCAGGGTCTCGATAATCTGGCGTGCGATCTGCAGTTCCATGAAGCCTCCTGAAGCGAGTGGCGGATCACTGTATTTACATACAGTCAACCCGCAACGCACCCGCCGCTGCTCGCGTTGACCCGCCCATGCCGCCGTCCGTCCCCGACCATCCCTGCCTGCGCTGCGGCGCCTGCTGCGCCGCCTTCCGCGTCGACTTCGCCGCCGAGGAGCTGGAGGCGCTCGGCGGCACCGTGCCGGCCGGGCTCGCCGTCGAGGTGACAGTCCGCACCTGGCGCATGCGCGGCACCGACCACCAGCCCGTGCGCTGCGCGGCGCTCACCGGCCGCATCGGCGAGCGGGCCGCCTGCGGCATCTACGAGTGGCGCCCCAACCCCTGCCGCGAGCTGGAGCCCGGCAGCGACGCCTGCCGGCGCGCCCGCGCTCGCCACGGCCTGCCGCCCCTGGCCGCGGAGATGCTTTAGGCCTCAAGGATTTTTGCGCGGTGTTGGAAGCAACCGACACCACGGGCCGAAACAGCGGCGCACACTGCCCCGCATGCCACGCCTCTGGGACATCTCGCCGCCGGTGCAGGAAGGCGCGCCCGTCTTCCCCGGCGACACGCCGTACCGCCAGCAATGGGCCGCCAGCATCGCGCCGGGCTGCCCGGTGAACGTCAGCACGCTGACGCTCTCGCCGCACGTGGGCGCGCACGCCGACGCCCCGCTGCACTACGACCCGCAGGGCCGCGCCGTCGGCGCGCTGGACCTCGCGCCCTACCTCGGCCACTGCCGCGTGATCCATGCGATCGCCCGCGGCCCGCTCGTCACCTGGGAGCACCTCGCGCATGCGGTGGAAGCGCTGCCGCCGCGCGTGCTGGTGCGCACCTACGAGCGCGCGCCGGTGGACCGCTGGGATCCGCAGCTGGCCGCCTTCGCGCCGGGGACGGTCGAGCGGCTCGCCGACGCGGGCGTGCAGCTGGTGGGCATCGACACCGCCAGCATCGACCCGGCCGACAGCAAGCAGCTTCCCAGCCACCAGGTGATCCGCCGCCGCGGCCTGCGCGTGCTGGAGAACCTGGTGCTCGACGCCGTGCCCGAGGGCGACTACGAGCTGATCGCCCTGCCCCTGAAACTGATGACGGCCGATGCCTCTCCGGTGCGCGCCGTGCTGAGGGAACTGCCATGACCACGCTGCAGGACTGCCGCGCGCTCGATGCGGGGGATCCGCTCGCGCCGCTGCGCGACCTCTTCACGCTGCCCGAGGGCGTGATCTACCTCGACGGCAATTCGCTGGGCCCGCTGCCGAAAGCCGCGCCGGAGCGGGTGGCGCGCGCCATGCGCGAGGAATGGGGCAAAGGGCTGATCCGCTCCTGGAACAGCGCCGGCTGGTACGAGCTGCCGCGCCGCGTCGGCGACCGCATCGCCACGCTGGTCGGCGCGCGGGCCGGCGAGGTGGCGGCCACCGACAGCACCTCGATCAACCTGTTCAAGGTGCTGAGCGCCGCGCTCTCCATCGTCGCCGCGGATGCCCCCGCGCGCCGCAACATCGTGAGCGAGCGCACCAACTTCCCGACCGACCTCTACATCGCCGAAGGCCTGTGCCGCGAGCGCGGCTTCACGCTGCAGCTGCTGGAGGCCGAGGACATCCCGGCGGCTCTGGACGAGCGCACGGCGGTGCTGATGCTCACGCACGTCAACTACCGCACCGGCGCGATGCACGACATGCGCGCGCTCACGCAGGCGGCGCACGCGGCCGGCGCCCTGGCGGTCTGGGACCTCTGCCACAGCGCCGGTGCCGTGGAAGTGGACCTGCACGGCGCCGACGCCGACTTCGCCGTCGGCTGCGGCTACAAGTACCTCAACGGCGGCCCCGGCGCGCCGGCCTTCCTGTGGGTGCACCCGCGCCACGCGGACCGCTGCTGGCAGCCGCTCTCCGGCTGGTGGAGCCACGAGGCGCCCTTCGCCTTCACGCCCGACTACCGGCCCGCGTCCGGCATCGCCCGCTATCTTTGCGGCACGCAGCCCATCCTGAGCCTCACGGCGCTGGACTGCGGGCTGGACACCGTGCTCGCGGCGCAGCCGCAAGGCGGCATGGCGGCGCTGCGGCGCAAGTCGCTGGCGCTCACCGACCTGTTCATCGCGCTGGTGGAGGAGCGCTGCGCCGGCCACGGCCTCGGCCTCGCCACCCCGCGCGAACACGCGCGGCGCGGCTCGCAGGTCTCGCTCACGCGCGCCGAGGGCGCCTACGCGATCGTGCAGGCGCTGATCGCACGCGGGGTGATCGGCGACTTCCGCGCCGGCACGCCCGACATCCTGCGCTTCGGCTTCACGCCGCTGTACCTGCGCTTCGAGGACGTGTGGCGCGCCGCCGAACACCTGCGCCAGGTGCTGGCGGAGCAGGAGTGGCGCCGCCCGGAATTCAACCGCCAGCACGCCGTCACCTGAGATGAAGACCGAGAACCCCGAAGCCATCGTCCACGCCGAGAAGGCGCAGCTGGATTTCAGCCGCGCCATGAGCTACGGCGACTACCTGCAGCTCGACGCGATCCTGCAGGCGCAGAAGCCGCTCTCGCCCGACCACAACGAGATGCTGTTCATCGTGCAGCACCAGACCAGCGAGCTGTGGATGAAGCTGATGCTGCACGAGCTGGGCGCCGCCATCGCCTGCATCGCCCGCGACGAGCTGCCGCCCGCCTTCAAGATGCTGGCGCGCGTGTCGCGCATCATGGAGCAGCTGGTGCACGCCTGGGACGTGCTGGCGACCATGACGCCGGCGGAATACAGCGCGATCCGCCCCTACCTGGCGAGCTCCAGCGGCTTCCAGAGCTGGCAGTACCGCTGCATCGAGTTCCGCCTGGGCAACAAGAACGCGGCGATGCTCAAGCCGCACGAGCACCATGCGGAGCGCCTGGCCGTGGTGCAGGCGGCGTACGAGGCGCCCTCGCTGTACGACGAGGCCCTGCGGCTGCTCGCGCGGCGCGGCCTGGCCGTTCCTGCATCGCACCTCGAGCGCGACTGGACGCAGCCCTACACCGCGAGCAAGGAGGTGGAGCAGGCGTGGCTGACGGTGTACCGCGCGCCGGAAGCGCACTGGGACCTGTACCAGCTGGGCGAGGAACTGACCGACCTGGAAGACGCCTTCCGCCTCTGGCGCTTCCGCCACGTGACCACGGTGGAACGCATCATCGGCTTCAAGCGCGGCACCGGCGGGACCGGTGGCGTGAGCTACCTGCGCAAGATGCTGGACGTGGTGCTGTTTCCGGAGATCTGGCAGTTGCGGACGGATCTCTGACCTTCACCCATATAGCCAAGGCTGGTCCAGCAAGCGCGCACCCAGCGTGCGCAGCGCCGCGTTGCGCGCGAGGCGCAGCGCCCCCGTCGCGTGGAAGATCGTGCCGTTGCGCTCCGAGCGTTCCTGCACCCTGGCCACACGCTCGGAGCGGTTCAGCGCATACCGGCGCAAGGCCGTGGGCACGTCGATCACCACCTCGTCGGCCACCGACAGCACGCGCTGCAGTTCGCGCGCGTCCTCGATCGCCATGCCGGCGCCCTGCGCGAGATAGGGGCGCATCGGGTGCGCCGCGTCGCCCAGCAGCGCGATGCGGCCCCGGGCCATCTGGTCGGGCGACGCGACCGGCGGACGCGCGTGCAGCACCCACAGGCGCCAGTCGGCGATCGCCGCGACGCGCTCGCGCACGGACGCGCACACCGGCCCGAGCGCCGCGTCCAGCTGCGCGCGCGAGGCCGCGTGGTCCCAGCTGCGCGGATCGCCCGTCTGCGTGCCCTCCACGACGCACACGGCATTGAGCCACTCGCCGCCGCGCACCGGATAGGTCACGAGGTGCATGCGCGGCGCCAGCCACACCGTGACCTCGTCGCTGCGCTGCGCGACTGGCAGGTCCTGCTGGCGCACGAGACCGCGGTAGGCGAGATGGCCTGTCGGCTGCGGCTCGCCGTCCCCGGCGACCGCGGCGCGCAGCACGCTCCACACGCCGTCGGCGGCGGCCAGCGCATCGCCTTCCACCTCCCGCGGCGCGTCGGTGCGCAGCGCGATGGCGTCGGCGCGCTCCTCCGCGCCCTGCACCCGGCTGTCGGTGTGCAGCCGCGTGCCGGCCGCGCGGGCGGCGGCCAGCAGCGCCGCCTGCAGGTCGGCGCGGTGCACGGTGAGGTAGGCCGCGCCGTAGCGCTGCAGGAAGGCTTCGCCGAGTTCCAGCACGCCCAGCTCGGCGCCGTCGGCGCCGTCGCGCACGCGCAGCCGCGGCGGCGCCACGGCCTGCTGGCGCAGGTCGCCCCCGAGCAGCTCCCATTCCTGGAGGATGCGCGTCGCATTCGGGCCGAGCTGCAGGCCCGCGCCGAATTCCTCGAAGCGTCCGGCCTGTTCGAACAGGCGCGCCTCCCAGCCGGCGCGCCGCGCGGCCACCGCCGTCGCGAGCCCCGCGATGCCGCCGCCCGCGATCAGGATCTCCAGGTTCACGCCACGAGCAACTGCCTCAGCACGTAGGGCAGGATCCCGCCGTGGCGGTAGTAGTCCACCTCGATGGGCGTGTCGATGCGCAGCACCAGCTTCACTTCCTGGCTGCTGCCGTCGGGACGCCGGATCACCAGGGCCGCCTGGCTCTGGGGCCGCAGCTGCGGGTCGGTCTCGATGTCGACCGTCTCCTCGCCGGTGAGCCCCAGCGACTGCCAGCTCATGTCGCCCTGGAACTGCAGCGGCAGCACGCCCATGCCCACCAGGTTGCTGCGGTGGATCCGCTCGAAGCTGCGCGCGACGACGGCCTTGATGCCCAGCAGCTGCGTGCCCTTGGCCGCCCAGTCGCGGGAGGAGCCGGTGCCGTATTCCTCGCCGGCGAAGACGACGGTGGGGCGGCCTTCCGCCACGTACTTCATCGCGGCGTCGTAGATGGACATCTTCTCCTTCTGCCCGCCGGGGCCGTGCCACAGCGTCAGGCCGCCCTCCTCGCGCGAGCCGTCGGCGCGCGGCGGCAGCATCAGGTTCTTGATGCGCACGTTGGCGAAGGTGCCGCGCATCATCACCTCGTGGTTGCCGCGGCGCGAGCCGTAGCTGTTGAAGTCCGGCTTCTGCACGCCGTTCTCCAGCAGCCAGCGCCCGGCCGGCGAGGTGTCCTTGATCGCGCCGGCCGGCGAGATGTGGTCGGTGGTGATCGAGTCGCCGAACAGGCCGATGATCCGCGCGTCGCGGATCGTCACCGCCGCCCCCGTGCCGCTCGCCTGCGCGCCGGCGCCGGCGGGCGGCTCCAGCGTGAAGCCCTCGAAGAAGGGGGGCTCGGCGATGTAGGTGCTGGGCGGCCAGTCGTAGGTGTCGCCCGAGACGCCCGGGATGCCCTGCCACAGCGCGCCCGGCTCGGTCTTCACCTTGCCGTAGTTGGCGCGGAAGGCCTTGCCGTTCATGGCGTACTTCATCAGCTTGTGGACCTCGTCGGTCGAAGGCCAGATGTCGCCCAGGTACACGTCCTTCCCGTTCGCCCCCTGGCCCACCGGCTCGGTCATGAGGTCCTTCAGCACCGTGCCCGCGAGCGCATACGCCACCACCAGCGGCGGGCTGGCGAGGAAGTTGGCCTTGATGTTCGGGTGGATGCGCGCCTCGAAGTTGCGGTTGCCCGAGAGGACGGCGGCGCAGACCAGGTCGCTCTGGTTGATCGCCTCGTTGATCTCCGACGCGAGGTCGCCCGAGTTGCCGATGCAGGTGGTGCAGCCGTAGCCGGCGAGCGAGAAACCCAGCTGCTCCAGGTAGGGCAGCAGCTTCGCCTCGCGCAGGTACTCGGTGACGATGCGGGAGCCGGGCGCCAGCGAGGTCTTGATGTGCGGCTTGACCCGCATGCCCTTCTCGACCGCCTTCTTCGCCAGCAGGCCGGCCGCGAGCATCACGCCGGGGTTGGAGGTGTTGGTGCAGCTGGTGATGGCGGCGATCAGCACGTCGCCGTTGCCGATGGTGACGGGGCCCGTTTCGCGGTCCGTGACGGAGATCGTCGCGGCCGAAGGCGGCGTCGGCTTGTTGGCCTCCATCTCCATCTCGAAGCGGGGCGCGGCGATCGGGATCGGCGGGTTGTCCGCCGGCAGCGGCCGGTCCTCGTCGGGGTGGGACTTGCTCGGCCGGTCCACCAGATGGCGGGTCTGCAGCAGCTCGGGCGCCTGGTTGAAGCCGTTCTCCGAAGTCGGCTTGGAGAACAGCGTGCGGAAGGTGCTCGCCACCTTGCCGATGTCGATGCGGTCCTGCGGCCGCTTGGGGCCGGACAGGCTGGGCGTCACGTCGCCCAGGTCCAGGCGCACGACGGTGGAATAGTCCACCTCGCCCGGCATGGGCACGCCGAACATCTCCTGGGCCCGGAAGTAGGCTTCCAGGTACTTGATCTCGTCCTTGCTGCGGCCCGTGCCCTCGAAGTAGTCGAGCGTGCGCTCGTCGACAGGGAAGAAGCCCATGGTGGCGCCGTACTCGGGCGCCATGTTGCCGATGGTGGCGCGGTCCGGCACGGCCAGGCTGCGCGTGCCCTCGCCGAAGAACTCGACGAACTTGCCCACGACCTTGTGCTTGCGCAGCAGCTCGGTGACGGTCAGCACCAGGTCGGTGGCCGTGCAGCCCTCGCGCAGCTTGCCCGTGAGCTCGAAGCCGACGACGTCCGGCGTGAGGAAGTACACCGGCTGGCCCAGCATGGCCGCCTCGCCCTCGATGCCGCCCACGCCCCAGCCGACCACGCCGATGCCGTTGATCATCGTCGTGTGGCTGTCGGTGCCGACCAGCGAGTCGAAGTAGCACACGCCGTCGTCGCGCTGGTGGATGCCGCGCGCGAGGTATTCCAGGTTCACCTGGTGCACGATGCCGAAGCCGGGGGGCACGACGCCGAAGGTCTCGAAGGCCTGCATGCCCCACTTCATGAACTGGTAGCGCTCGCGGTTGCGCTGGAACTCCAGCTTCATGTTCAGGTCGATGGCGTCCTTGCGGCCGTAGAAGTCCACCATGATGGAGTGGTCCACGACCAGGTCCACCGGCACCAGCGGCTCGATGCGGCCGACGTCCTTGCCCAGGCGCTGCGCCGCGCTGCGCATCGCGGCCAGGTCCGCCAGCAGCGGCACGCCGGTGAAGTCCTGCAGCACCACGCGCGCCACGGTGAAGGGAATCTCGCTCGTGCGCTCGGCGTTGGGCTGCCAGTTGGCGACCTGCTCCACGTGCGCGGCGGTCACCTTGCGACCGTCGCAGTTGCGCAGCACGGACTCGAGCACGATGCGCATCGAGACGGGCAGGCGGCGGACGTTGGGATGGGAACGCGCGAGCTCCGGCAGCGAGTAGAACTTGCCTTGCCGGCCCGGGCCGGCCTTGAAGCTCTGGAGGGTATGGGCGAAGGGATGCGTCATCTGCTCGACCTCTCGTTGTTGCTTTGCGTCATTGTGCCGCCAGACGCGGACCCGGGGGCGGGCGCGGGCAGGTAGCGCACCGCCAGCACGCCCTCGATCGCCGCGATGGCGTCGAGCACAGTCGGGGCGACGGCGCTGTCGACGTCCACCAGCGTGTAGGCCATTTCGCCGCGCGACTTGTTGACCATGTTGTGGATGTTCAGCCCCGCCTGCGCCATGGCCGTGGAGATCTGGCCCACCATGTTGGGCACGTTGGCATTGGCGATGCCCACGCGCCAGGCGCTGCCGCGGCCCATCGCCACCTCGGGGAAGTTGACCGCGTTGCGGATGTTGCCGTGCTCGAGGAAGTCGCGCAGCTGGTCGGCCACCATCACGGCGCAGTTGTCCTCGGCCTCGCGCGTCGAGGCGCCCAGGTGCGGCAGCGCGATCACGCGCGGATGGCGCAGGATCGCGGCGTGCGGGAAGTCGCAGACGTAGCTGCCCAGCTGGCCGGCCTCCAGCGCGGCGACCACGGCGGCATCGTCGACGACGCCTTCGCGCGAGAAGTTCAGCAGCACCGCGTCCTCGCGCATCAGGCGCAGCCGCGCCGCGTCGACGAGGTGGCGCGTGGCGGGAACGAGCGGCACGTGCAGCGTGACCAGGCGCGCGCGCTGCAGCACCTCCTCGACGCTGTTGGCGCGCTGTACCTGCGAGGGCAGGCTCCAGGCGGCGTCGACGGTGATCTCCGGGTCGTAGCCCAGCACCTCCATGCCCAGCTTGATGGCGGCGTCGGCGACCAGGCAGCCCACCTTGCCCAGGCCGATCACGCCCAGCACCTGGCGGGCCAGCTCGAAGCCGGCGAAGTCCTTCTTGCCCTCCTCGATGCGGCGCGGGAGGTCCGCTGCGCCGGGGTCGAGGTCCGCCACGAAGCGTTGCGCCCCGGCCAGGTGGCGCGCGGCCATCAGCATGCCGGCCAGCACCAGCTCCTTCACGGCGTTGGCGTTGCCGCCCGGCGCGTTGAAGACGGGAATGCCGCGCGCGCTGAGCGCGGCCACGGGGATGTTGTTGGTGCCGGCGCCGGCGCGCGCGACGGCGCGCACCGAGGGCGGGATCGCCATCGCGTGCAGGTCGGCGGAGCGGACCAGGATGGCGTCGGGCGCGGGAACGTCCTTGCCGACACGGTAGCGGGACGCGGGCAGCCGCGCCAGACCAGCCTCCGAGATCTGGTTGAGGACCAGGATCCCGAAAGCCGGCGCGTCAGCCATGTTCGCGCTCGAAATCCTTCATGTACTGCACGAGGGCCTGCACGCCTTCCAGCGGCATGGCGTTGTAGATGGAGGCGCGCATGCCGCCCACGGAGCGGTGGCCCTTGAGCTGCACCATGCCGCGCTGCTGCGCGCCTTTCAGGAAGGCATCGTTCAGCGCGTCGTCCTTCAGCCAGAAGGGCACGTTCATCAGCGAGCGGTCCTCGGGCGCGACCGGGTTGCGGAAGAAGCTGCTGCCGTCGAGGAAATCGTACAGCAGCTTCGCCTTCGTGCGGTTGTGCGCCTCCACCGCCGGCATGCCGCCCAGCGCCTTCACGTGCTGCAGCACCAGCCCGGCGATGTAGATCGCATACGTGGGCGGCGTGTTGTACATGGAGCCGGCGTCGCCCTGGATCTTGTAGTTGAAGGCCGAAGGCGTGATGGGCAGGGCGTGGCCCAGCAGGTCCTCGCGCACGATCACGATGGTGAGGCCCGAGGGCCCGATGTTCTTCTGCGCGCCGGCGTAGATCAGGCCATAGCGCGAGACGTCGATGGGGCGCGACAGGATGTCCGAGGACATGTCCGCGACCAGCGGCACCTTGCCGGTGTCGGGCGTCCAGTGGAACTGCACGCCGCCGATGGTCTCGTTGGAGCAGATGTGCACGTACGCCGCGCCGGGGTCGAGCTTCCACTGCGCCAGCTTCGGGATCGCGGTGAACTTCGAGGCCTCGCCGGTCGCCGCCACGTTGACGGTGCCGTAGGTCTGCGCTTCCTTGTACGACTTCTTCGACCAGTCGCCGGTCAGCACGTAGTCGGCCCGGCCGGTGGCGCCGATCAGGTTCATCGGCACGATGGCGTTCTCGCCGATGGCGCCGCCCTGCATGAACAGGACCTTGTAGTTCGCCGGGATGGCCATCAGCTCGCGCAACGCCGCCTCGGCCTGCTCGTGGATGGCGATGAACTCCTTGCCGCGGTGGCTCATCTCCATCACCGACATGCCGCTGCCGTGCCAGTCCAGCATCTCCGCTGCGGCCTGGCGCAGGACGGGTTCGGGCAGGGTGGCGGGACCGGGACTGAAGTTGAAAACGCGGGTCATGGGAGCGGAGGGATGCGGGGAAAGGGCGCGGTGCGCGCCGGGACCTGCCAGCATACAAGATGGACGAAACCCGCTCGCCCGCAGGCCCGGGCGGCCGCGGCTCTACCATCGCGGCATGGACATCGCCCTCGCCCCGCCCGCCTCGCAGTTGCGCCCCTTCGGCGAGCACCTGCGCGGCTGGCGCCAGCGCCGCCGCATGAGCCAGCTGGAGCTGGCGAGCGAAGCCGACATCTCCACGCGCCACCTGAGCTTCGTGGAGACCGGCCGCTCGGCGCCCAGCCGCGAGATGGTGCTGCGCCTGGCCGAACGCCTGGACATCCCGCTGCGCGAGCGCAATGCGCTGCTGGTGGCGGCCGGCTACGCGCCCATGTACCGCGAGCGGGCGCTGGACGATCCGGCGCTGGCGGCCGCGCGCGAGGCCGTGCAGCTGATCCTGCGCAGCCACGAGCCCTACCCGGCCCTGGCGATCGACCGGCACTGGAACCTGGTGGCGCACAACGCGGTGGTGCCGCAGCTGCTGGCCGGCCTGGAAGCCGCGCTGCTGCAGCCGCCGCTCAACGTGCTGCGCCTCAGCCTGCACCCCCAGGGACTCGCGCCGCGCATCGTCAACCTGGGCCAGTGGCGCCACCACCTGTTCGAGCGCCTGCGCCAGCAGGTGCACGCCACCGGCGACCCGCAGCTGCAGGCGCTGGAGCAGGAGCTGCGCGGCTACCCCGTGCCGCCCGGCGCGGACCTCACGCGGCTGGAGGGCGAAGTGCTGGGCATCGCCGTGCCCCTTCGCCTGCGCACGCCGGGCGGCGAGCTGAACCTGATCAGCACGACGACGATCTTCGGCACGCCGGTGGACGTGACCTTGCAGGAGCTGGCGCTGGAGACGTTCTTTCCGGGGGATCAGGCGACGGCGGAGGCCTTGCGGACGCTGGCTAACGGGTAATTGCTGGGGTTCGCTGGCGCTCACCGCCAGCCTACGAGTGCGGTCCGTAGGAGATCAGAAGCGCACACGTCTTAACTCCCGTCACACCTTGACTCATCTAGGGTGGCGATTGTTGCTCTGGTAG